>CACYQK010000054.1:0-9332 GCA_902776495.1 uncultured Ruminococcus sp. | reverse complement strand
GTCGAGCACGTTGTCGTCGCCGATACGACTTGACGTGACCTCTATCCTCTGTACCGAGGTGAGCTTGTTGCGGATCATCTCCTGCATAGCCTTTTGAAGCTTTGGGTATCCGTCATAGCCGAGCTCGGTGGCGAACCTTACTACCGTGCTCTCGGAAACTCCGACGGTCTCGCCGAGCTTTGAGGCGGTCATAAACGCCGCCTTGTCGTAGTGCTCCTCGATGTACAGGGCGATGCGCTTTTGTCCCTTTGAGAAGCTGCCCATCATTAAATCTATTCTTGTAAGAAGATGTGTTATCATTAACTTCATTCCTTGTTTTTTAGTCCGACATTCATTTTATCACATCGTCCTGCATTTTTCAAGAATTTTGCAGGCAAATATTAAAATTTTAATTATATTTATGAATTCAGCATATCTTTTTGTTGCAAAAAGCCGTTTGATATGATAATATATGAATACAAAAACTTTAGGAGTTAATTATGATAGCTATTATTGATTACGGCGCGGGCAATATTCAAAGCGTCAGCAAGGCGCTCATGCACATTGGCTGCGACTGCTTTATTACAAACAAAAAGGAAGATATACTATCCGCAGACGGCGCGGTACTGCCGGGAGTCGGTTCGTTCGGCGACACCGTTGACAGCCTCAACAAGCTCGATATTAAGGAAACTGTTATTGAATTCATAAACAGCGGTAAGCCGTTTTTGGGTATCTGCCTCGGCTTGCAGCTCCTCTTCCCCGGAAGCGACGAGAGCAAGGGCGCGGAGGGTCTCGGGATCTTTGACGGCGCTATCACAAAGATACCGAACGGCGAGGGCTTGAAGATACCGCATATGGGCTGGAACAGCCTTACTGTTAAAAAGGGCAGCAGGCTTTTTGAGGGAATCGAGGAAAATCCCTACGTTTACTTTGTACACTCATACTTTTTGAACGCCGCTGACAAGAACATCGTGGCGGCTCAGACCGAATACGGAGTCACTATCGACGCCGCAGTTGAACGCGGAAATGTCTTCGCGACCCAGTTCCACCCCGAAAAGAGCGGAGAGGTCGGTCTGAAGATACTCAAAAACTTTGTCGAAATCGTAGGAGGTAAATGATGTACGCAAAAAGGATAATCCCCTGCCTCGACGTTAAAAACGGCAGAGTCGTAAAGGGAATGAGCTTTGTAAACCTTGTTGACGCGGGCGACCCCGTTGAGTGCGCCAAGCAGTACGATGTTCAGGGCGCCGACGAGCTTGTGTTTTTGGACAGCACGGCGTCGAGCGATTCAAGGAATATCACTATTGATATGGTCGAAAAGGTGGCGAATACCATCTTTATCCCCTTCACCGTCGGCGGCGGTATCAGGAGCGTTGACGATTTTAACGCCCTGCTCAGAGCCGGAGCCGACAAGGTCTCGGTAAATTCCGCTGCGGTATACCGTCCGGAGCTTATCAGCGAGGCGGCGTATAAGTTCGGCAGTCAGTGCGTTGTGGCGGCGATCGACGCCAAGCGCAACGGCGACAGCTGGGAGGTTTATGTTCACGGCGGCAGAAAGCCGATGGGCATTGACGCGGTCGAATGGGCGGTCAAGTGCGAAGAGCTTGGCGCGGGCGAGATCTTGCTGACGAGTATGGACGAGGACGGACAGAAAAAGGGCTACGATTTGGCGCTGACAAAGGCTGTTTCCGAAAGGGTCGGCATCCCCGTTATCGCGAGCGGCGGAGCGGGCGCGCTCGAGCATTTTTATGACGCGTTCACCGTCGGCAAGGCTGACGCGGTGCTCGCGGCGTCGCTGTTCCACTTCGGCGAGATACCTATCCCCGAGTTGAAGAAATACCTCAACGAGAAAAACATCCCCGTAAGGCTTTAATAACAACGGAATAATTTAGCTGTCATTCTGAGGTCGCGGCGGCGACGGCGCGGATCGAAGAATCTCACGGTGCTATCACCAAACTCAGATAAAGAGATATGAGATCCTTCGCTAAAGCTCAGGATGACAGTTCTTTTTTATTCCTTTGCTGGCGGTTTATTGTCATTATTGCCAAAAATGCAAGGGTATTTTTGGATTGCGTTTTTCCTATATATGGTAAAATATAATCAATATTATGATTATTTGTTATTGTGAGTAAGTATACATAAAAAAAGAGGACATATTTATGAAACTCAAAAGTTTAAGCCGAGTTTTGGCAGTGGTTTTATGTGTGATGCCTTTAGTGTCGTGCATACCGTTCCAGGCATCGGCTGAAACAACTCAGGAAGCGATATCTATGGTCGCGGGCGATCAAATCGTAGGATTTGTTCCCGCCGGTACCGATACCGAATCGACCGATCTGAGCGTTGCGTGGGTCGACTCGAGCGGTAACCTCAACAAGTTCAATATTCTCAAGAACAGCTGCGCGACCGTTGCTCTCAGAGCTTGGAACGCCGCTGTAGGTACAAGGAACGGCAAGGACACAGCATATAAGCTCACAGCTGAATCCGATGGTATCTTTAAGTATATGGACGCTCCCAAGGGCGTTAGGGATAACATCAGAAACAGACTTCCCGGCTACTACCTCAACAACGCCGAGGGCGTTGCGGAACCCGGCGCGGGTTATCAGGACGACACAGGCTGGGTTTATGTAAGCGCTCCCAAGCCGGAGCCGCAACCCGATCCCGAACTGGCTGTAATGACCGGCGACGTTAACAACGACGGCGTTATTGATATCATGGACTCGATACTCGTTCAGAAGTATACTTCGGATGAGGCTGAGCTCACGCCCGAGCAGTTAGAGGCTGCCGATGTAAACGGCGACGGCTCGGTTGATGTACTCGACGCAATGGATATCCAGAAGTACGCTTCCGATAAGATCTCAGAGTTTAGTAAAAAAGCTTAATTAGTTTTGATCAAGCAAAAAACTATTAAAGCATTGGTTCACACAAAAAAAATAAAACGCAATGAAAAACAGAGCAGGGAAAAATTTCCTTGCTCTGTTGTTTTATATATCTATGTTGTTTAATCCGCGATATAAAGGTTATAGATCAAATCCATATCGACGTAGCCGTCTATTCCGTTGACGTTACCATTGTCGGAATACTGCCATACATCGCATACGACCGTGTTTGCGCTCGACCATTCCGCGTCCCAGATCGAGTAGCCTCTGCTCCTGAACAAATCGGTATTGAGCTTGTAATTATGAGCATACACGCTTCCGCTTGCGTATGTGCCTACCTTGTAGCCATTCGCCTTTAGCGTGTCACAGAACACCACAGCCATATTGGTAAGCGCCGCCTGGGAATTGTTTTTGAGCGAGGTCGGGTCCTCTATATCGTAGTATATCGGCAAGTCGAGCTTTCTGCCTCCGAGGACTTTTACGCACGCCGCAGCCTCCGCCTTTGCTTCGCTGTAGTTTTGGGCGCACATATACCAGTACGAGCCTATCTTGAGACCTGCGGCTCTCGCCTTGTTGTAGTAATTTGCAAACTGACTGTCCGCTGTGGTTCTAAAGCCCGCGCGGATGATTACGTAGTTTATGCCGGAAGCCTTGATCTTGTTAAAATCGACGTTGCTGCCCTGCCACGAGGAAATGTCAATACATCTGACGTTGCTTCCCTTTACCGTGACGGTGCATTTTACGGTCAGTCCGTTGTATATCTTAGCGGTGATAACAGACGTGCCGAGCGCCTTTGCCTTTAGTGTGACAAGATAACCCGATCGGCTTTCTATGTTGACAGCCTTATTTGAGCTTGTCCATTCAAGCGTGTACGGTGTGTTGTACGAACCGCTGTTATAAAACTGTTTAAGCTGGATAACGTCGCCGACCTTGATGTTACAATTTGTCGCGTTCAGCGAAACAGACGTCGGCGCCGGATAAATAGTGACCTCGGCGTATATCCTAAAGCCGTTTTTGATCTCGCAGTATATTCTGGTCTTGCCAGCAGCTTTGCCCTTCATAACGCCGGTCGTTTTATCTATCTCGGCGATTTTTTCATTCTCGGAGTGGTAAGCGTGGACAAACGCCGCCTTGCCGCTTTCGGGATAGTACTTAAAGCCGAGCGGCTCGCCTACTCCTCCCTTTACCGAATAAGTGTTGAGCGTTATTGTTTCGGAGTACGGCAAAACTGCTATATCGCACTCCGCCGACACTCCGTTGACAAGCTCGCAGATGATCTTTGCCTTGCCCGTAGCGACGGCTGTAAATATGCCTGTGTCGGGCTCGACTGTCACGATGCTTTCGTTTGTTGAGTAAAAATACCTGTTCGCGGCAAATTTTCCGTTGCCAACCGTATAGCTGTTCAAGTCAAATCTCTCGCCCGTTCCTACCGTGAGCGTCGGGGCATTCATAATCAGCTCGGTCGCTTCCTGCCCCACATATACGGTACAGCTTGCATTAAGCCCGTTTGAAGTGGTGCAGGTTACTGTGATCGTTCCCGTCTTTTTGGGGATCACAACTCCGTCGCCGTCTATATACGCGATGGAATCATCGCTTGAATTAAGCGTATATTCCTCTGCGTCGGTATCGACATTAAGCTTGTATGTTTCGTTGATGCCCATATAGACCGTTGATAAGCCAAATCGGACATATGTAGCCGAGGGCTCATCGGCGGTCGGCTCTTGTGTAGGCTCCTCGGTGACTTCCTCGGTGGTCGGGTCTTGTGTCGGCTCCTCTGTCGGCTCCTCGGTGGTTGGCTCCTCTGTAGCTTCCTCGGTTGTCGGCTCCTCTGTAGCTTCCTCGGTGGTAGGCTCTTCGGTCACATCCTCCGTGGTCGGCTGCCCGGCAGCAGGTTCTCTTGTCACCGGCTCTGTAAAGCCCGTATATCGCTGGTTTTGATAATCCTCGCTGTGGATGTCGATCATTCCGGCAATATGCATCTGGATAAGCGACGCGTCGCCTACAGTTACGAATCCGTCAAAGTTAACGTCATAGAGCGTTTCCCGCTCGCTGCTGAGCATTTCAAGATACGCGCAGTAGCGCTGGATCCTTGTAGCGTCCTCGATGTCAAATTCATATGTTCCGCTGTCGGTTTCTTCGCTTTTGTTCTCCGCGGCAAAGCCCGAAAAACACCCAAACACCGAGAGCGTGATCATCAAAGACAAAATTATAGAGATAAATTTTTTTGATTTAGTGATCATAAAACTCCTTATTTCTTTATGTGATTTTTAATCTATGACCCATATTCTACAACATTTGGAATAATAATTCAAGTGCCGGCGCAATTTAACATAAATTGGAAAAGAAAAAACCACCTGCAATGCAAGTGATTTTTCTGTTTATTATTCGGATTTTAAGTATTCAAGCGAAACGGGAAAATTAAAATATGTATCGGGATACGGCTCATCCGTTAGCGAAAAATGCCACCACTCCGTAGCAATCGACTCAAATCCGCTGCTCGTCATCGCATCTCTAAGTATGTTTCGGTTTGCTTTTTGTTCCTCGGTTATCCCCGAATAATCCGTATGAGAACGCTCGCCGAAATAGTCAAAAGTGCCGCCCATATCCAAGTCCTTGCCCGCGTCCATATCGAACAGCGTCAAATCGACCGTGCATCCGCGGCTGTGCCCGGAATTATACGCGATATAGCCCTGATCGAACAAAACGGATTTATCGAGCTCGGGATAAAAATACTTCTTCATTCTTGTATCGCTGAGGTCTTTTGCCCAAGAGGCAAAGTGATCCACCGCCGACTGCGGGCGGTACGCGTCGTAAATTTTTATTCTGTAGCCCTGCTCCCTTAGCTTATCCGAGGCGGCCTTTAAGGCGTTTGCCGCCTCCTTTGAGATAAGCGCCATGGGCTGCTCGTAGCCGTTGATCCTGTCGCCGACAAAGTTGTATGTGGAATAATACCTTATGTCGAGCATAGCGTCGGGGACAACGTCGGTGACCGACACAAAGCCCGTCGCATCGTTTGGGTCGCCGGGGTCAGAGCGCTTGTCGTCTATCTCGGGTTGGGTCTGCTTGGGTACGTCTACCACGGTCTTGATCTCAGTCGAGACCGGCTGCGTTGTCTGCGCTGCCGAAGTCTGTGCCGCGGAGTCGCTTGCTGACGCTGACGACGATGAAGCTTTATCCTTGCCCGAATTGCAGGACGAGAGAATAACAAGCATCAACGCCGCGCAGCACAGCGCTTTTATTATATTCTTCAATCGATCACCTGCTTTAGTTCGGAGCAATATACGTTATGCAGTTATCATAAACGCCGTCTGATTCGTATGTACCCGACGCGGCGTCGAGGATCGTGATTTTTACAGAATCGGTCACTATCGGAGGATCAAATGTTATCCACGTGATATTTCTTCTTTCTGCGGTCGGGAATACGGGGATATCAACATCTTTGTATTGACCGTCGGAAAACTCGACTCTTAACTTTTTCACCTTTCCGTTGCCGTTATACTGCTTTTCGGTACCGGCGTAACCGTTTACTATACGCAGATCATAGATTCTTTGCCTTTCGGGAAGGTCGAGCTTTATCCATTCGCCTATACCGTAGCCTTCGGCCGCCTCGGTCCAGCATGTCTCGTCATCCTTCAGCACGTTTGCGGCGTCGTAGGTATATCCATCCTGAGGGGCAAGTGTTGAGCTTGCCGTAGCTCCTGTGAATTGTTTAGCGGCGTCAACATTCTCTTCGGATGAATCGCCGTTTTCTCCGTCGCTTTTGTCAACGTCTGCTTGAGTGTTATCTCCGGTTTCGACAACTATATCGATCGTCGCATCCGTGTTTGCAGATGATGAAGGATCATCTCCACCGCCGTTATCCTTATTCCATGGCCGGAGCATAAACAAAGCCACCACGACCGCGATTATCAAAACACCGATGCTACATAACAGCACGATCAAGCCCACGGGCTTTTTCTCTTTACGATCATCATATATGGGCGGGCGGTCGTCGTAATACGGCGGACGGTCGTCATAATATGGCGGGCGGTCATCGTAGACAGGTCTGCGGCTCTCATAAACAGGCGGCCGATTATCAAAGGCGGGCTGTCTGCGATCATCTCTTTGATAATTATTCTGATTGTAAGCACCGTTACGATCATTGTTAGGTGCGTTTTTATTACCGCTGTTATTCGCAAAGCTGTCGCCGTATGTTTTGTCGGCATACATAGTTTTGTATTCGTCGTCAGGGGACTTTGAATCATACACCCCCACAGGCGCAGCGGTCGCTTTGCCGGCGGGCGCGTTTTGGCTGTTGATTGCGTCAGCGGTGATCTTAAGCAGCTCGCTCATACTTTGGCAGCGGTTTTCGGGGCGGATAGCCATACCATACATAATTATGTTTTCGAGCGATTCGGGGATATGTATTCCGAGCTCGGACGGCCTTTGAAGAGTATCTTCCTGGCTGCGCTCGAGAGCGTCAACGGGAGTAACGCCGGTAACGCACTTGTAAATAGTCGCGCACAGGCTGTAAACATCCGTCCAAGGTCCTTGGTTGCCTTTTTTGTTGTATTGCTCAAACGGGGCGTAGCCGGGCTTGAACTGCACGGACATCGTCTTTTTTTCCATACCCGTGTAGTAGCGCGCGGAGCCGAAGTCCATCAGCATCAGCGTGTTGTCGGGCAGGATGCGGACATTGTCGGGCGAAATATCCCTGTGAATGATGTTTTCATGGTGCATTTTATCAAGCGTATTCATCATAGGCAGGAACATTTTGAAGATATCTTCTGCCTCGAATTTGCCGTCTCTTTTCAGCTTTTGGCTGAGGTTCTCTCCCTCGAGATACTCCATGATTATATACGCGGTATCATTTTCTTCAAAAAATGCCCTTACGTCTACGATTCCGCGCTCGTTGTGGAACTTGGCGATGCTCTTTGCCTCCTGAAGGAAGCGCTCAACGCCTGTTCTGAAATACTCTCCCTCGTTTTCGTAATTAAGCGTGACGTTATTGGAAACAGTATTGTTTCTGTTTGCAAAGCCCACGGGATAGAATTCCTTGATCGCGATCTTCATATCAAGGTTCAAATCAAGTCCGACGTAAGTTATCCCAAAACCGCCCTCGCCTATCGGGTTGCCGACCAAATACTGGTTGTGCAGGATAGTGCCGGGCTTTAGAAGATGCGGCTGCTCCTCACACTGCGTAGATTTTCCGCAGTAGTAGCAAAACTTGCTTCCGTCCTTGATTTCTTTCATACATTCATAACAATACATATAGTTCCTCCGCTGTTCATCTTATATTCGCGATACATTCCATTTGTTTCAGTTTCACTGTAAATTCATCCATAATCTACAGATTATTAGCTATGCGTTGTTTCTGGTCCAAGCGAGACATTAAGAGTTATTGTGCTGCCGGGTTCTACCTCTGTATAAGCCTCGGGGTACTGAGAAACAACATTATCCTTATAATAGAAATCGTCGTAATAGTAATCGCCGATAACTACTTTGTAGCCCTCAGCCTCAAGCATCTGTTTTGCGGTTTCAATAGGCTCACCAACCACTCTAATAAGAGGTTTGACCGTGTTTTCTGTCGGTTTTTGCGTTTCAATCGCAATAGTATTCTGTTGAGTATAATCATCATGTTGAGTATAATCATCATGTCTAATCAATTTATCAAACGGAGACGTTGTTTGAATTTCGGAAACCGTTGATAAATTATTAGATTTCCTTTTTTCTTTATTCTGTTTACTTATATTTGACAACACAAAAAACGTGCTAATACACAGACTAATTATTACTACTCCTAAAGAAATCGCTAAAGCTAAAACCGTTTTCTGGAATGGTCCAATGGGCGTCTTTGAAAAAGACGAATTCACCGCTGGTACCGTTGCTGTTTGTAAAGCGTGTGCCGAACTTAAAGGTGCCTTTACTGTAATTGGTGGTGGTGATAGTGCTTCCGCTGCTAAAAAGCTTGGCTATAAAGAGAAATTCTCACACGTTTCTACTGGTGGAGGAGCGTCCCTTGAAATGATCGAAAACGATGGTCATCTTCCTGGAATTGACGTGATTAAGTAATATGAGAAGAAAATTATTACTCGGCAACTGGAAAATGAATAAGCTTGCTAGCGAAGCTAAAGAATTCGCTATTAATGCTCGTCCACTTGCTGAACTCGCAAAAAAACATCAAATCGATTTAGGAGTTGCTCCAACTTATCTCTCTCTTGCTGCTACTAAAGAAGCGGCGAGCAAAGATATGATTGTTGCTGCTCAAAACTGTCACTTTAAAGAAAGTGGCGCATATACCGGAGAAGTGAGCATCCCAATGCTTAAAGAATTCGGTATTGATTGGGTTATTATTGGTCACTCTGAAAGAAGAGCGTACGATAATGAAACCAATTTAAAATGTCGTGATAAAATGGCGGCCCTTTTCGCTAATAATATGGTTCCTCTTTACTGTGTTGGTGAAACCTTACAAGAATTTGAAGAAGGTAGAACTAAAGA
>CACYQK010000053.1:0-9400 GCA_902776495.1 uncultured Ruminococcus sp. | reverse complement strand
AAGAGAATACTCAAGATGTAACATCTGCGGTAGACCACACGCCTACCTCCGCAAGTATGGTATTTGTCGTATTTGCTTCCGTGAGCTCGCTTACAAGGGTGAGATCCCGGGCGTAAAGAAAGCAAGCTGGTAAGCAAGGAGGAAAAAAGGTAATGCAGATTACAGATACAATAGCTGATTTACTTACAAGAATTCGTAACGCAAACGCAGCTAAGCACGATTCTGTTGAAATTCCCGCCTCAAACATCAAGAAGGCAATTTGCCAGATTCTTGTTGACGAGGGCTACATCAAGAATTTCACGGTTATCGAGGACGGAAAGCAGGGCATCATCAAGGTTACTCTCAAGTACCTCGAGGGTAAAAGACCCGTTATCACAGGTCTCAGAAGAGTATCAAAGCCCGGTTTGCGTATTTACAGTAATGCAGAAGATATGCCAAAGGTAATGAAGGGACTCGGCGTTGCTATCATTTCAACCTCAAAGGGTGTTATGACCGACCGTGAGGCTCGCAAGCAGCACGTCGGCGGCGAAGTTCTCGCTTACATTTGGTAAGAGGAGGTGCGAAAATGTCTCGAATTGGAAGAAAACCTATAAATATTCCCGCCGGTGTTGACATCAAGGTCGAGAACGGCGTAATTACCGTAAAGGGACCCAAGGGCACACTTGATTTTGCCTACAATCCCAATATGACGGTAGAGATCAAGGACGGTTCCGTAGAGGTTACACGTCCCGATGACAGAAAAGAAAACCGCTCGCTCCATGGACTGACAAGAACGCTCATCAACAATATGGTTGTAGGCGTTACAGAGGGTTACTCCAAGGAGCTCAAGGTAAACGGCGTTGGTTACCGTGTTCAGAAGCAGGGCAACAAATGCGTTATGAATCTCGGTTACTCACACCAGGTAATCGTTGAGGATACAAAGGACATCAAGCTTGAAGTCCCCGATCCCAACACGATCAAGGTTGTCGGCATTGATAAGCAAAAAGTTGGTCAGTTTGCTGCCGAAATCAGAGAAAAACGTCCCCCCGAGCCGTATAAGGGCAAGGGAATCAGGTACGTTGACGAATATGTCCGCCGCAAGGAAGGCAAAGCCGGTAAGGGTAAATAATTAAGGAGTGAATAATAATGGTAAGCAGACCTGATACAAAAAAGGCACGCGCAAAACGCCATAAGAGAGTCCGCTCAAAGGTCAGCGGTACTGCAGCTTGTCCGCGTCTGTGCGTATTCCGCTCAACCAATAACATCTACGCTCAGATTATTGATGATGTAGCCGGTGTTACACTTTGCCAGGCGTCAAGTCTTGACAAGTCCATCACAGGCAACGGCGGAAACAAAGAGGCAGCTAAGGCTGTCGGCAAGCTCGTAGCAGAGCGTGCTAAAGAGAAGAACATCGTTGACGTTGTATTCGACAGAGGCGGTAACATTTATCACGGCCGTGTTAAGGAATTGGCCGAAGGCGCTCGCGAGGGCGGCCTCAATTTCTAAGGAACAGGAGGAATAACTTTGGCTAATATAGTAGAAGCAACAGGCGAGTTAAAGGAAAGAGTCGTCACCATCAACCGTGTATCAAAGACGGTCAAGGGCGGTCGTATCTTTAAGTTTGCGGCTCTCGTGGTCGTAGGCGACGGTAACGGAACCGTTGGTTTCGGTATCGGTAAGGCGGGCGAGGTACCCGACGCTATCCGCAAGGGTATTGACGACGCTAAAAAGAACCTTATGAAGGTTTCGCTCAGAGGTACAACGATTCCTCATGAGATCATCGGCGAGTACGGCGCAGGCAGAGTGCTTATGAAGCCCGCCGCACCCGGTACAGGCGTAATCGCGGGCGGTCCCGTTCGTGCGGTCGTTGAGGCGGTAGGCATCAAGGACATCAGAACAAAGGCGCTCCGCTCAAATAACCCCTGCAATGTTGTAAGAGCTACCCTTCAGGGTCTTGCTGCTCTCAGAACAGCAGAGGAAGTTGCCGCGGTCCGCGGTAAATCCGTTAAGGAAATACTTTAATAAGGGAGGCTGCAAATTATGACAATCAAGTTAGTAAAAAGCCTTATCGGCGCTAAAAAAGATCAGATTGCAACCGCCCACTCCTTAGGTCTTAAGAAAATCGGCGATACTACAAATCAGCCCGACAATCCTTCGACCAAAGGTAAGGTAGCAAAAATAATCCACCTCATAGAGGTTAGTGAAGCGTAAGCAAGGAGGTGCGAACTAATGAAGTTAAATGAACTTTCACCGGCCCTTGGCTCAAAGAAAAAAGCCAAGAGAATCGGCAGAGGTCACGGCTCCGGCTGGGGAAAAACAGCCGGCAAGGGACACAAAGGTCAAAAGGCTCGTTCAGGCGGAAGCATTCGTCCGGGCTTTGAGGGCGGTCAGATGCCTCTTCAGCGCCGCGTCCCCAAAAGAGGTTTCAACAACATCTTTGCTAAGAACGTGGTTGCTATTAACCTCAGCGCATTAAACAGAAAATTCAACGACGGTGATACAGTTGACGCTCAGGCGCTTGTTGAGGCAGGCGTGGTAAAGGGTAAGTTTGACGCTGTCAAGGTGCTTGGAAACGGTAAGCTTGACAAGAAACTCACCGTTAAGGTTTCTGCTTTTTCCGAATCAGCAAAGGCGGCAATCGAAGCTGCCGGCGGAAAGGCAGAGGTGGTCTAATTGTTTAGGATAATCAGAAACGCTTGGGGCATCCCCGACCTGCGTAAAAAGATTTTATTTACACTTTTGATCATTGTTGTGTTCAGAGTAGGTTCGGTAATACCCGTTCCGTTCCTTGATATGAATACACTTCAATCAGTAATGAGCGCAGCTAACGATGCTACAAAAGAAGGCGCAAACAATATGATCGCGTACTTCAACACCATTTCGGGCGGCGCGTTCTCAAACGCTACACTGTTCGCGATGGGTATCACACCGTACATCAACAGCTCGATCATTATCCAGCTTCTCTGTGTTGCTATCCCCGCTCTTGAGAGACTCTCAAAAGAGGGCGAAGCAGGCAGACGTAAGATCGGTACTATAACGCGTTACACCACCGTAGCGCTCGGCCTGATCCAGGGTACAGCGTACTTCTTCTATCTGAAGGGTCAAAATATCACTATTTATAACAGTGGTTTTTCAATGGTATTCGCTGCGATCGTTATCGTGCTTGTTTTTACCGCGGGTACCGCGCTGATGATGTGGCTCGGTGAGCAGATCAACAAGTACGGTATCGGAAACGGTATCTCGATCCTCTTGTTTGCCGGTATCATAGCGAGATTCCCCGCAACAGTTCGCTATCTTATTGAGCTGTGGAACCTCGGCCTCGGCACAGACGATGAAGTTGGAAGCGGTCAGCCGCAGTTCTTTGCGTACGTAATAATCTGGGTAGTAATGTTCCTCGCTATTATTTGGCTTATCACCTTTATGCAGGATAGTGAGAGAAGGATCCCCATCCAGTACGCTAAGCGTGTTGTAGGCAGAAAGATGTACGGCGGTCAGTCCAGCCACCTTCCCATCAAGGTAGCGCTCGGCGGCGTACTTCCCATCATCTTTGCAAGCTCGATCCTTTCTATCCCCGGCACTATCGAGCTGTTTATAGGAAAACAAACAGAAGGTTTCTGGGGAGTGTTCTTCAGTGCCTTCCACTCAGACAGCTGGTTTTACATTATACTGTACTTTATCCTAATTTTGATGTTTGCATATTTCTATACAACCATCCAGTACAATCCTGTTGAAATGGCGAACAACCTCAAGCAGAATAACGGTACGGTTCCGGGTATTCGCCCGGGCGCTCCGACAGCCGCATATATTAAAAAGATCCTTTCGAGGATCACTCTTATCGGCGCGCTGTTCCTTGCGTTTATCGCTCTTGTTCCGCTGCTCTTCGGTAAGATCAATTCCAATCTCCAGGGCCTGTCCCTCGGCGGTACATCTATCATCATCGTAGTAGGCGTTGCGCTTGAGACAGTTAAGCAGCTCGAAAGCCAGATGATGATGCGTCATTACAGAGGATTTCTTGACTAATAAATCATATTGAGGTATAATATTATGATGAACATTATCATGTTAGGCGCTCCCGGTGCAGGTAAAGGCACACAGGCTGCTGTACTTTGCGAGCACTTTGGTATTCCCACTATTTCAACCGGAAACATGATCCGTGAAGCGCTGAAAAACGGCACTGAGATGGGTCTCAAGGCTAAGTCCTATATGGATGACGGCAAGCTTGTTCCCGACGAAGTCGTAATCGGTATCGTCAAAGAAAGACTGAGCGAGGACGACTGCAAGAAGGGCTTCATCCTTGACGGCTTCCCGAGAACCATTCCCCAGGCCGAGGCTCTGGACAATATGGGCGTTGATATCAAGTACGTCATCAACATCGACGTACCTGACGAAAGTATTATCAAGCGTATGTCCGGACGCCGTGTCTGCGAAAATTGCGGCAGACCTTATCACATTGAGAGCTTAAAGCCTCAAAAGGATGGGGTTTGCGACGATTGCGGCGGCACCCTTGTTCAGCGCAAGGACGACCACCCCGACACCGTACTTGCTCGTCTCGCTGTATATCACAAAGAGACAGAGCCTCTTGCTGACTACTACAAAAAGCAGGGTAAGCTTGTTAATGTAGCGGGTCAGAACACAGTAGCGGATACAACCGCGGCAGTTCTCAAGGCTATCGAGGCTTAAGAATGGTGTCAATCAAAACAGCGCGGGAACTCTCTTTGATGAGAGACGCCTGCAGGATCTCTGCACAGGCGTTACGCGTTGCGGGCGAGGCTGTAAAGCCCGGGGTATCAACCCTTGAAATCGATACTATCATCCGTAAGTATATCGAGAAACAGGGAGCTTCTCCCTCGTTTCTCGGTTACGGCGGATTTCCCGCAAGCGCATGTATTTCCGTAAATAACGTGGTTATCCATGGCATACCGTCAAAGGACATCATCCTTAAAGAGGGCGATATAGTGAGCGTTGATGTTGGTGCTTACTATAAGGGGTATCACGGCGACAACGCCTATACCTATCCCTGCGGCAA
Organism: uncultured Ruminococcus sp.; assembly: GCA_902776495.1. Classification (GTDB taxonomy): domain Bacteria; phylum Bacillota; class Clostridia; order Oscillospirales; family Acutalibacteraceae; genus Ruminococcoides. Next base: position 4,395 of record CACYQK010000053.1, on the reverse strand, counting down.
AATCAGCGCGAACGCGCAGGCTTTGCTCGACGCCACTAAGGAGAGCCTGTATGAGGGAATTAAACAGGCAGCCGCGTTAAACCGCATAGGCGATATCGGCAGCGCGGTTCAAAGGTATGTCGAAGCTCGCAGCTACTCGGTGGTACGAAATTACGTCGGCCACGGCGTAGGTGCGAATTTACACGAAGACCCAAGCGTACCAAACTTCGGTACACCCGGCAGAGGCGTAAAGCTGCTCCCGGGAATGACAATCGCCATCGAACCCATGGTAAACGAGGGCACACACCACGTTCGTGTTATGGGCGACAAGTGGACGGTCAAAACCCTTGACGGAAAGCTTTCGGCTCATTTCGAACACACGATAGCTGTCACTCCCGACGATCCCAAAATTATGACCTTGTGCGATTAAGGAACAATTATGGACATTGTAAAAGGAAGTATAGTAAGGGCAAAAGCGGGGCGCGACAAGGACAAATTCTTTGTTGTGCTCAAAACAGACGGAGAGTACGCGTACATCGCGGACGGCAAAAGACGCAAAGCCGATAAGCCTAAAAAGAAAAAGCTTATCCACCTTGCGCCTACAAACTCGGTTCACACGGGTCCGACAGACACAAATCCTAAACTTAGACAGATATTAAAAAACCACAACGGAGGTTAACGAATGTCAAAACAGGACGTTATTGAAGTAGAAGGTATCGTAAAAGAAGCCCTGCCCAACGCTCAGTTCAAGGTAGAGCTCCAGAACGGTCACGTGATATTAGCTGTTATTTCAGGCAAGCTCAGGATGAACTTCATCCGCATCTTGCCGGGCGATAAGGTTACAGTGGAGATGTCTCCCTACGACCTGACCAGAGGCAGAATTACCTGGAGATCCAAGTGATTCAAATAATCAAAAAACGACTTTTAACAGAGAGGAATGATTATTAATGAAAGTCAGACCTTCAGTAAAGAAAATGTGCGATAAGTGCAAGGTAATCAAGAGAAAGGGTAAGATCCTCGTTATCTGCGAAAACCCCAAGCATAAGCAGCGTCAGGGATAATTTCATTCTGCATTATGCGTAGGGGCGGTCAGTGACCGCCCGCGGGCGAGCAATGCTCGCCCCTACAACACTAGCACAAAACTTTATTCAAAAAACTAACTTAATTCAATATGGAGGTGCAACTTAAATGGCTCGTATAGCAGGCGTTGACTTGCCGAGAGATAAAAGAGTCGAGATCGGCTTGACATATATTTTCGGCATCGGTCGTAAAACTGCAACAGACATTATTGCTGCAACAGGCGTTAATCCCGACACCCGTGTCAGGGACTTAACAGAAGAAGATGTATCAAAGCTCAGAGAGTACATTGAGCACAACTGCCGCGTAGAAGGTGACCTTCGCCGTGACATAGCTTATGATATCAAAAGACTTATCGATATCGGCTGTTACCGTGGCGTGCGTCACAGAAAGGGTCTCCCCGTAAGAGGTCAGCGTTCAAAGACTAACGCGCGTACCCGCAAGGGACCCCGTAAGACCATGGCGAACAAGAAGAAGTAAGGAGGTTCACGACTATGGCAGCACCAAAAGGTAAAAAGGTTATCCGCCGCCGCCGTGAGCGCAAGCACATTGAAAAGGGCGCGGCTCATATCCAGTCTACATTTAACAATACTATTGTTACAATTTCCGATACACAGGGTAACGCTGTTTCTTGGGCAAGCGCAGGCGAACTCGGATTCAGAGGTTCAAAGAAGTCAACTCCGTTTGCGGCTCAGTCCGCTGCAGAGACAGCTGCAAAGGCTGCAATGGAGCATGGTATGAAGTACGTTGAGGTTTATGTAAAGGGACCCGGACAGGGCAGAGAGGCAGCTATCAGAGCGCTTCAGACAGCAGGTCTTGAGGTAACAATGATCAAAGACGTTACTCCAATTCCTCACAACGGATGCCGTCCTCCCAAGAGAAGACGTGTATAGTATTATTAAAGGAGGAAATTTATAATGGCTAAAAATATGCAGCCGATCGCAAAGCGTTGCAGAGCGCTCGGATTGTCACCCGCCGTTATGGGTTACAGCAAGAAGACTTCCAACAGAAACCCCGGCGGTAAAATGAGAAGAAAAAAGAGCGAGTACAGCATGCAGCTCACAGAGAAGCAGAAGGTAAAGTTTATCTACGGCATCCTTGAGAAGCAGTTCCGCGCTTATTACGAGAAGGCCGAGAAGGCCGAGGGCAAGACCGGCGAGGCTTTGCTGTCCCTCGTAGAGCGCAGACTTGACAACGTTGTTTTCCGTCTGGGATTAGCTTCCACAAGACGTGAGGCAAGACAGCTTGTCAACCACGCTCATTTCACAGTAAACGGTAAAAAGGTCAACATCCCCTCTTATATCGTTAAGGTAGGCGATGTTATCGCAGTAAGAGAGAAGAGCCGCTCAACAACAAGATTCAAGGCAATCGCTGAGGGCGAAAACGCTTCAACTCTCACTCCCAAGTGGCTTGAGAAGGACGAGAACCTCCTCGGCGGCAAGGTTATTGCTCTTCCGCAGAGAGACGATATCGACTATCCTGTTGAAGAACACCTCATCGTTGAGTTGTACTCCAAGTAATCTGGTGCCGGCGGGCACGTTATCCCGCCACTCTATGCGATGCGCAGACACACGGCGCGTCTATTGTAACAGAATATATACGACAGATTACACAAGCTGCCAAAACAAGGCGGCATAATAAAGGAGGATTCGCGAATGATTGAAATAGAAAAGCCAAGAATTGAAACAGCGGAATTAACCGAGGATGGAAAGTACGGCAGATTTGTCGTTGAACCGCTTGAACGCGGATTCGGCAACACTCTCGGCAACAGCCTTCGCAGAGTGCTGCTTTCCTCACTTGAGGGCTGTGCTGTCACATCAGTAAAGATTGACGGCGTTCTTCACGAATTTTCAACTATTCCGGGCGTAAAAGAGGACGTAACGGAAATCGTACTTAACCTCAAGAGTCTTGTTCCCAAGCTCCACGAGGTAAGCCCCAAGGTAGTCGAGATCGACGCCGAGGGCGCGGGCGTTGTTACCGCAGCGAACATCAAGTGCGACGACGAGGTTGAGATCCTCAATCCCGATCTCCACATCGCCACTCTCGGCGAGGGCGCAAAGCTCAATATGGAGATCACTCTCGACAGGGGCAGAGGATACGTTTCGGGCGAGCGCAACAAGCAGCTCGCGGGCAACAACGTTATCGGCGTTCTCCCCATCGACTCTATCTACACGCCCGTATTAAAGGTAAACTACACGGTAGACAACACCCGTGTAGGTCAGATCACCGACTATGATAAGCTTACGCTTGACGTTTGGACAAACGGCGTTATCAGCGCCGAAGAGGCGGTTTCTCTTGCGGCAAAGGTACTCACCGAGCACCTTAACCTCTTTGTCAACCTCTCCGACAAGGCTTCCTCTGCAGAAGTTATGGTCGAAAAGGACGACAAGGGCAAGGAGAAGATCCTCGAAATGACTATCGAAGACCTCGATTTGTCTGTACGTTCGTTCAACTGCCTCAAGCGAGCAGGTATCAATACTGTTGAAGATTTAATTAACAAGTCCGAAGAGGATATGATGAAGGTTCGCAACCTGGGAAGAAAATCCCTTGAAGAGGTTGTACAGAAGCTTAATTCCCTCGGCTTCGGTCTCCAAAAGGAAGAAGAGTGAAATTAACTCATCCTTTTATAAAACTATAAAGGAGTGAATACAATGCCAGGTACAAGAAAACTGGGAAGAACAACAGCGCAGAGAACCGCTATGCTCCGTGCAATGGTTACTTTCCTTCTCGAAAACGGCAAAATTGAGACAACATATACTCGCGCCAAAGAAGTTCAGGCTATGGCGGAGAAAATGATAACAACCGCAAAAACCAACACCCTTCACAACAGACGCCTTGTTTTGGCTTTCGTCACCAAGGAAGACGTTGTTACTAAGCTCTTTGCTGAGATCGCTCCCAAGTACGCTGACCGCAACGGCGGCTACACAAGAGTGACAAAGATCGGTCCCCGCCGCGGCGACGGCGCCGAGATGGCTGTAATCGAGCTTATCGAAGACTAATTTAATTAGCGCTTACTTAAAACTGCTGACCTACGGTTGGCAGTTTTTAATTTTTTAAATTTTTTTTAGTATTTTTAAAAAAATTTAAAAATACCCTGTTTTTTGTAAGGGTCTTGTTATAGTCAGTGTGATATACTTTAGTCACAGTCAAGGCAACGTGACGTTGCATCCAATCCGCCTTTGGAAAACTCGAGCTAAAATAAAGGTATTCCTAACGGCGGGTCAAAAGTAATACTCAACGTCAAATACTAAAAAACAAAAGCCCCTGACAAATATCTAAAATAAAGGAGACAATAACAATGAAAAAGACAAACATTAAAACAAAGGTAATCGCAGGAAT
>CACYQK010000052.1:0-9404 GCA_902776495.1 uncultured Ruminococcus sp. | reverse complement strand
CAATGAGGTCAGACTGATCTCATTAAAACTACATTTAAGTATATATATTGATTGCGATTTGCTTATAAAGAGCGAAAAAATCTTTTCAAAGGCGCTCAATTCATCGGTAATAATCAAGCCGTGCTATGATTCAGAGCTGTTTTCTGCTGACTGTTTCCAAAGCCTCTATTCGACCGTAAAGCGCGAGATGCCAAGTATCAACGGCACTCTCAACAACGCCGAGGTAACTTACGAGGGCAACGATCTCACTATCCGCCTTAACAACGGCGGCAAGGCGCTGCTTGACGCAAAGGAGTTCGACAAGGCTCTTGCAAGGGTTATCCAAGAGCAGTTCTCGCTGAACGTAAACATAAAATACACAGGTGTTTTTGAAGTCACCGAGGACAGTGAGGAATACCGTCAGGTAATGGAAAACGCCGAGAAAAAGGCGATGCGCGAGCAGTACCTTAACTCAGCGGAATTCTACAGCGCGGACAGCGAGGTCACCGAAAACGTAAAGCAAAAGCAGCGCGATAACGCCACAGCAGAGATCGAAGTCCGCGAGGGTAAATTCGCGACTCCTCAGCTTATCGAGTCCTCGGTAAGACCGCTTTACGGCAGAAGCCTGCGCGGTAAGTTCGTTCCGGTCAGCTCTATCGCCGACGACAGCGGTAAGGTTATGATCTGGGGCGATATTTTCGACATCGAAAAGCGCGTTACCCGCTCGGGCGATAAAAACATTTTCTCAATAGACATCACCGACTACACGGGCTCGACCACCGTCAAGGTATTCAATTCTATCCGTGAGTCGGCTATGCTCGACAACCTTAAAAAAGGCAATACCATCGCCGTTATGGGTGATGTTGAGTACGATAAATACGCGGGCGAGCTCGTTGTGAATGCGCGCGGTATCGGCACAGCGCAAAAGGTCAAGGTAGTCGATAAGGCGGAGGAAAAACGCGTTGAGCTCCACCTGCATACAAATATGTCACAAATGGACGCTATCACTTCGGCGGGCGAGCTCGTAAACAGAGCGTACAGCTGGGGTCATAAGGCTATCGCGATCACTGACCACGGCGTCGCTCAGGCATTCCCCGACGCACTCAAAGCCGCCGATAAAATCAACAAAGACGGCGAAAAAATCAAGATACTTTACGGCACCGAGGCTTATTTTGTCGACGACCTTGTAGAGTCCGTTTCGGGCAAGGACGAAATGCCGCTCGACGGCACCTTTGTCTGCTTCGATATCGAGACCACGGGTCTGTCGCCTCTCAGTGAAAAAATCACAGAGATTGGCGCGGTAAAGGTCGTAAACGGCGAGGTAGTCGATACGTTCTCGACCTTTGCGAACCCCGAAAAGCCTATCCCCGCAAAGATAGTCGCGCTCACGGGTATCACGGACGATATGGTAAAGGACGCGCCTTCACAGAGCGAAGCGGTATCCGCTTTTCTTGAATTCGCGAAGGACAGCGTTTTGGTAGCCCACAACGCACCGTTTGACACCTCGTTTATCCGCAAGGCGTGCGAGAATATGGGCGTCGATTATGACTTTACCTCGATCGACACGGTAGCTATCTCAAGGGCTATCCTGCCGGATATAAAGAACGTCAAGCTCGACACGGTAGCCGAATACCTCAAGCTCGGCAAATTCAATCACCACAGAGCGTGCGATGACGCCGAGATCTTATCGAGGATATTCCTCAACCTGTGCCAGCGCCTTAAAGACGACTATCAGATTTTTGACGCCAAGGAAATAAACACAAAAATCGCGGGCGGAGACATTAAAAAGCTCCCGTCCTATCACCAGATAATTATTGCAAAAAACAAGGTCGGCTTAAAAAATCTCTACAAGCTGATTTCTTCAGCCCACCTTGAGACCTTCTATAAAAAGCCCAGGATCCCCAAAAGCTTGCTTGTAAAGCACAGGGAAGGGCTGATAATCGGTTCCGCATGCTGCGAGGGTCAGCTGTACAAAAGCATCCTCAAAAACGCGCCGTGGGGAGAGATCAAGCGCATAGCCTCGTTCTATGATTACCTTGAGATCCAGCCCTCGGGCAACAACGCGTTTATGCTAAGGAACGGAACCTTCAACACCATTGACGAGCTCAGAGAAATAGACAAAAAGATAATCCGGCTTGGCAAGGAGCTTAATATTCCCGTATGCGCGACCTGTGACGTTCATTTTATGGATCCGCACGATGCCGATTACAGAATGATCTTGCAGGCATCCCAAAAGTACAGCGACGCGGACAAGCAGCCGCCGCTGTTTTTCAGGACTACAGCCGAAATGCTCAAGGAGTTCGAGTGGTTGGGTGAAGAGAAAGCGTATGAGGTTGTCGTCACCAACCCCAACAAGATTGCCGATATGTGCGAGAGCATCCGACCGATCCCCAAGGGAACCTTCCCGCCGAACATCGAGGGTGCTCAGGAACAGCTTATCGACATCACATGGAAGCGCGCCAAGGATAGATACGGCGATCCGCTTCCCGAAATAGTTAAGGCAAGGCTCGAAAAGGAGCTCAATTCTATAACCACCTACGGCTTCTCGGTGCTCTATATGACAGCCCAAAAGCTTGTTGCCGACAGCGAGGCTCACGGATACCTCGTAGGCTCGCGTGGTTCGGTAGGATCATCGTTTGTCGCGACTATGTCGGGTATCTCGGAGGTTAATCCGCTTTGCCCGCACTACGTCTGCAAAAACTGCAAGCACAGTGAGTTCATCACCGACGGAAGCTACGGCTCGGGCTTTGATATGCCGCCCAAAAAGTGCCCCGAATGCGGCACGCTTATGGATCAGGACGGCCACGAGATCCCGTTTGAGACCTTCTTGGGCTTCAAGGGCGACAAGGTCCCCGATATCGATCTCAACTTCAGCGGCGAGTACCAGTCAAAATCCCACCGCTACACAGAGGAGCTGTTCGGTAAGGACAACGTGTTCAAGGCGGGAACTATCTCTACCGTGGCGGAAAAAACCGCTATCGGCTTTGTTAAAAAATATCAGGAGGAAAAAAGCATAAACCTCCACAAGGCGGAGCTCAAAAGGCTCGCCAAGGGCTGCACCGGCGTTAAGCGCACCACAGGCCAGCACCCCGGCGGAATGGTAGTCGTACCGCGCACGAACGATGTTTACGACTTCTGTCCGGTTCAACACCCCGCCAACGATATGACCTCAGACAACATAACGACCCACTTTGATTTCCATTCTATCCACGATACCATCACCAAGCTCGATGAGCTCGGACACGATGTTCCGACGATTTACCACTACTTGGAAATGTTCACGGGTATCCCCGTAATGGACGTTAGTATGAGCGACCCCGAGGTTATGTCGCTGTTCACCTCTACAAAAGCTTTGGGTGTAGAACCCGAAGATATAGACTCTCAGATAGGTACGTTCAGTATTCCGGAATGCGGCACAAGCTTTGTTCAGGGAATGTTGATAGAAGCTAAGCCCAAGACCTTTACCGACCTTTTGCAGATCTCGGGCTTGTCACACGGCACCGATGTATGGCTCGGCAACGCGCAGGATCTTATCCACAACGGCACCTGCACTATCTCGGACGTTATCGGAACGCGTGACTCCATTATGACCTACCTTATGCACAAGGGGCTTGACGACTCGATGTCGTTCAAGATAATGGAGATCGTCCGTAAGGGCAACGCAACCAAGCTGCTCACAGAGGAGCATTTTAAGGCGATGCGCGAGCATAACGTGCCCGAATGGTACATAGATTCCTGTATGAAGATAAAGTATATGTTCCCCAAGGCTCACGCCGCGGCGTATATGATCGCGGCTCTGAGGCTCGGCTGGTACAAGGTTCACAGACCGCTTGAGTACTATGCCGCGTACTTTACCGTCAGGTCCGAAAACCTCGACGGCGCGGTGGTTATGCAGGGACATCAGGCAGTCAAGGAGAAGATGAGCCAGATCAAGCGCAAAATGAGCGTTCACGAGGCGAGTGATAAGGAAGAGAAGGAATACTCCACCTTACAGATCGTCAACGAGATGTTCGCACGCAAGGTCGAGATCCTTCCCGTTGATATATACAAATCGGATTCAAAGATGTTCGCCGTAGAGGACGGCAAGATAAGGCTTCCGTTCTCATCGCTCCCGGGAGTGGGAGAGGCTGCCGCGATAGCGCTTGCGCAGTCAGGCAAAAACGGCGAGTACCTTTCTATTGAAGATCTGCAGGCAAAGACCAAGGTGACCAAGGCGGTCATCGAGACCCTCAAAGAGGTAGGAGTCTTAAACGGCCTGCCCGAAAGCTCACAGCTTTCACTGTTTTAGGCAACACCTAAGTATAATTTGATTATATAATACAATAATCAATTATATAGTCGGCAAGACAAGGAGTGATTTATTTGAAAAGACTTTTAAAGATGAGAAACATCCTGATAGCGATTGCCTTTACGGTATTTTTGCTATTTGTCAAGGATCACCTTGATATCGTATGGGGAATCATATCATTTGTTTTTAATATTCTTACCCCGTTTTTCATAGGATTCTTGATTGCTTATATTCTTAACTTTCCGTATAAGTTTTTCTGCAAAAAGGTGTTCGGAAAGATGGGTAAAAAGCATAAGTTCTTTACGAGGTTTATCAAACCGCTGTCGCTTATATGCACCTATTTGATAGCCTTAGCAGTTGTTTTGGGTTTGATTTTGATCGTTGTTCCGCAAATCATAGTCAATTTATCAGGACTTGTTAAACATATGCCTGAGTACATTAAAACGGGGTATAATTATATCTCGAGTATTTTTGACTGGATCAACGGTATTTTCCACACTTCGTTCAGTCTTGACGAAACGGTTCAACAGGTTCAGACAGAGTTCTCAAAGCTTATGTCGGGACAGAGTATAATCGGAACTGCCGACGCGACAAAGAATGTTTTGGGCTTTGTTTCAAACGTTTTTATAAACACCGCAGCGGGAATCTATACCTTTGTTATGAGTGTCATTATCTCGGTATATTTCCTCGCTTCAAAAGAGCGTCTTTGCCGTCTTACAAAGCGTATAGCAGTAGCGTTTATTCCCATAAAGCATCTGCCCAGAGTGTATGAGATCGTTGATATTGCAGATACCAAATGCGGTAGATTTTTGGTCGGAGATATCCTCGACGCGGCGCTGATCGGACTTTTGACCTTTATTGTACTGGCTATTTTCCAGTTCCCATACGCAGCTTTGATCGCCGTACTTGTAGGTGTTTCAAATATCGTACCGTTTTTCGGCCCGTATATCGGCGCTATCCCCAGTGCTTTCATACTTTTGCTTATCGACCCGATGTATATGATATGGTTCGTCGTGATTATTTTGATCATTCAGCAGATCGACGGCAATATCCTCAAGCCCAAGATCCTCGGCAACCAGCTCGGTATCTCAAGCTTCGGCGTATTGTTCAGCGTAGTTGTAGGCGGGGCGCTGTTCGGTTTCCCCGGATTTATTCTCGGAACTCCGGTTTATGCCGTTATTTATACGGTCATCGGCAAAAAAGTCAGGAATAATATTGACAGCAAGGGTAAGATCGCCCAAGAAGCTCTCGATTTTGAAGTGCTCAATTACGCCAAGATCGCCGCTGAGCAAAAGGCGATTCGCGAGGCTAAGGAGCAGGAGCAGAAGGAAAAGTTCAAGAGGATCATCGGCCTTAATAAAGATAAGGATACCGACGATAAAGAAGATAAAGAAGATAAAGAAGATAAAAACGATAAAGAAGATAAAACCGATAAAAACGAAAATAAAGAATAATCAGTTTATTGCAAAAACCGCACAATTCCCGTAATTGTGCGGTCTTGTGCGGTAATGAAGAAAAGATTTCGTTAATAACTTGACAAAATCATTTTAATGTGTTAGCATACTAAAGTATTAGCACACTAAAGCGACTGCGGTAGCGCACGACTATGTATTAGAGAGGAATATATGAAAAGATATTTAAAAATAACTCCCGAGGGTACAAAGGATTTTCTGTTTGCCGAGTGTTCGGCGATGGACGACGTTTGCGGCAATATCGAGCAGGTGTTTGTAAAAAGAGGCTTCAAAAAGGTAATAACCCCGGGCATCGAGTTTTATGATGTTTTCTCTGTTGACTGCAGCGGTATAGATCAGCAGGATATGTATAAGATGACCGACAACAAGGGAAGGCTCCTTGTAGCCCGCCCCGATTCGACCCTGCCGATAGCCAGAATGGTGTCGACAAGGTTGAAGAACAGCATTTTGCCTGTGCGCCTCTACTACAAGCAGGCGGTATACCGCAACAATCCAACACTCACCGGCAAGCGCAACGAGTTTATGCAAATGGGCGTAGAGCTGCTCGGAGTCAAAGGGCTCAGGGCAGATCTTGAAGTGCTCACGACCGCGGTAAGCTCGCTCAGATCCGTAGCTAATGATTTCAGGATCGAGCTCGGCCATGCCGAGGTTTTTGACGCGCTGTCCGATGAGCTTGACATCGACGAAGACTATAAAGAGAGGATCAGAGTATCGATCGAGAGCAAGAATTATTCCGCGCTCAATAATCTTTTGGATAAGCTCGAGCCGTGCAAGGCGGTGTCCGCTATCCGCAGCCTGCCGTCACTTTTCGGCGGAGAAGAGGTATTTGACAAGGCGGCGCAGTTCTGCAAGGGCACAAAGGCAGAGGCGGCGCTCGATTATCTGCATCTTATTTATTCAAAGCTCAGCCCGCTCGGCCTCGGCGAAAAGCTGATAATCGACCTCGGTCTTGTTCAGCGCAACGACTACTACACCGGCTTTGTGTTCGCGGGTTATGTCAGCGGTATCGGCGACGCGGTCGTTACCGGCGGCAGATATGACAAGTTGCTCTCTCAGTTCGGCGAGCCCCATGGAGCCGCGGGATTCGCGATCGACACCGACTCCTTGACAGAGCTCAGGCTTTCTGATGAAGCGGTCAGCTATTCAGACAATCCCGATGTGCTGGTTTTTGCGAACGACGGCAACGAGCTCGAGGCTATTGAGTATGTCGAAAAGCTCCAAAAGGACGGAGTAAAAGCGCAGTTCAGCGTGCTTCCCACGCTTGAAGAAACAAAAGAATTTGCAAAACAGCGTGGTATCGCCGAAGTTAAAACCGTTTGAAACCGAAAGGATAATATATAATGAAACCGTTAAGAATCGCCCTGACAAAGGGCAGACTTGAAAAAACAACGATCGAACTGCTCGAAAAGATCGGATATAACTGTGACGAGGTAAAAAACAAGGGCAGAAGGCTTATTCTGCCCGTAGGCGACAACGATTTTGAAGTCGTGCTCGCAAAGGCGGCTGACGTTATTACATACGTTGAACACGGCGTCTGCGACCTCGGCGTCGTCGGCAAGGACACTATCCTCGAGAACGGCACAAGCTTTTATGAGCTGCTCGACTTGGGCTTTGGCAAGTGCCGCTTTGCCCTCGCCGTAAAAAAGGGGACTGACTTTTACAGCGGCTACAAGACAAAGACGGTCGCTACAAAATATCCCAACGTCACCCGCGCCTTTTTTGAGGACAAGGATATGGACGTAAGGATCATCAAGATCGAGGGCTCGGTGGAGCTCGCTCCGCTGGTCGGGCTTTCGGACGGCATCGTCGATATAGTAGAAACAGGCTCGACCTTAAAGGCTAACGGGCTGGAAGTCATCGACTATGTAACGAATATCTCCGCAAGGCTCATCGCCAACACTGCAAGCCTGAAGCTCAGAAAAGCTGAGATCGAGCAACTTCAAAAGAAACTGGAGGAAGTAACACAATGATCACCACAGTAACAGCGGACGGCAAAAGGGAATACGAGTTTATCGAGTTTCTCAAAAGCAGGGCTCAAAACTCCGACAAGGACGTTATCCCTGCCGTGTCCGAGATCATAGAAAACGTAAAAGCAAACGGCGACTCTGCCGTTAAGGATTACACGATAAAGTTTGACGGCAAGGCTCCCGAAAAGGTTGAAATCAGCGCAGAGGATATCGACGAGCTTATCTCAAAATGCTCGCCCGAATACCTTGACACCGTAAAAAAGGCGGCTGGAAATATCGCTGATTTCCACAAAAGACAGGTTCAGCAGAGCTGGCTCACCACAAAGGAAAACGGCGTAATAATGGGACAGAGAGTGCGCGGTTTAAAGCGCGTAGGCATCTATGTCCCCGGCGGCACGGCGGCATATCCGTCATCCGTTTTGATGAACGCCGTTCCCGCAAAGATCGCGGGCGTTGAAGAGGTCGTGATGTGTACGCCTCCGCAGAAGGACGGCACACCTAACCCGAACATCATCGCGGCGGCAAAGGTCGCGGGAGTCGACAGGATTTTCCTGATGGGCGGCGCTCAGGCGGTAGCCGCTATGGCTTACGGCACACAGAGCGTTCCAAAGGTCGACAAGATCGTAGGCCCCGGCAACATCTTTGTAGCCACGGCAAAAAAGCTCCTCTACGGCGTTGTGGATATTGATATGATTGCGGGTCCCAGCGAGATTTTGATAATTGCCGACAAGACCGCAAACGCAAAATTCCTCGCCGCAGACCTTATGAGCCAGGCAGAGCACGACAAACTTGCCTCCGCTATCCTGCTCACAGACTGCGCGGAGCTTGCGGAAAAAACAAAAGCCGAGCTTACACGCCAGATGGAAAAGCTCAGCAGAAAAGATATTATCGAGTCGTCAATCGACAACTTCGGCGCGATCATCGTGTGCAGCGATATGGATCAGGCGGTTGACTTTGCCAACGAGCTCGCTCCCGAGCACCTTGAAGTCTGCTGCGAGAATCCGATGGAGTACGTCGACAAGCTCGATAACGCCGGCTCGGTATTCCTCGGCAATTACAGCCCCGAACCGCTCGGCGATTACTTTGCGGGTCCCAACCACGTCCTCCCGACCAGCGGAACAGCGAGGTTCTTCTCTCCGCTTTCGGTGGACAGCTTCGTTAAAAAATCGAGCTTTATTTATTACACCGAGGACGCGCTTAAAAACGACGCCCGGGACGTTATCCGCTTTGCGGACACAGAGGGTTTGACCGCGCACGCGAATTCTATCAAGGTTCGCTTTGATCTTGATTAAGGATTGATTTTATGAGTTATAAACTAAACAAAAAAATAGTTGATCTTGTTCCTTACGAGCCGATCAGCGGTACATATAAAATAAGACTGGACGCAAACGAGTGTCCGACCGATTTGCCCGAGGATATCAAGGCGCAGTTAAAGGCGGCAATAGACGCGCTTCCGTTCAACCGCTATCCCGACCCGTTGGCTACGGGAGTAATAAAGGCGTTCTCGGATTTTTACGGTATCGACCCCGAGCTCGTCACCGCGGGCAACGGCTCCGATGAGTTGATTTTCCTTATAGAATCCGCGTTTCTTGAAAAGGGCGACAAAATGCTCGTTGTTTCTCCCGATTTTTCGATGTACAACTTTTATTCTTCGATTTGCGAGGTAGAGTGCGGTTCTTTTATCAAAAACGACAGCCT
>CACYQK010000051.1:0-12502 GCA_902776495.1 uncultured Ruminococcus sp. | reverse complement strand
TATACAGACGGCGTGTGCCGTGTACCGCAGTCTGTCAACCTTACCTTTACCGAGGGCGCGTTCGTGTTCCTGATTCCCGTCGCGCTCTTTTTAGCGCCGGCTGCATTAAGCTCCGGCAACTTTGCGGAATTCATCACCAACTTTGCCTTTTACGCTGTATTCTCGGCGATCATTTCGACCGCTTTGGCAAAAATCATGTTCGCAGCCAGCGGTACCATGCTCGCCAATACTGCGCTCAACCGCATAGACACGGTGATGAACGCGCCCGTTTTGGAGATAACAAAGAATCCGAAAAAACCGAACGGAAACAGGGTTGAATTTAAAAATGTTACTTTCACCTACGAAGGCGCGGAAGGTCCTGCACTCAATAATGTTTCTTTCGTTGCACAAAACGGTCAGACCGTTGCGCTTGTCGGTCCGTCGGGAGGCGGCAAAACAACCGCAGCAAGCCTAATCCCTCGTTTTTGGGATGTGAGCTCGGGCGTAGTCGAGGTCGGAGGCGTTGACGTCAAACAGATCGATCCGCACGTTTTGATGGACAATATCGCTTTTGTGTTCCAGAACAACCGTCTTTTCAAGACATCTATATTTGAGAACGTCCGCGCGGCAAAGCCCGACGCGACGCGCGAGGAGGTTTTGCTTGCTTTGGAAGCGGCGCAGTGCATGGATATCATCGAGAAGCTGCCCGAAGGAATGGACACCGTGATCGGTTCTGAGGGTACTTACCTCAGCGGCGGCGAGCAGCAGCGTATCGCTCTTGCCCGTGCTATATTAAAGGACGCGCCGATCGTCGTATTGGACGAGGCGACCGCCTTTGCCGATCCCGAAAATGAAGTGCTGATACAAAAGGCCTTTGCCGAGCTGACTAATGGCAAGACCGTGATTATGATTGCTCACCGGCTCTCAACAGTAGTCGGAGCGGATAAGATCATCGTACTGGATAACGGAAAAGTCGTTGAGGAAGGCAAACATGAGGAATTAAAAAACAGCGGTGGTCTGTATGCTCATATGTGGAGCGAATATAATCAAGCCGCACAATGGAAGATACAGAGTGAGGTGAAATAGATGATGTTCGGAGAAAAATTCAAACGCAAATACGCCCTGACCGACCGCGGCGTGCACAACACCAAAATGGGTATGCTGTGGACGGTCATCGTCAATCTGTTAATGATGGTCGGAATGGGGCTGTTGTACTTTTTGATGCAGAGCTTCATCGGCACGCTCACTAAAAACGAGCCGTTGCCGAACCCGTGTCTGTATATCGGCTTGACCGTTCTGTTTGTGATCCTCTCACTTTTCGTTCATATCGGGCAATACCGCGCCACCTACGGCTTGGTTTACAGAGAAATCAAAGATACGCGTATAGGCTTAGCGGAACGTCTGAGAAAGCTCCCTCTCGGTTACTTCGGCAAACGCGATCTCGCCGATCTGACCGAAACGATAATGGGCGACGTCAACCGCCTGGAGCACGTCTGGTCGCACTGCTTGGGTTATCTTTACGGCTCTTATATCTCAACCGCAGTGATCGCCGTTATGCTCGCGGTCTATGACTGGCGGCTTATGATCGCTTGCCTTTGGGGTGTTCCCGTTGCATTTTTGCTGCTTTTCGGCAGCCGCAAGCTGGCGAAAAAACAATCAGAGATATCAAAAAAAGCGTCAGTCACCGTCTCGGACGGCATACAGGAAACGTTTGAAAATATCCGCGAGATCCGCGCCGCCAATCAGGAGCAGCGCTATCTTGACGGACTGAATCAAAAAATCGACGCTCACGAAAAGACGCTTTTAAAGGGTGAGCTGTCAACGGGCATTTTCGTCAACGCCGCTTCGGTCATTATGCGCCTCGGCGTTGCAACTACCATTCTCACAGGCGCGAGTTTGATTCTGTCGGGACAGATCAACTTTATGGTGTTCTTCCTCTTCCTGCTGGTGATCACGCGCGTATATGCTCCGTTCGATCAAAGCTTGGCGCTGATTGCCGAGATGTTTATGTCTCAGGTTTCCGCTAACCGCCTTATGGAGATCTACGACACGCCGACCGCAGAGGGCGCGGATACATTCACGCCCGACGGTCACGATATCGTTTTTGAAAACGTCGGCTTTGCCTACGATAACGAACAGGTCTTGAAGGGCGTGAGCTTCACCGCCAAAGAGGGCGAGGTCACGGCGTTTGTCGGCCCGTCAGGCTCCGGCAAAAGCACCTGCGCCCGCCTTTGTGCAAGGCTGTGGGACATTACCGAAGGCAGCATCAAAGTCGGCGGCGTGGATATCAACACGATCGAGCCCGAAACTCTGCTGACAGACTATTCGATGGTATTTCAGGACGTCGTGCTGTTTGACGATACGGTCATGGAGAATATCCGCCTCGGTAAGCACGGCGCGACCGACGAGGAAGTCAGAGCAGCCGCAAAAGCTGCAAACTGCGACGAATTTGTCGAAAAGCTTCCGCAGGGCTATGATACGCCTATAGGCGAGAACGGCGCGAAGCTTTCGGGCGGCGAACGTCAGAGAATTTCCATCGCCAGAGCCCTGCTGAAAAACGCTCCGATAGTCCTGCTCGACGAGGCGACCGCTTCGCTTGATGTAGAGAATGAAACCAAGGTACAGGGAGCGCTCTCGACCCTCCTGCAAAACAAAACCGTCCTTGTTATCGCTCACCGTATGAGGACCGTTCAGGCGGCGAATCAGATCATCGTCTTGAAAGACGGCAAGGTAGCCGAATCAGGCAAGCCCGAAGATTTGCTGAAGCAAAACGGCGAGTTCGCCAAAATGGTACGCCTGCAGCAGCAAAGCGCCGGCTGGACTGTGGGATAGTTTTTTGAAACCGTTACAGTATCGTTACTGAGGTGTGATTTCAAAACCGCAGGTTCGCTGATGTTACCTGCACCAAGAAAATGGCTTAAACACTAATGCTTAAGCCGTTTTTCTTTTAAATTTTTGTCGTTTTTCTTTTAAATTTTTGTCGCTGTATTGACAACGGATAAAAATTGCTATATAATGGCATAAATGTATGAATACAATGCTTAACCGTCAAAACAACTTCAGCTTTACATTTAGCTTTACCGTATTTACAAGCGGTAGGGTTAATTTGCTATGCTGAAAATGTGTTAGTTATCAAAGTAAACACATAGGGTGTGGCACTTTAACCGAGTGTCACACCCTATTTATTTTTTATTAAAGGAGAAATCATTATGATCATCGTTTTAAAACCGTCAACACCGCCGGAGCAGATCCAACTTTTCACCGATAAGCTTTGCAGCGATTATGAGGTAAAGGTCAACCGCTGGGACGGCGTACACTCAACCGTTTTGGGCTTGATAGGCGACACGCACACGGTCGATATCGAGTATATCGACGCGCAGGATATCGTTGAGAGCGTCAAGCGCGTGCAGGAGCCGTACAAAAAGGCAAACCGCAAATTTCATCCCGAAAACACCGTTATCAAAATCAGCGACACGGTAAGCATCGGCGACGGGAGCCTGCACATCATGGCAGGCCCATGCTCGGTCGAGAGCGAGGAGCAGATAGTTGAGATTGCAAAAAGCATAAAGGCTTCCGGCGCTACCCTGCTTCGCGGCGGCGCGTTCAAGCCGAGGACCTCTCCTTATTCATTCCAAGGGCTCAAATCCGAGGGGCTGGATCTTCTAAAGATAGCCCGCAAGGAAACGGGACTTCCCATCGTCACCGAGATAATGCGCACAGAGCATATTGATATGTTTGAAAATGTCGATATCATACAGGTGGGAGCCAGAAATATGCAGAATTTCGATCTGCTCAAGGAGCTGGGCAAAACAAAAAAGCCCGTGCTTTTGAAGCGCGGACTCTCCGCTACGATCGAGGAGTGGCTGATGAGCGCCGAGTATATCATGGCGGGCGGCAACGACAACGTTATCCTGTGTGAGCGCGGGATCCGCACCTTTGAGACCTATACCCGAAACACACTCGACGTCGCGGCGATCCCTATCATAAAAGAACTGTCGCACCTGCCCGTTGTGGTCGATCCAAGCCACGCCTCGGGAAAAAGCCGTCTTGTGGAGCCGCTGGCTATGGCGGCTGTTGCTGCGGGAGTGGACGGACTGATGATAGAGGTACACAACGATCCGCCGCACGCATTGTCCGACGGCGCCCAATCGCTCACGCCGGAGCAATTCAATAATACAGCCAAAAAGATACTTGCACTGAAGGAGGCGTTAAAATGAGTGTCCGTAACAATCTGAGCAATGAGATCCGTCTCGCGGCGCCTGTCGTTGTTACCAATAAAGAAAAGATAGCCTATCAGGGCATCAAGGGAGCGAATTCATACGAAGCGGCGCAAAGGCTTTTCCCCGAAAGCGACCTTACGGCGTACAAAAGCTTTGACGATGTATTTAGGGCGGTGGAAGACGGCGAATGTGCATACGGCGTTCTGCCCGTGGAGAATTCCACGGCGGGGTCCGTCGCGGCGGTTTACGACCTTATCCTGCGCTACCGCTTTTATATCGTCGGCGCCTTGGATCTGCTGATCGACTACTGCCTGGCGGGACTTAAGCAATCGACCCTCGGCGACATCGAAAAGGTGATCTCTCACCCTCAGGCTTTGTCGCAGTGCGAGCAGTATATCAGCCGTATGGGATTTGAATCGGCCGCCTGCTCCAACACCGCCGTAGCCGCGAGGGATACCGCCCGTGAAAAGCGCCTCAATCTTGCCGCTGTGTGCTCTTACAAGGCTGCCGAGGAATACGGGCTGAAAGTCCTCGACGACCATTTGCAGGACAATAAAAACAACAAAACGCGCTTTATCGTGATTTCCAAAAAGCTGTATATCAACGAAAACGCCAACAAGGTCAGCCTTTGTTTTTCGTTGCCTCACGTAACGGGAGCTTTGTTTCATATGCTGCAGAGGTTTGACGCTCTCGGTCTCAACCTTACCAAAATCGAATCCAGACCTATACCGGACAAGGATTTCGAGTATCTTTTCTATCTGGATTTTTCTGGAAGCGTCAAAAGCGAGGGCGTTACAAGCCTGCTTTGCAAACTCAGCGGGGAATTGCCCGAATTCAGCTTCCTCGGTAATTATTATGAAATACAATCTGAAAATCAACAGTAAGCAGACCCATTGCCTCATAGAACTTCATGGCGGTTTCGTTGCTTGATCATACGTTAAATGTGATTTTGCAAAATTCAACAAATGAATATCATATAACAAACAGGCTGTACCCTAATTGAGAGTACAGCCTGTATATTTACTTTGTTTTTTGATGGCAGGAGCCTTGCATTGCGCAGCCCTTGCAGTTGCCGCAGTTGCAAACTACGGATTTGCCCTGCTTTTTCTTTTTCACCATACTGATGATGATAGCGGCTACAATGCCGAGCAGCACCGCGCATATTATGATCGTCCAGATATTACCTGCGATCCATTGGAGCATAAGATCAACTCCTTACTTTATTTTAACTTTTTTAGTCAGCTTGTTTGCTTCTTTGTACGGCTTAAATAGCATAAACAGCATAAATGCGATCAGCAGGACCGAGATTATCAATCCGATGATGTTCAGGTTGCCTGTGAACGCGCCGCCGATCTGGTTGATGCACAGGGCGATAACATAGGCAAATACACATTCATAAGCGATCGCGAAGAACGTCCATTTAGCAGAGTTCATCTCTCTCTTGATAGCGCCCATAGCCGCGAAGCACGGTGCGCAGAGCAGGTTGAATACAAGGAAAGAGAAACCGGTGATCGCGGTGAACTGTTGTGCCAGTACAGCCCAGACAGATTGATCTCCGCCGCCGTAGAGCACGCCCATTGTGCCGACGATGTTCTCCTTTGCGATAAGGCCTGTGATAGACGCCACAGCCGCCTGCCAGTTGCCCCAGCCGAGAGGCGCAAAGATCCAGGCGATGCCGTTGCCTATGATTGCGAGAATACTGTTGCCGATCTCGTCATCAGCGAGCATCGTAAACGAGCCGTCGACCCAGCCGAAGCGGCTAAGGAACCAGAGCACGATGGTCGAAAGCAGGATGATCGTACCCGCCTTTTTGATGAACGACCAGCCGCGCTCCCACATAGAGCGGAGCACGTTGCCGATTGTCGGCAGGTGATACGCCGGAAGCTCCATAACAAACGGAGCGGGCTCGCCTGCAAAGGGCTTTGTCTTTTTCAGCATAATGCCCGAGATAATGATCGCCGCCATACCGATGAAGTACGCGCTTGTTGCTATCCACGGCGACTTTCCGAAGATAGCGCCCGCGATCAACGCGATAAACGGTATCTTAGCTCCGCAGGGGATAAATGTTGTTGTCATTACGGTCATACGGCGGTCGCGCTCATTTTCAATGGTACGCGACGCCATGATTCCGGGAATTCCGCAGCCTGTTCCGATAAGGATCGGGATAAACGATTTGCCCGAAAGACCAAAGCGGCGGAATATCCTGTCGAGCACGAAGGCAATACGCGCCATATATCCGCAGGATTCCAAGATAGCCAGCAGCAGGAAGAGCACGAGCATCTGCGGTACAAATCCGAGTACCGCGCCTACGCCCGCGATGATACCGTCGAGTATCAGGCTTTGCAGCCATTCGGGAGCGTTTGCGGCTTCAAGCCAGTTGCCTACGATCGCGGGGATACCCGGTACCCAGATCCCGAACTCGGCGGGATCGTCCGATTTGCCCTCGTTCTTCTCAAAGGTTTCTGCGGCTTCCTTTACATCCTCGCCGCTTGAGGTCTCCTCAGATACCTCGAGGGTCTCCTCGTCCTCGACCTCATATGTAAACTCATCATTATCTTTTGCACTTGCGGCGAATTTTTTAACTTCAGCGATCGCCGTGTCGGGATCGTATTCCTCGCTCTCAAAATCAAGAGCTGCCAAAACCGCGTCGTTGCCTGCGGCTTCCGCAGAGCCTGTCAATACGCCGATCGCTTCTGCCTGTTCCTCTGACTGTGCCGTGCCGATTCCGAACAGGTGCCAGCCGTCGCCGAAAACTCCGTCGTTCATCCAGTCGGTAGCAAGCTTTCCTACGCCGACCATAGAGATGTAGTATACAAGGAACATCACAAGGATAAATATAGGCAGACCGAGCCAGCGGTTGGTTACGACCTTGTCGATCTTATCTGATCTTGACATCTGTCCCTTTTGCTTGTTCTTGTAAACGCCGTTGATGATCTTGCCGATATACAGATAACGCTCGTTGGTGATGATGCTCTCCGCGTCGTCGTCGTATTCTTCCTCAACAGCCTTGATGTCTTTTTCAACGTGATTTTTGGTTTCTTCCGTCAGACCTATCTTTTCAATAACCTTGTCGTCGCGCTCAAAAATCTTGATAGCGTACCAGCGTTGTTGCTCCTCGGGCATTTCGTGAACGCAGGCCTCCTCAATGTGAGCGATAGCGTGCTCCACCGAGCCCTCAAAGGTGTGCTTGGGCACAGGCTTCTTTTCCTCGGCGGCGTTGATCGCCGCTTCGGCTGCCTCTTGGATTCCTTTGCTTTTCAGCGCGGAGATCTCAACGACCTTGCAGCCCAAAGCGCGCGCCAGCTCCTTGGTGTTGATTTTAACGCCCGTTTTTTCAACAACGTCCATCATATTGATAGCGACAACAACGGGGATGCCCAGCTCGCAAAGCTGAGTTGTAAGATACAGGTTTCTTTCAAGGTTAGTGCCGTCAACGATGTTGAGTATCGCGTCGGGGCGCTCGTCGATCAGGTAGTTACGCGCAACGACCTCCTCCATTGTGTAGGGGGAGAGGGAATAAATTCCCGGCAGGTCGGTGATCGTAACATCGCTGTGCTTTTTAAGCTTGCCTTCCTTTTTTTCAACGGTAACGCCGGGCCAGTTGCCGACGAATTGGTTCGCGCCCGTCAGCGCGTTGAACAGCGTTGTTTTACCGCTGTTGGGGTTGCCCGCAAGGGCAATCGTCATCTTCATATAAGTTCCTCATTTCTGCCGGGTGCCCCGGCTGTCAGTGCGCCTTTGGATCACGTCGTTATAAACTAAGGTTTTATTAACGGCGCATCAAATGCGAGATAGTACGGTTGATTTAATGCTTATGGTTAGCGTTGGGTAACTTTTGGGCAAAAATTACTCGACTTCAACCATTTCGGCGTCGGCCTTGCGGATAGAAAGCTGATATCCTCTCACGGTGACCTCCATCGGATCGCCCAGCGGAGCGACCTTTTGCACCTTGATATCAACGCCCTTGGTGATGCCCATATCCATAATGCGGCGCTTGACCGCGCCCTCACCGTGGAGCTTTTTGACCTTGCAGGAGCTGCCGACAGCAACCTCTCTGAGTGTTTTCATACTTGACCTCCTTGTAATTATTTATTGAAGCTTTTGATCCCGCCGTTAATGAACGTGTGAAAACTACAGACGTATTAATAGGCGGATATGGGTGCAGCGTCACGCTGCCTCCTCAAATCATAATTTTTTGCGCCATTTCTTTGCTTATTGCGATTCGCGCATTTTTAACATTTACAATCAAATTACCGCCCATAGAGTTGACGACCGTAACCACAGCGCCCGATACAAAGCCTAAGTTTTGCAGGTGCGCCCTGACCTCAGCGTTTCCGCCGATTCGTTTGATTATGTTTTCTTCTCCTAAAGCGGCAAGTGTAAGCGGCATAAAGATACCTCCGTTTGTTAGCTTCAGCTAACTGTTTGTGCTAAATATAGGTTAGTTTTGGCTAACTTTAAAACAAAAAATATAGTTAGCTGCAACTAACCCGATACTAATATATCATATGATTTGAATATTGTCAAGTTTTAATTTGCGTCATTAAGAAAAACGGCGGATATCCAGCCTGATATCCGCCGATCGGTCAGTCAGCGCATTTGAGCGCTTCTACCATATCTATTATCTTGTTTTTCCGCGCTACCATCAAGCCGACCAAGAGCGAAACGCCAAAGGTCAAAAGGATCGAAACGCAGAAGGTGAGAGGCCCGAGCATCAGCTTCATTTCATACTCGCCCGCAAGCGCCGTGAGCAGCCACTGCAGCACGCCTACTCCCGCGGGGAGTCCGATTATCACACCGATAAAGGTAAGCCAGATGTTTTGCGAGATAAGCAGTTTTCCTATTGCGCGGTTGCGGAAGCCGAGCACCTTTAAGGTCGCGAGCTCGCGCGAGCGCTCAACATAGCTCATAACGCCGAGGTTGTAAAGCACTACAACGCCGAGCATAGCGGCGGCGACCACAAGGATGATTACCATACTGTCCATTATCTGCACAAAGCTGTTGAAGGTATCCATCAGCTGCGCCTTGTCCTGCTTGCCTGAGATCAAATCATTTGCGGAGATATCCGAAGCCGTTTTATCGGTATAGATCGAAGAAATGCTGTAGTCTATCCCCAGCTTATCGGCAAGCGCGTCCGTCATAGTCACGCTCTCGGTCATCACCGAGCGGTTATAGCCGAGCACCTTCACCCTGTAGGTGTCTTTTGAGCCGTAGGGCGAAAATTCTATCTCGTCGCCTATCTCAGCCCTGTCCTTCAATCTGAGGCAGAGGTATACGCCCTCATCACTGAGGTCAATACGGTTGTTGTCCTCGTCAATTACGTTGAACAGGCCGTTTGGGTTTCGGATAATATCAAGTGTAACGGTGTCGCCGTCAAGGCTGATACCCGTAAGGCTCTCCCAATCGCCGTCAAGCTCCTTGCATAGAGCCTTTGACTTCTCCAAATCGGCGTCGTCAACAAGGTTGACCTTTGTCGTGTAGTTACTTATATCGTTGTCGAGCAAATCCAAAAAGCCCGACATTGTGTCGCGCATACCCAAGCCGCCGACCATCAGCACCATACAGCCGATGATGCCGAACAATGTCATTGCCGAACGGCTCTTGTGTCGGCTTAGGTCGCGGATATTCCACTTTGTGCCAAAGTGCAGCTTATCCCAAAAACGGAAGCGCTCAAAGAATACCTTGCGCATTTTCTTGGGAGTATACGGCCGCAGCGCGTCCGCGGCAGTGCCCTTTAGCTGCCTGCGGACGGACAGATAGCTTATAAGCGTAAGCAGTCCTACCGTTGCCGCCATAACGGGGTAGCAGAATTCGGGGATAGCGGCGCCCCAGTCGGGCATATCAAAGTAAGTGCCCATCATTCCGCCCTCGCTCATTATCGCCTTGCAGACTACGTAGCCGAGAGCAACGCCGAGCGCCGTTCCGATCAATCCGATGAACAGACCGTATGAGGTATAGTGACGAAGTATACGGCTCGGCTTTTATCTCCAATACCTTATAGCCCGTTTTGCCGACAGCCTCAGTCAAAGCAGCTTTGTCAAGCGGACTTTCGCTGATGATCTCCGTTATTCCTTTTGTGTGCGAGGAGCTTACTTTCTTTACCTTAAAGCTTCGGCGAATAGTATCGTTGATATGGCTCTCGCACATTGAGCACATCATACCGTCGGTTTTTAACGTTGTTTTTATCATAATAATGTCCTTTCGTTTTATTCTGAGTACCAATCGCAGAAACGCCCGCAAAAAGCGAGCGTTCGTGCAAAATATGAAATGGGATGGAAAAACGCAAAATTAATACTTACGCTGCTATTTTTACGACCAGCTTGCTGATCGAGGTGCCTTGCAGCCATTTGGAATAATAGATGTCGGAGCATTTTTTGTACTTGGCAAACTCACGCTCGGCTCTTTCTTCGTTACCGTAAACCTTCCAACAACCGCAGCGTTTACAGCCGTTTCCCTTATGAAGAATGAACCCGCGGACATCCTCGGGCGGATAGCCGAGGAACAATCCGATTTCGTGCGGAAATTCGGGACATATTTGTATTCTGCTTTTGAGTGATTTAAGGCAGGTTTTGTACTCAAACTTTTTATATCCCACTGAGCCCAGAATGGATTTTGCTATAGTATCCGATAAATCCTTTTCAAGCCTTGTCGGACGAAATACATAAATCAAGGCGCGCGTTTTGCCGTAATCCAATGGCAGCATTACTACTCCCTTGCGGCAAAACCGCTGATTGAACTCCCGCGCGTATCGTTTGATATCCTCTTTTTGAGAATAGGCGCAGGTAAAAAGATTAGCGGTTTTAAGCCCCGCGAGAGTAGGAGAACAATGTTTTATGATCAAATCTTCCGACATCCGGTTATTCCTCCGTGGTTTTGTATTTATAGTTAGCATACGCTAACTATAAAGCTGGATTATCGGTTAGCTTGCACTAACCTGAAATTAATATACCATATAATTTATTTTTTGTCAAGTAAAAAAGAATCAAAAAATCAGCCGGTAATCAAAAGTGACCGCCGGCTGAAGTAATCATTTGTATTCATTAAGATGTTTTTTCAGCGCGTCAAAGGTTTCGGCGCTGATAACGTGCTCTATCTTGCAGGCGTCGTTAACGGCGTGTTCCTCGTCAACGCCGAGCCGCATAAACAGCTCGCTCAAAACCGTGTGGCGCTCATATGTGCGCTCGGCGACCTCCAAGCCCGCTTCGGTAAGCGACAGTCCTCCGTCATGACCGACGGTAATGTAACCGCCCTCGCGCAGGATTCCCATCGCGCGGCTGACGCTCGGCTTTGAATAACCAAGCTCGGTGCCCACGTCGATCGCGCGGACAAAGCCCTTTTCCTTGCTGAGAACATAAATCGTCTCCAGATACATCTCGCCTGATTCCTTTAGTACCAAAGCCGTCACCTCCAAATAAATCCATACTTATTATATCATATTTGTTTTTGGTTGACAAGACCGCGGAGATTTCTAAATGGAATATATAATAGTATAAAGGCTGCTTTTTCGGCAGCCTTTAATTTTTTAAAATTTTTTTAAAATTAATTGAAATCTGTAAAGAGTTTGTAAAAGGTGGGCTGATATACTGTAATCACAACAGAGGGAAACACCTCAAATTAATAAAAAAGGAGATACCAAAATGAAAACCACAAAAATCACAACCACCAACACATTAAACACAAACACAACAAATAATTCAACAAATTCAAAAGGAGTGAAAACAATGAAAAAAACAAGAAGATTCAAGACAAGATTGATCGCAGGCATCCTCTCGGCGATCACAGTAGTTTCAGTAGGAACAATGGCTATCGGCTCCGCTTCCGCGTTTGCGATCCCGGGATTCGCCGAAACCGTACTCAGCACCACCTTCGGCTATGCTAAGGACGAGGTGATGAAGTTAGCCGGTCCCGAGCTCTCCAAGATGGGACTTTCTCCTATTTTGAACAAGGTTCTCGGACTCGAAGATGACGGACCCTCTAATCAGGACATTCTCGACAAGATCGACAAGAGCACCGAAGAGATCAAGGCGGAGATCAACAAGGTCATGGACGAGGTCAAGGAGCTTTCCACCCAGACAGCCAACTATCACACCCTCCAGATGAACCAGCTGAAAGCTATCAACAGCAACATCGACACCAAGGATTTCAGAGTTCAGGCTGACACCGTAGCGGCAGATTTCGCACACGCTCTCAAGCGCATTGACGAGAACAAGGCGAACATCACCTGCGACGGCAACGACAAGATCAACAACACCACCTACAAGGCTTACAAAGAAATCCTCGCAGATCCCAAGTGCAACGTCAGC
>CACYQK010000050.1:0-9627 GCA_902776495.1 uncultured Ruminococcus sp. | reverse complement strand
TAAAGTTTGCTTTCTTCTCACTGAGGTCGAGCCCGATCTCCTCGCACGCCTTTTGCGCGTTAAAGGACGCGGGAACTCCGTTTGCCGCCGCCATTCCAAAGCTTACCGCGCCGATGTTGAGTCCCTTTTCATCGGCTAATTTGTTAAAGATCGCCTCTGCCATCGGGCTGCGGCAGGTGTTGCCCGTGCAGACAAACGCGACATATCTATCCTTTTGCATCGTACCACGTCTTTCCTATCGCCGCGTCGGCAGTCAGCGGAACGCTGAGCGAAACGGCGTTTTCCATTTCTTCCTGCAATATTTTTGCTGCTTTTTCAGCCTCGTCCCCGGGAGCTTCGACGATCAGCTCATCGTGCACCTGCAAAATCAGGCGCGAGCGCATATTTTCGCGCTTCAGCCTCTCGTCAACCCTGACCATAGCTATCTTGATAATGTCCGCCGCCGTGCCCTGTATCGGCATATTTCTGGCGACCCTCTCGCCGAACGCGCGCACCATAGCCTTGCCGGTGCTGAGCTCGGGCAGGTAGCGCCGTCTGCCGAACATCGTCTCAACATAGCCGTCGAGCTTCGCGCGCTCGACCACGCGCTTCATATACTCGTCAACGCCGCTGTAGTGGGCAAGGTAGCTCTTGATGTACTGCGACGCCTCGCGCATTGAAACTCCGATGTCCTTGCCGAGCGAGAACGCGCCGATTCCGTAGACGATGCCGAAGTTGACCGCCTTGGCACGGCTACGCATAAGCGGAGTGACCATTTCAAGCGGCATATTGAACACCTGAGAGGCGGTTATCGCGTGGATATCGTCGTTGTTTTTGAACGCGTTTATCATATTTTCGTCGCCCGAGATGTGCGCCAAAACCCTAAGCTCGATCTGCGAGTAGTCGGCGTCGACCAAAAGCCAGCCGTCCTTTGCGCAGAAGAACTTGCGCATCTCTCTGCCGAGCTCGGTGCGCACGGGGATGTTTTGCAGATTAGGCTCGGTGGAGCTTATCCTGCCGGTGCGGGTCTCGGTCTGGTTAAAGCTCGAGTGGATCCTGCCGTCGTCTGCGATGACCTTCAAAAGCCCCTCGCAGTAGGTGGAGTTGAGCTTTGCGAGCGCGCGGTAGCGCAGCACCATATCGACGATCGGGTGCTCATATCGCAGGCTTTCCAAAACCTCGGCGTTAGTGCTGTAGCCGCTCTTCGTCTTTTTCTTGACGGGGAGCCCCAAGTCCTCAAACAAGACCTTGCCGAGCTGTTTTGGGGAGTTGATGTTGAATTCTCCGCCTGCCGCCTCATAGATCGAGCTCTCGAGCTCCCTGATCTGGGCGGTGAGCATTTCGCCGTAGTCGGTTATACCCTGCCTGTCCACGGCAAAGCCGACGTTCTCCATTTTGGCGAGCACGCGGGCAAGGGGTATCTCGATCTCATTCAATAATTTCTGCTGTTCGTTAGCATCAATCTCATTTTTGAGCTTGGCGCAGAGCTTGTCATAAACCGCGAGCGCGCGGTACTGCTTTTTGTCCTCGTCCTCGGTCACGGGCAGAGCGACGTCGTAGATCATACAAAGGTGCTCGTCCGAGTAGTCCTTTTCCGACGGGTTCAAAAGATAAGCCGCAAGCTCGGTGTCGAATTCGAGCGAGCTTATCTCAAAGCCGTTTTTGTCGGCATAGGCAAAGAGCGTCTTGCTGCCGCGGGTGTATTTTTTGAGCTCCGCGTTTTCGAGTATCTGCCTGAGCAGAGCTTCGTTTTGGCTGACGAACACCTTGCCTTCGACCGATACCGCGAATGATTTTAATTCGTTTTTAGAAATATCAGCGTTTATATATAAGTTTATATTATTCTCTAAAAGAATATTCTCTACGTTTTCGACTACTTCGAGCGTGACGGTCTCCTCGGCTTTTGCGGGGGTCTGAGGAATGTCCGTCAAGCCGTATTTTTCCATTAAAGAAAATAGCTCGAGCTTCGCCATATAGTCGGCAGCCTTTTGCCTGTCCTCGATTATGACCGTGTAGTCCGCAATATTCGTGTCGACCGGCGCAGTCCGGCAGATCTCGCCGAGCATACGGCTGATCAGCGCGTTGTCCTTTGAGGCGATAAGCTTTTTGCGCACGCCGTCCTTTATATCGAGCTCGTCAAGGTGGTCGTAGATGTACTCGACGGTGTTGTATCTTTGGATAAGGTCGCCCGCGCCCTTGGGTCCGATACCCGCGACTCCGGGGATGTTGTCGGACGTGTCGCCCTGGATCGCCTTGATCTCTATCAAGCCCGCGGGGGTCACGCCGTAATCCTCCATGATTTTGTCGGGGGTGTAGCGGATGTCCTGCTTGTTGGTGCAGAGGTGGATCGTGGTGTTGTCCGAAGCCAGTTGAAGGCTGTCGCGGTCTCCGGTGGCGATAACGCACTCGTCGCCGCTTTTGTCGCAGGCGGAGGCGAAAGTGCCGAGGATATCGTCCGCCTCATAGCCCTCGCAGGTCACGATCTTATAGCCCAGCAAGCCCAGCAGTTCCTTTAGCGGAGGCATTTGGGAGGCGAGCTCGGGCGGCATACCCTTGCGGTTCGCCTTGTACAGATCATAAGCCTTGTGCCTGAAGGTCGGGGCTTTCAGATCGAACGCTATCGCGACCGCGTCGGGCTTTTCTTCATTCTGAATTTTATTGAGCATCGTAAGAAAACCGTAGATCGCGTGGGTGAACTGACCGTCCTTGTTCGTGAGCGGCCTGATACCGTAAAACGCGCGGTTCACAATGCTGTTTCCGTCAACAACCAAAATCCTCATAGCTTATACATCACTTTCGTAATTTTACCGTTTTTGTAGTAGATACGGGGTACGCGCTTGCCGACAAGACAAACGACCTCGTAATTGATAGTGTCGGTATTTTTCGCGATAGAATCCGCGGTGGGCTCGCCGCACTTGCCCGTGCCGAACACGATTACCTCATCGCCCTGCTCGATATAGTCGAGGTCGGTGACGTCGAGCATAGTCTGATCCATACATATCCTGCCGACAATCTTTGCCTTTTGACCGTTTATCAGCATATATCCGTCCGCGGCATTTGAGCGCACATAGCCGTCAGCGTAGCCGATCGGCACCGTGGCGATACGCATATCCTTTGGCGCGGTGAAGGTTCTGCCGTAGGATACGGTCGCGCCCTTTTTGAGCTCCTTGACATAGGCGACCGTGGTTTTGAGCGTCATCGCGGGAATCAAATCGAGCTTGCCGTAAAGCTTAGGCGACGGCGCAAGGCCGTAGAGGATGATACCCGCCCTGACCATATCGCAGTATGTGTTTGAATAGTCCTCGATCGCGCCGCTGTTTGAGCAGTGGCAGATTTTTATGTCAAGCCCGTTGTCTTTTAGGGCGTTTTTGACGTGGGTGAAGTTTTGGTACTGCTTTTCGGTGAACTGTCTGCCCTCTTCGCACTCGTCCGAAACGCAGAAGTGGGTAAACAAGCCCTCGGCGTTAAGGTTAGGCAGTGCGCAGGCTTCGCAAATTTCTTTAATAGAATTATCATCCCTCGGGAATTCCTGACACATAAAGCCGATACGGCTCATTCCCGTGTCTATCTTGATGTGGATATTGACGCTGACGTTAATGTTTCGGCACCGCTCCGAGAGCGCCCTTGCGTAGTCGAGCGAGAAAACCGCCTGAGAAATATCGTATTGCGCGAGCCTTTCGGCTTCAAAAACAGGGGTGTAGCCCAAAATCAAAATCGGCAGGGTGAGCCCCGAGTCGCGCAGCTCTATTCCCTCGTCGATATTCGAGACCGCAAAAAAGTCGGCGCCGAGCTGCTCGTAAATACGCGCGAGCTGTACCGCTCCGTGGCCGTAGCCGTCCGCCTTTATAACACAGCAGATTTTTGAATTGCCGAGCTTGCTTTTTATCTCGTTAAAATTATGCGTTACCGCGTCGAGCGAGATCTCCGCCCAAGTTCTTTTTACAAAATCCATAATAACGCCCTTTCAGTTAGGTTAATTGAGAGTAGCGGCGAGCATTGCCCGCCCGCAAGTTTAAGGATAACTTTGCGCTGTCGGAAAGCAGAACCCCTCCGTCACGGCACAAAGTGCCGCGCCACCTCCCCTAAAGTGCTAACGCACGTCAGGGGAGGCTTTAAATAATTCTAAAACAGAATATTAAATATTCACATATATACTTATTATATTACTTTTCGCTAAGTAAATCAACCGTTAGGCTGAGGTTTCGGGTTTAATAATTTATTTTATATGCGGTTTTTGCGATATTTTTCATAGTTTTGTTACATTATGTCTTGATTTTTTGGCTTTAATGTGCTAAAATATTTTTTGTGTGTAAATAATTTAATCAAAAATTTACAGGAGGGAAAATTTTGACAACAGAAAACATAATTGTCCTGAGCGCATTTGCCGTGTATTTGGTCATTATGATCCTTATCGGCGTTGTGTACTCAAGACGTACAAAGAACAATGAGGATTACTTCCTCGGCGGACGTAACCTCGGCGGCTGGACTGCCGCAATGTCGGCTCAGGCTTCGGATATGAGCGGCTGGCTGCTTATGGGACTGCCCGGCTCGGTTTACCTTGCGGGTACAGGCAAGGTTTGGATCGCCGTAGGTCTGCTTATAGGTACGGTACTCAACTGGTTCCTCGTATCCTCGAGACTGAGAAAATACACTATCGTAGCCGGCAACTCGCTGACTATCCCCAGCTTCTTCCAGAACCGCTACCGCGACAAGCTCGGCGTTATCAAGATCGTGTCGGCTGTTATCATCGCGATATTCTTTGCGGTCTACACAGCGTCGGCGTTCAACTCGGGCGCAAAGCTCTTTTCTACGCTCTTCGGCCACGCAAAGGACGGAGAAATCGACTATATTGCTTATATCATCGGTCTTGTCATCGCAACGGTAGTAATTCTTGTTTACACATTTTTGGGCGGCTTCAAGGCGGTCTGCACGACCGACCTCATCCAAGGTCTGCTTATGCTCGTAGCGATCCTCGCCGTTCCGATCATCGCGTATTCATTACTCACTTGGGATTCAAGCTTTGCCTCGGCGCTTCAAGCCCACGGCGTTGAAAACCCCGAATCCTTCATCAGCTTTACAACAAATGTCTCGCCGGTTTCGATCATCTCAAGCCTCGCTTGGGGACTCGGTTACTTTGGTATGCCGCACATCATCATCCGCTTTATGGCTATCAAAAACGAAGCCGAGGTCAAAAAGTCAAGAAAGATCGCTATCGTTTGGGTCATCGTCTCGCTCACGGCTGCTTGTCTTATCGGTCTTATCGCGAGAGCGTATCTTACGCCTGAGCTGCTCACCAAAGAAGCAAGCGAGACCGCGTTTATCCGCCTCATCCAGCAGGTATTCTCGGCTAACGGCGTGCTCATCTTTGTAGGCGGAATCTTCCTCTGCGGTATTTTGGCGGCAATTATGTCCACCGCGGACAGCCAGCTGCTCGTTACCGCTTCGGCTATATCGGAGGATATGTTCAAGGGCGCTATCAAAAAGGACGCTAAAGAAAAGACAGCCCTTTGGGTCGGCAAGATCGCGGTAGTTGTTGTTGCTATTATTGCGTTTCTTATCGCTCTCAACCCCAAATCGAGCATTATGGATCTTGTTTCCGACGCTTGGGCAGGCTTTGGCGCGGCGTTCGGACCCGTTGTACTGCTCGCGCTGTTCTGGAAGCGTTCGACGCTTTCGGGCGCTATCGCGGGTATGGCAGTAGGCGCGCTTGTTGTTATTGCCTGGGACTACATCCCGTTCATCCCCATTACAGAAGAACTCATGCGTACTATGGACATAAAGGCGATCGACGAAACTCTGAAGGTCGGCGACTTCCTGACTATGACGCAATATACCGGTCTATACTCACTTGCCTTGGGCTTCCCGCTCGCGCTTATCGTAAACGTAATCGTTTCGCTTATCTCTAAAAAGCCCTCGAAGGAAGTTTATGACGAGTTTGAGGCTATCAAGAACGTTGAGGTTTAACAGCCTGATACGCAGATAAGCTAAATTGAATATTTAAAACTGAAAATTGAAAACTTAAAATTTAAAAATTTTGGTCGGGAAGAAAAGTCCGCGGTATCGGATAGCTTTTCTTCCCGACTGTATTATTATTATGTTGTTTTATTAGTATCGTAGGGTTCGGTCTTTACCGAACCGCAGATTAACGCAAGTTTTCCTTAACATCGTAGGGGCGGGCATTGCCCGCCCGCGGATAGAAAATGCTCGTTCTCTGAATGACAGTACGGTTTGAGAGGAGGCGGCGGTTCGGCGGGCGGACATTTTAGTCCGCCCCTACGAATGTTAAGGAAAGGTCGGTTAAAGAGGTATGAGATTCTTCGGCAGAGCCTCAGAATGACAGGGTATAATATTGTCGGACGACCGGGTTTTCCATTACTACCGAGCTATCTTCTCAAATTAGATGCAACGTCACGTTGCCGCCGTTGCCGCCGCGACGGGGAGGCTTTAAATAAAACGAAAAAGTTTGCGGTCGGGCATAAAAGTTTTCACACAACGCAAAACTATCTTCTCGAATTGTGGTGTCGCCACCGCGACCTCAGAATGACAGCGTTTTTTTGACCCGCCGTTGCAGAAACGTATATATAAACAGACGCTTTCCAAAGGCGGACTGCGCCGTCGTCGCCACGACAAACAAAGCTGCCGACCGAAAGGTCAGCAGCTCGCTTTTGATTTTTGATTTTATTGCAGCTTACTTGAGGTATGTCGTGGTATTGCCGATCTTGCCCGAGATACCCTTGAAGCCTGATGCGCAGCAAACGTAAACTCTCATATTGGCTGCGCCGATGGACGGAACCGTGAGGGTGTTGTTGCTTACGTTGACAACGTCGCCTGTTACGGCGTCGATGTACTTGCCGTTGGGAACGTTATTGAAGGTAGCTCCGCCGGAGATAGTTACGCACGCGAGGCTGTCTGTTGAGCCCTCGGTGTAGCGGCGGATGTAGGCGATGTCGCCGTTGGCGACCGCGTACTGTCCCTTTTGGAGAGCGGGAACAGCTCTGCGGATAGCGTTGAGCTTCATCAGGTGCTGAGCAAGCGGCTTGTTGAGGGTGGCTTCTACCGTACCCGAAGCGGTGTACTCGCTGAAATCGGTTGCTGTAACGCTGCCCTCGAGGTGGTCGCCGAAGTACGCTCTGCCTGAATTTTCAAGCGAGATGAGCGTGCCCTTGTCGATCAGCTCGCCCTTCTTGAACTCGACCTCGGAGCCGTAGTATACGCACGGGATTCCGCGGAAGGTGAACATAAGATCCATATTCTCAGCCCAAGTCTGAGTACCGCCGGTGAAGCGTGTGAACTCGTCGGGCTGCTCGGGAGAGTAGTCGTGAGAGTCAACGTACATTACGTTGTAGGTAGCGTCGTTGTAGTATTTGTCGGAGCTCTTGGCGATACCGAACGCGCCGCTCGCCGAACCGAACATTCTGTGCATCGTAAAGTCGATAGCTTCCATTCCCGAAGCCTTTGAGCGGTCGGGCTTATGGTAAGTAACGCCGTTAAGCGTAGCGTTTGTCGAGGTGGGCTGTGCGCTCGGGTTATCCTCTGTCTTGTAGTGATCGAACGTCAGGTTCATATTGGCGTTGATCTCCTCCGCGGAGGTTCCCCAGTTCCAGCTGTTAGCCCACTTTGAGTTGCTCTCTTTCCATGTGTAGTAAGGAGCGGATTCCTCGGCGTGGCCGCGGTACCATACCTGGGTATAGCGTGTGCAGATCTCGCCGAACATAAGGAAGTTGGGCTTGCCTGCGGATTTGGCAGCGTCGTGAAGCTGATCGTTGAACATCATATTGAGCGTCAGGCGCGGGATGTGCCTTACGGTATCAACACGGAAGCCGTCTACGCCCATATCAATGTAGTTGCTGTAAGCGTCAACAACATGCTCCGCAACCGCGGGATTCTCGGTGTTGAGGTCAACGCAGTCGCCTGCGATCTGCGAGAACTTGGTCGTCCAGTCATCGTAGTTAGGATTCTGGAAATAACCGGTGTGATAGTAGTTGTTCGGGTTGTACTTATCACTTGTTGACATCTTTGTCATTTCGTAATCCTTTTCCTCGGGCTTGCCAGTAGTTGAGTTGCCGACGTTGCCGGGGTAGGTTACGTTTTTCATAAGGTTAAGCCTTTGCTGATACTGAGTACCGGGCTGCTGTGCCCAATACTCTTCCGGAGAATTGAGTCCGTAGGAATTGAGCAAATACTTTGTGGGAACCATTGATTCCTCAAGGTTTGACAAATCCTTTGTTGTGTCCTTTTCAAAGAGCGGACAGAAGTAGGATTCGCCGAAGTTACCTGTGTGCTGAAGAACTACGTCCTGGTAGATCTTCATACCCTTTTGGTGAACCTCGTGGATAAGATCCTCATAAGTATAGTCGCTGCTTTCATAACGGAAGTCAACGGTGCTGAGATCCATAGCGTGATAGCCGTGGTAGTCGTAGCCCGACGCGTTTGTAACTACGGGAGTTACCCAGATAGCGTTGAAGCCGAGCGCCTTGATGTAGTCGAGCTTATCTGCAAGACCCCTGAAGTCGCCTCTCCAAGCGGGGTCGGAGTCGGGGTTGTTTGCAACGTGGTCGTCCCAGCAGTGGACATTGTTGCCGGTGTCGCCGTCATAAAAGCGGGTTGTCATTACAAAGTATAGGGTGTCCTCGCGCGGGTCGGAGGAGTCGATCGGGTCGGTCTGGT
Source organism: uncultured Ruminococcus sp. (assembly GCA_902776495.1). Classification (GTDB taxonomy): domain Bacteria; phylum Bacillota; class Clostridia; order Oscillospirales; family Acutalibacteraceae; genus Ruminococcoides. Next base: position 981 of record CACYQK010000050.1, on the reverse strand, counting down.
CGGGATCGTACTTAGACCACTTGCCGTTGTCGAACCACCACTCCTGGGTCTCGCCGGCGTTTGTGGTAAGCTTTTGCTCCTTTGAGTACTGCTTGCCGTCGGCTCCGGTGATGAGCGCGTTGACCTTTGTAACGTTTGTGATAGTGAAGTTGAACCATTTGCCCGAGGAAACCATTTTTTCACCCGGGTAGCTTTGGGACATTGCGCTGTTGGTGGGCAGTGAGTTCCAAAGGTAAATATAAGGCTGCGTAAGACCATCCTGCCTTGCGTGGACGATAATCTGCTCATTCGCAGAGACTACTTCGGAGCCTTCCGAAGTAACTGCAGCGGAAGTTGATATAACACCAACTGAAATAGCAATGATTAAAGCCATCAGAACAGCGCAAATCTTTTTAGCTTGCGTCATAATAAACCCCCTGAGTTTATACTATATTATTCTTTATTACAATTATTTTAGAAGCTCTAACTGAATCAGAGTAGCGTCAAGGACTGTGATGATTCCGTCGCCGCTCATATCCGCAACTGAGATGATGATGTTCTGAGCCTCGGCGAACTGAGCCACGTGCATCTGAACATATGTAGCGTCCTTGATGTCAAACTTGCCGTCCATATTGGCGTCGCCCTTCTGGTATCCGGGGTTGTATTCAGTAGTAGGCTGAACCGGAGTTGTTGTTGTGGGAACGGGATCGGTCGGCTTGATCGTAGTGGGCGGAACCGTTGTAGGCGGAACCGTTGTAGGCGCAACCGTTGTAGGCGCAACCGTTGTAGGAACAGGACCGTCGCCCGTTGCGGTGTAGTTGTAGGTCTTGGTTACCGTTGTGTTGTCGGACGACTGAACGTATACGTTAACAACATAGCTGCCCTCCATTGTCGGTGTGAACAGGTAGGTGTTGTTGAGCGTGTAGTACGGTGTGTTCTTTACGCCGTTGGGGTCTGTAACTACATACTTGTAGAACAGAAGGTTGGTGCCGGTCTTGCCGC
>CACYQK010000049.1:0-10347 GCA_902776495.1 uncultured Ruminococcus sp. | reverse complement strand
ACTGCCGGTAACTAACATAATCGCCACTATTGCGGCTATGATTCTTTCACGTTTCATCGTCGTTCTTCCTCCTCACAACACTCGGTTGTATATTTGATTATTTGTGTTACCTTTGGGAAGGATTTTTCGGGGTATTCGGAGAATTAGGATTAGGAAAATCAGACATTGTGTACGGCTGATTTTGACCTACACCGTAAGTGTATGTCTCCACTTTGGTGTTATATTCAATCTCCCCGGTCACACCCGGTATGGTGACTGTCTCCTCGGTTGTATTCTGCGCGGCAGTAAGCGCTTCGGTCGTCACGGCTGCCGGTAACTAACATAATCGCCACTATTGCGGCTATGATTCTTTCACGTTTCATCGTCGTTCTTCCTCCTCACAACACTCGGTTGTATATTTGATTTTATTATAACATATTGGAAAACATTGTCAAGCAAATTTATATTATTTTAGCGACAATATAGAATAACAAGCCAAGTAACCGCCGCTTACTTCAGGCGGCAGGTAAAGCAGATCACGCCGTCCTTCCATACGGCGTCAATGCTTCCGCGGTATTTGCTGACGATCGCCTGCGCGATAGATAAGCCGATACCGTATCCGCCCTTGTCGATATTATGGCTCTCGTCGCGGCGGTAGAAGCGGTCAAAGAACTTACCGTAGTCCGTATCCTTGCCCTCGGCATAGTCGTTTGAAACCTTGAGCGTTATCCCCTTGCCCTTTTGAGCCAGTTTTACGCTCACGGTTCCGCCGTCGTCGCAGTATTTTATAGCGTTATCGACAAGCAACGTCATAAGCTGCCCGAATCGGCAATGTAGTCGCGGATAGTATAAACATCGTCCACAAAGGCGCAGACGATGCGCACGCCCACCGCGTCGAAAATTTTATTAAGCGCCGAATCGGTCGTTTCGGGCAAATTCTGCCGCCTGCACTTTTCGCGCATACTATCCTCTTTTTTTATCCTGCCAAGGCAGTGCTCAACGGGATCCATACCGAGCGTTTGCTCCATCTTTTCGCGGATCTCGATAACGTGAAGCATAATTTGTTCCAACACGCGTTCAAGCGCGGGCTTATGATCCCCGTAAATACTCGTTGTGTTTTCCATACGATCACCTTAATTTAATAAACTCCTGCTTTATCTTACCAAAAAACGAGCGTATGCACAAGTAAAATCACATTTTTTTCATTATAATTTCAAATATTATTTGAATTCGCTCCGGTTGTGTTGTAGAATAAAATAAAAAGGAGCTAAAACTATGATAGATGAAAAGATTTTTGAACTGAATCTCCCCTACCCCGAAAAGGGCGACAGGCTTGTGCGCGTTTTTGTTCCCGCGCATGATGAAGATGAAAAACTGCCCGTGATCTATATGACCGACGGACAGAATCTTTTTGATGAGGAGCACTCGTCGTGGGGCTGCTGGCACACGCGCGAATCGGTTCGCGCCGAGCGCGAGGCAAGCGGCAAGTCGGCGATAATCGTGGGCATACACAACGACAACGTCTGGCGCGACAACGAGCTAACGCCGAAGTCGATCGGTGAGATCGTCTACAAAGGCGATATGGATAACTTCACCGCGCCCGAGGGCGAGATTTTCGATGACTTTGTAATGAACACGGTCAAGCCCGCAATTGAACAAAAATTCCCTGTAAAAACAGGCAGGGAAAACACCGCGTTTTGCGGAAGCTCCTCGGGCGGCCTGCAATCGTTTTTTACCGCGCTGTGCCACCCCGAAGCGTTTTGCATCGCCGGAGTATTTTCCCCCGCGTTTTTGCTGTATTCACAGGATGATCTGCGCCGCTGGATTTGCGAAAAGCTAACCCCGGAGCTCCCGTACCTGTACATCTACACAGGCGACGGCGATGAACTCGAGCACAAGATCTTTGTCAGCGTTGAATCGACATACGACATCCTCACCGAGGTCTATCCGCCCGAGCTGATGACCGAGATCATCCTGCCCGAGCAAAAGCACCACGAAGCGGCGTGGGAGCCGGTTTTCAGAGACTTTTTGCACACATTTTTAAATAAGTAAAAATCGTAGGGGCGAGCATTGCTCGCCCGCGGGTAACATCAAGCTTAGGCATAAATCCCGCGGGCGGTCAATGACCGCCCCTACATCTTTATATTAAATTTCCGGCTTGAACGCAGGCATAAGCTCGAGCTTGAATTTATTGATCTCGTGCTTGCGGTCGATCAACGCCTTGTGCTCCTGATTTTCGATAACTCCCTCGCGGATATAGCGGTCGAGCTCGGCGTAGGTAAAGCCGAGGTTATCCTCGTCGGTCTTTCCGCAAAGTCCGTCCGACGGCGCTTTGTCGATAAGCACATCGGGCAGTCCGAGCAGTCTGCCGATCTGTTTCATCTCGGCGACCGTAATAAACGAACAGGGGCTGAAATCTCCGACAGAATCGCCGTAGCGTGTGGAGTAGCCGACCCAGTCCTCGGAAAGATTGCAGGTGTTCGCCACCCTGCCGTTATTGCTCTGCGACACGGCGTAGAGGGTCGACATCCTTATCCTCGGCGGAAGATTCACTCGGCTTTGGTCTGACATTTCAAACGGCAGCGCGTTAGTCAAGCCCTCTACCGCGTCCTTTATATTGATGATGTAGTGCTTTATCCCGAGGGTATCGACAAGCAGCTTTGCCATATCTATATCGCACTGCTCGCCGCAGGGCATAAGCACACCGATAACCCTGTCCTTTCCGAGCGCCTCAACACAGAGCGCGGCTACTATTGAGCTGTCCTTTCCGCCCGAGATACCCACAACGGCGTTGCAGCCCTTTCCGTTTTTTTCAAAAAATTCGCGTATCCACTGTACGCATTCGTCTTTTACCTTTTGCGCGTTAAAACTATACATAATATCCTCCTGTCGGTTTTCTTTGAATTAAATAATACCACATCTTAATAAATAAGTCGAGAGATAAAGATATATTTTCTCGGCTATGGAAAATAAACACAGTTTATGCTACAATAAGATCAAATAAAAAACGGAGGTAATAATTATGTTAGAAGTCGGCACAAAAGCGCCCGGTTTTACCCTGCCCGACCAAAACGGCGAGCAAAGATCGCTTTCGGATTACAAAGGACAAAAGGTAATTTTGTATTTTTACCCCAAGGACAACACCTCGGGCTGCACAAAGCAAGCCTGCGCGTTTGGCGATCTGTACCCGCAATTCAGAGAAAAAGGAGCGGTTGTGCTCGGAGTAAGCAAGGACTCGGTCGCCTCGCACAAGCGGTTTGAGGAAAAATACGGTCTGCCGTTCACCCTGCTCTCGGACGTTGACAAAACCGTTATTCAGGCGTATGACGTATGGAAGGAAAAGAAGCTCTACGGCAAAACCAGCTTCGGCGTGGTGCGCACGACCTACCTGATAGACGAGGACGGAGTTATCGTCAAGGCGTTCGGCAAAGTAAAAGCGGCGGATAACCCCGCGCAAATGCTTGGGGAAATATAGTAAAGATGAAGCGTTGTGAAATATTTTCACAACACTTTTGGCTTTTATGTATTTATCTTTTTGAGTTCGCGAGGATTTGCGATTTGAGCAGAACGACGGTTTATAAGTATATTGGGCTATTGAACCAATAGCTGTTATTATCAATCTTATTAATCATCATAATAATCATCATAAAATTCATCTTCCCAACGATCTTCCCAATAATCACGATCCCAAATTGAATCCCATAATCTCTGAAAGTCGCCGGGAGTATCATCTTCTTTATTTATATAACTATAATCATCATCTGAAAAACTATCGTTAGAACTATCGTGAGAACTAGAAATAGAATTCCAATCATAAACAGCCGGATAAATGTTTTCCAATTCGGAAAATGCGCCATCTACGGCTTCCGCAAGTTCCAATTCACTTTTAAACCCGGTGGCTTCATACTCATTTTCAATTTCTTTTAATACTTCTCTTATTAACGTATCGCCTGCTTTTTGAATTCTATCGTAAGTCTCACGCGAAATACCGAAAAATATTGATTGATTAGGATACATATAACGCTCTTGAAGTGTAAAAGCCTTTTGACCCTTGCAGATTTTTTTTAATTTTTTCATTAATTTCCACTCGTTTTGCCTCTTTTTATTCTCGGATGGAACGACCAATATGGAGTAATTCTTGGGATTTAACATTTCATTTGCCATTAGTTTTTGAGGTCTTACTATAATCGGCATTAGCCTTGCCGCTGTCGCTTTTCTTTTTATGCTGGTATGATAACACCGAATGCTTGTGTTTCTGCTGATTGATTCTGCTCTGCTCGCTTTATGCGGCGTGTGGGCTCGATAACTTCGCGTATTCCCCGTCCGCTAAAAACAGTGCACCGCACTGTTTTTTTAACGCGGACATTCGAGTCCGGCATTCTCCTTTTGGTTTACTGAATGAAAATACGGATAGCCCTAAAAGGACTATCCGTATTTTCATTGGTGGAGAATGCTGGACTCGAACCAGTGACCTCTTGCATGTCAAGCAAGCGCTCTAACCAGCTGAGCTAATCCTCCGTTTTTCATATTTTATATCTTTTTACGCCAAATGTCAATATCCCGCAGGATCAAAATGCAAATTTACTCTGTTTCGTTGATTTTTCCGCCCCGAAATGATATACTGGCGACAGGTGATTTTGATGAAATATATTTTACTTTCGGCAGCCGCTCTGATTATAATATTCGGGCTGAGCTTTTTGATCACGGGGCTCATCAGAAAAAAGCTGAAGAAAAAGCCGCCGATGGCGCTCCATATTTTGATTAGCCTCTGCGCGGCGATCATCGTTATCGGCGCGGGGTGCTTTGCGTATCTCAGCATATACACGCCCGCGCAAGACGTTACGGTCGAGGCGTTCGCGAATTCCGGCGGAGCAAAGGTCTCAAAAATCGACGGCGGATATTTTGTTGACGGAGCCGGCGATAACACCGCGCTTGTTTTTTACCCCGGCGCGAAAATCGACTCAAAGGCTTACCTGCCGCTGATGAAACAGCTCGCCGACGGCGGGATCGACTGCTTTTTGCTCGAGGTTCCGATGCATATGGCGATTTTTGATATGAACGCCGCCGACAAAATAACCGACAACTACAAGTACGACACTTTGATTGTGTCGGGTCACTCAATGGGCGGGGTCGCCGCCGCAAAATACGCCGCTGATCACGATACTGTCGACGGCGTTGTGCTCCTCGCGTCCTACCCGACAACGCAGCTGCCCGACTCGACAGCGCTGCTCTCGGTTTACGGAACAGAGGACAAGGAACTTGAGCTCAATAAATATGAGGAATCAAAAAAGAATTTTCCCTCGAATTCCAGGGAAATCATAATTGAAGGCGGCAACCACGCGCAGTTCGGCAACTACGGAGAGCAATCGGGCGACGGCACGGCAACGATCTCCCGCGAAGAACAGCAAAGCCAAACCGCCAAAGCGATCTTGGAATTTACCGGTAAAATAGCATAGAGCATAACGAACGGCTGCCAAAAAAGGCAGCCGCTGTTTTTTAGGAGAATTAATTTCCCCCTATTTCTTTGATTATTTCATCGGCAGACAAGTAGTTATCGGTGGTTGTGGCTTTAGAAGTGTTAAACGCTTGGTTTTTAAGCTTATCATATTCTTCCTCCGACACTTCTTCGTCATCCCACTTAAAGCTTTCCTGTCCCTGAACCGCTTTGTTTGCCCTGCCTGTGTGGATCGTATTGAGCTCGGAATTTTCAATCTGTAGTATATAATCGCTTTGGACACCTGTATGGACTTCAGTAGTCATAATACAGTTTCCTTTCTCAATATATACTAAGTTTTCAGTTCCAATTGCCTTTGAACATACTGTTCCATCGCACAGCCAGCATAACTCGCTCATAGGACCTCTGCCCTTTAGATGAACAAACAACTCGGGGATATCGTCGTCGTCCACATAAACCAATGCGTACTCATAGTCGCCGGGATCATCCTTACTGTTAATGTAATCAACATACGCTTTTTTCCAGCTTTCATCCTTGGGGGCTTCGGTCGCGGGCTCCTCTATTTCGGCTTTGGGCTCTGAAATCTTATATGTATTAAGTTCAGAATCAACAACGTAGCCGTCAACTACCCACATCGGCTTCATAATGTCGATTTCAAACTCTTCGCAATCTTGTTTAACCAGCTTCTTTGACTCTTCATCAAACAAACTTACACCGTACATAAAGTAAATATTTTCGCGTTTGGTCAAGTCTTTGGTAACAAAATAATTTTTGTTCTTGCACGATCCTGCATCGCCTTCGGAAACGGACTTCTCGCCGGTTTTCAAGTCAATCGTATACATATTAAAATCACTTGTATCCTTTGAGAAGAATATGCCGTATTTTCCGTCCTCGGTCACAGCCTGCCAATCATAATTGCTGTCTATTGGCTCGGATTTTTCTATCTTTTTATCCGCGCCGACAATAGCAATATACAGGCTGTCGTCGCTCTCATACAAAAAGCAGACTTTATTTTGAATTATATCTGCTATCACTCCGTTTGAGGACTTAACCAAAGCATCTGTTTCTTCGCTTTCAATATCATACGTGTACAAAGAGGTGTCTTTATTATAGAATATGGTGTTGCCTGACAAGTAAGCGCTGAAATAATAATACTTATTGGAAATAGCTTTTTGCGTCCATTCATCGATTTTTTCCGACGACTCGGATTCCAAATCGTATTTCATCAGACTGCATTTATACTCGCCGCTGTCGGGATTTACAACGTCAACATAATAGATACAATTGTTTTTGAAGCCGAACAGATCCGCTCTTCCCTCGGTCTCAAACAGCTCCTCGCTCTCTGAGCCCTCTACGGTAGTTTTATAAACCTTATCTCCTGATTTTGTGCTTTTGTTTTGACTTCCGTAAACGTCAAAATAGACCGTTTCGCCGTCTGTTAAAATATTGAGCACATTTTCGTTATCAGCGATGCTTTTTCCCTCGGAGTCAATGCTTTCTTTATAATAAAGCGCCTTACTGTCCGCGGCGATTATTTTTCCATTAACAGATACTATTCCTCTGCCCGAAACATAATCTGACTCCGATTCCGATCTTGATATTGCGTCTTGGATCCTGAAGTCTTTGTTTCCGAAGATTACCGGGTGGCTATTATGTGTTTCGCAGCATTCTTTGCCGTTTTTCTCCAGGGAATGATCTACAGCCTTCTGCAATGTCCAATAATTTTCGCCGTCATCTGTCTTTTTATATAATCCGGAAACAGTAGTATAAATGCTTTTCTCGTTGTAATCATCACAAATTACATCGTTGTATGCTACGACCGCGTCCGCTCCCTTATCCGTTAGAGTTTCTGCCATATATGCGTCTTTTCCGGAACAACTCGCGCCGAGATACATCATACTTCCGTCTAAATCGCCCAGCTTATTGTCAAGGCATTTATATGTGATCGCGAGCCTTCCTGATTCGGTAATGAGCAAATCGCCCGAAAGGAATTCATCAATATAGCCTAACTCTTTTGTGTATCCGATCGGATCCTCTTCAAACGCTTCTTTGTCGAGCTTTTCTCCGATCTCTATATAAGAATGAGTTTTTTCGTTATATCCTCCGCGACCTCTTATTATTATGATTTTGTTTCGTCCTATTTTGGATAATTCCTCAATTTTAAGCGGTATATACTCCTCATCATCCGCGGATATTCCCTCATCACTTTTTTTATCCTCTTTGTTATCATCATCTGAGTTATCATCGGAATCGATATAATCTTCTTCGGGGTCGAATATCTGGATATACGGCTGATATTCGGAATCAGTATTCGGATCCGAATTACTATCAGGGATAGTATAAACATATTCCATTCCGCTGTTTAACTTTATCCATACAGAGCGCTTGTCGGTAACGTTATATTCCTTGATCTTTCCGTCATTAAGCAATACCTTAGTATAATCAACGATCGCATCAATAAAATCATCCTTTTTGTCGCTTGGGATATTTCCGTTTTCGTCCGCGTATTCGTCTGACACATCCTTAATTTTTGTGTTTATTGTGAAATAGTCCTTAAAGCCGTCTTTTGCGAGTTCCTCACTGTTGGATCCTAAAATGAATACCAGCAAAACGGCAAAAACCACAACACAACAGCCTCCGATAATCGAAACTGCAATTATCAGGCCCTTATTCTTTTTGTTTTTAATCGGCATGCCGCAGTTTACACAACGCTTTTCTCCTCGGTAAATTTCATATCCGCAATTTTTACAACGCATATCAAAACTCCTTTAATATATAACAGTTCACAACATACAGCGTCTTTGTGCTTAAAATCCAAATAATACCAAAACACGCTATTATTCAAAAACGACGCCGAAATTGACGTCGTTTTTTGATTTTAATCGGGTTTTTGCAACAGTGATACTCTAATCGTTCACTAAGCTTGACGGGAACTTCAATGTCTGACCTATAAAAATGATGTTTTCGTCCGAAATACCGTTGATCTCCATTATTTTGTCTTTATTAGCCTGATAATCAATACCCAGCTGCGCGCAGATCGCGTCGAGCGAATCGCCGGATTTTACGGTGTACTTGATATATTCACCGTCTCCGTTTTGCTTTTTAAGCGCGTTGACCGAAGCTGATAATTCATCGATCTTTTTCTGCTGATCGTCAATAGTAGTCTTCTGCTTTTTTACCGTATCGGCTAAGCTTTCATCGCCGAGCTGCTGCTCGTACTGCTCTTGCTTACTGTTTTGCTCTTCGATGATCTGCTTTTGGCTGTTGAGCATACCCGTCAGGACAACGCAGTAAACCAAGCTTGCGACCGCGATCAACAGCGCAAGGGTTATCGCAGTTTTTGATATCCAGCTTGTTCTCGCCCTTGGCGCTTCCTGCACGGTGTCGTTATCCTTCTTTTGGGGCGGTTCGATCTTTATCGGCTTTCCGACGTCGTCATATATATAAAAACCCCTGAGCTTTTCGATTTTGCCTTTCTTCCACTGGAAAAAGCCGCGCAGATTTTGGATCGGGTCGATAACATACGCCACCTGGAACGGCAAGTCAAAATAGTTCTCGTGGATAAACAGATCGTAGTTTGACAAAAATATACCGTAGCTCGGGTGGGTATGCTGCCAGCCGACGATTTTTTTATCGGGATATTTTTTTTCGTGCACCTTGTGGATATAGTTCCAAGTTTCGTGCGTAAAAGTCAGCGTTGAAGCGGATGCGTCGGTATACTTTGCCTCAATATAGTCGGATATAACAACGTGGAGCTTTCCGTGCTCCTCGCAGAAATCGCCGAGGATTATTGTTCCGCGTTCATTATCGACATCTTCAAGTGCGTATTTTTCGAGCGCCTTATAAACATTTTGCTTTATGTAGACCTTTACGTCGTCGGTTTCGACCTCGCCAATGGTCAAAAAGTTCATCGGCAGCTGCACGCCGCCCGTACTCTTCTCTTGGCTTTCTTCGGAAATATTTATATCAAAAGTATCTTCCATATAAATCAAATCTCCTTTACACGTAAAGTCGAAAAACAACTGCCATTCAACCCGCCGCCGGGGTTTCTGTCAGCGTATGAGCGCTGTTCCGCACATAGGACAAAAATTATTGATCGCCTTGTTCCTTGCGCCGCATTTATGGCAAAAAACAAATTCTCTCGATATATTTGGAGCGGTGTCAAAAATCTCGATCTCAAAATCTTCATCCGCCGGTGTATCGTCAAATCGGGGCGCGCTGATAGTTCCGTCGCATCCGAAGGTCGTGCAGCCCTGATTGTCGATCCAGCAACTCTTGTGGTGGGGCATATCACATCTGCTGCAAACTACGATATCGTTAAAATCCGTCATCGGCGATTTGCAATAGGGACAAATCTTCCCGATATACCTACTCATTTACTGCTGACCCTGCTGAGCCTGCTGGTCTGTCTGCTGACCTGCCTGCTCACCGTTCTCCGAATTCTCCCCTTGGTTTTGTTCCGTCTGGGGATTAGATGATTTTTGAAGTTGAGCCAGCTTTGCGTTAGCGCTGTTCAGCTGATTAGTCAGGTTGGTGTTCTCGTTTTGGAGCGTAACGATCCAGTCACCGATCGAAATCTGCTGCTGCTGATTATTTACCATTGCCTCCGGAATGTTTCCGATCTTGGCTTTCAGCGAATTGATCTCGCTTAACAGACTGCCGCAGAAAATCATCAGAATCACTATCGCCATAACCATAACGCCGATAATAATATTTCTGATGAGCGAGCTTTTCTCTCTGTATACCACGTTCTTGCCCGAGACTTCCTCTTCGTCCTGATCAACGTTGATCTTTACGCCTGTTTTGTCAAACACAAAGAAGCCCTTGCAGCGCTCAAGATTTCCGTTGATCCAGAAATAGAAGCCCTCTATATTCTGTATCGGGTCGACAACATAAGCGACCTGATTCTCTTC
>CACYQK010000048.1:0-11405 GCA_902776495.1 uncultured Ruminococcus sp. | reverse complement strand
GCTATCTTCTCTAATTGCCTGCGGAGGCTACTCCGCGTCCGAGCTTTCGTCTACGGCTTTATCCGCCTTTTTGGCATCGCTGCTGAACAGCTTGACGAGCGTTGCGTTGTCCGCCGTGCCTGTCTCTTTGATGCCGTTCTTCTTCTGGAACGCGCTGACAGCCGCCTTTGAGGTCTCGCCGTAGTAGCCCGTTACATTCTCTTTATCGCTTACATAGCCTAGGTCAAAGAGTCTCTGCTGCATAGCCTTGACGTTGTCGTTATCGTCCTCTTCCTTGAGGCTCAAGCCGTCGAGCTTTATTTTGTACTTATCGGCAAGCGATTTTGCCGCTGACGCCGCGGGAGCGGTAGTCGGCTGGGTCGCATTCTGATTTGCCGGCTTTGTCGCGCTCTGAGTCGCGGGGTGGGTTGTGGGCTGAGTTGTGGGCTGAGCCGAATCGGGAGTTGCCTTATTCTGCGCAAGCTCGGGATGGATGAATCCGACCATCTTATCGAGCGTTTCAAGCGCTGTAAATCCCTGACGGGTCATCTCTTTTTGGGTTACCTGCAAAGTCTTGCCGCCCTTGACTGCCGCAAGCTGTGAGAGAACGCTGTCGCCTTTGACCGCTTTCAGCGTGTCTTCATCTGCATAGAATATATAGTTGGGGTTTGCGACTTTGAGTGTTTTTACGTCGACCTTGTTTTCGGAAAGATTTACCGCGACATTGACTGCGCCGGTGTAGCTAAGGAGCATATCGCCGTAGGTGCCGCTTGTCATCATCTTAAGCGAGCCGTCCTCAAAATAAAGGTAGCACGCCGTTACAAGCGAACTTTCGGGTTTTGCGGTGGCTTTTGCTTTTCTCTGCTCCATATCTTCGATCAGCTTTCTATAAGAGCTGTCCGCCTTTGCAAGTCCGTCGACCTTACCGCCGAGGATCTTGCCGATCGTCTGATAGTTTGTCTCAAGCTGCTTGGGAGTATCCGCGACAGACATCGAAATAACAGAGATACCTGCGTCCTCGAGGCTCTTTTTTGAGTCCGGAGCGAGTTCATCGTTAGCGAACACGACCTCCGCGCCCGAATCGGTGATGTTCTGAACACTCGGTCTCTCAAAGGAACCCATCGAAGGAGCAACACTGAGAAACTCTTGGTCTGCCTCGTTGCTTCTGCCGACGATCTTTTTATCATAGTTCATATAAGAGATGATATCCGCCGAGTTGGGGTCGAGCACAACAATGTTCTTGGGCTCTTTTTCGATCGTGATATTGGCGACCTTTACGGGATAATTACTTTCTCCGCAGCCCGCGAGCACAAGGGTCGAACCCAGCACGAGCGCTAAGCAAAGGATGCCTGCAATTATTTTTTTCATAAGAATCTCCTCCAAAAACTAAGGTAACAACATAATCAGCATAAAAGCGATTCCACATACTGCTTGGCGCAGCGCGGTGATCTTCCGCCCCGTGCAAGGGCAAATCGCTCTGCTCCCGCGGTAAGTTCCTCCTGCGGGACATCAAGCCCGCGTTCATCCGCGAGCGCGCAGACGATGCTGATAAATTCTTTTTTATCGGGAACGGTGTAGCACACCGTTAATCCAAACCTGTCCGAAAGCGACAGGGTCTCCTGCATATTATCGCGCGTGTTGACGTCGTCCTCAAAGCTGCGGTCTGAAAGCTTTTCCTTAACTATATGCCTGCGGTTTGAGGTGGCGTAGATAAGCGCGTTGTCAGGAGCGGCGATTTTCTCCACCAAAAGCGGAAAATCAATAAGCCTCTCCTTTGGTATCTCCACGATCCTGAGCCCGTCTTTTCTGTAGCAGTTGGCTATCGCTTTGACTGTTGAGCTTTTGCCGGTGCCCATATCGCCGTAGAGCAGGCAGTTGTTGCAGCTTTTGCCCTGCAAAAACGCCTCGGTGTTTTTTATGACCTTATCGCGCTGGCGTTCATAGCCCGTGAAGTCGTCAAGGGTGATCGTGTCGTGGTGGGTAACGGGTCGGATATCGCCGTCGCGCCAGACAAAAGCCTTGTAACGCGCGAACATTCCGCAGCCGTTCTCTTTATACCACTTTGCAATGCTGTCAAGCGAACCGTCGAATAATTTAAAACTCTCGGCACATTCTCCGCACTCCCATCTTGGCAATCCTTGGGCAACGGACGCGATTTTTTCGTAGCTTATGTACGAGGAGATAACATCATCGGCGCTGAGATTTGCAGCCGCCAAAATCGCCTCGCAGTCGCGCTGTACCGCGGTCAAAACGCCCTCGGGGAGCTCAGCCTCTCTGCCGCCCGCAGCCGCGCGGGTAAAGCAGTTTTCGTCAAACAGCGCCGCCTCGGTCATTGCATAGGCAAGGCTGTCGGCGCATCCGCGCTCGGAAATAAGCGAGTAGAACTCACCGTAAGCGCTCAAAAACTCCATCGGAGACTTCTCGGTCGAGCACAAAAGCCGATAAAACGCGCTCGGCACCGACCGGCTCATTATCCCCCTGAAAATCGACAGCGATGATAATTGCAATTTTGTTTTGAGAACTTTATTCATCAAATCATTCCAATCTATTCTATTTTACCCTTTTTCACATAGATAGTCAAGTTTTTTGTGACATAAAAAAACGGGCGGACACATTGGTCCGCCCCTAAATTATTAATTATTTGATTGTGCTGTTAAAAATCGATCTCGTCAAGGTTAGTGTCGTCCGAAACAAGCACGGGCTTGTTGCTTTCGAGCTTGACGTTCGCGTATCTCTGCATACCTGTGCCGGCAGGGATAAGCTTACCGATGATAACGTTCTCTTTAAGACCTACAAGCGAGTCAACCTTGCCCTTGATAGCGGCGTCGGTAAGCACTCTTGTTGTCTCCTGGAACGAAGCCGCCGACATAAAGCTGTCGGTCGCGAGAGCTGCCTTGGTGATACCGAGAAGCTGCTGGGTAAAGGTAGCTTCTCTAAGGCCTTCCTCGCCCGCAGCAATGCGCTTTTTGATGATCTCGTTCTCATAAAGAACATCGTTTTTGTCGTAGGTCTGACCGGACATATAGCCTGTATCGCCCGCGTCGTCGACCTTGACCTTGCGCATCATCTGGCGAACGATTACCTCGATGTGCTTGTCGTTGATCTCAACACCCTGGAGACGGTAGGTCTTCTGAACCTCTGAGATCAGGTAGTTCATAACCGCGTCGGGACCGAGGATATCGAGGATGTCGTGGGGGTTGACCGAACCGTCGGTGATAGTGTCGCCCTTGCGGACATAGTCGCCCTCCATAACCTTTACACGGAAGCCAAACGGGATAAGGTATGTCTTTTCGTCGCCTGTTTCCTTGTTGAATATAACGGCGTGACGCGCGTTTTTGATCTCTTCAAAGCGAACCTCACCGTCGATCTCACTGATGATAGCCAAGCTCTTGGGCTTTCTCGCCTCAAACAGCTCCTCAACACGCGGAAGACCCTGTGTGATATCCTCTGCGTTAGCTACGCCGCCGGTGTGGAAGGTTCTCATTGTAAGCTGAGTACCCGGCTCACCGATCGACTGAGCGGCGATGATACCGACTGCCTCGCCGACCGTAACGGGCTGGCGGTTTGCAAGGTTAGCGCCGTAGCACTTGCGGCAGGCGCCGTGCTTAGCGCGGCAGGAGAGTACCGAGCGGATCTTTACGCTTGATACGCCTGAATTAACGATGATGTCAGCCTCTGCCTCGCCCATCATTCTGTCCTTTGAAACAAGCACGTTGCCGTTTTCGTCACAGAAATCGTCGAGCAGATAGCGGCCTACAAGGCGCTCGCTGAGCGGCTCGATGACCGACTTGGGATCGGACTCGATAGCCCTGATGTCGAATATCTCAAGACCCTCGGTTGTACCGCAGTCCTCCTCGCGGATGATTACCTCCTGCGAAACGTCGACCAGACGGCGGGTAAGGTAACCCGAGTCGGCTGTACGGAGCGCAGTATCGGCAAGACCCTTACGGGCGCCGCGCGAAGAAATAAAGTATTCGAGGATGTTAAGACCCTCACGATAGTTAGCTCTGATCGGGATCTCAATAGTTTTACCTGATGTGTTGGCGATAAGTCCGCGCATACCGGCAAGCTGACGGATCTGGCTGATACTACCACGCGCACCGGAATCTGCCATCATAAAGATGGGGTTGTAGCGGTCAAGGTTGCCCTGAAGCGCATCGGTAACATCGTTTGTAGCCTTGTTCCAGATCCCGAGGATAGCTTCGTAACGCTCCTCGTCGGAACGAAGACCCATCATATACTGGTTGCGGATATCCTCGATCTTAGCCTCGGCGTCGGCGATGATCTCCTTCTTCTCGGGCGGGATAACGGCGTCGCATACCGCAACGGTGATAGCGCCCTTTGTGGAGTATTTGTAGCCCTGAGCCTTGATGTCGTCAAGGAGCTGGCTGGTTCTTGCCGTGCCGTGCTTTTTGATGCACTTGTCGATTATCTTTTTAAGTCCGCCCTTCTTAACAAGGAAGTCTACCTCGAACTTAAATCTGTTCTCGGGGATGCTTCTGTCAACAAAGCCGAGATCCTGCGGGATCGGATTGTTGAAGATGATTTTGCCGATAGTTGTGTCAACAAGCGCGCTGCACATTTCGCCGTCGATCTCCATCTCGCGGCGAACCTTGATTTTTGAGTGAAGCTCGATAACGCCCGTCTGGTACGCCATCATAACCTCGTCGATGTTGCGGAACACCTTGCCCTCGCCCTTTTCTCCGTCCTTGTCGAGGGTCAGATAGTAAGAACCGAGGATCATATCCTGTGTAGGAACCGCAACGGGCTGGCCGTCAGAGGGCTTTAAGAGGTTGCCGGCAGCGAGCATAAGGAACCTTGCCTCTGCCTGAGCCTCTGCCGAAAGCGGAACGTGAACAGCCATCTGGTCGCCGTCGAAGTCAGCGTTGAACGCGGTACATACGAGCGGATGGAGCTTGATAGCCCTGCCTTCTACAAGTACGGGCTCAAACGCCTGGATGCCGAGGCGGTGAAGTGTAGGCGCACGGTTGAGCATTACGGGGTGACCCTTGATAACTACTTCAAGAGCGTCCCAAACGTTTTCTTTTGCGCGCTCAACAGCCTTACGCGCCGATTTGATATTCTGTTCAGCCTTTGTCTCTACAAGACGCTTCATAACGAAGGGCTTGAACAGCTCAAGTGCCATCTCCTTGGGGAGACCGCACTGGTACATTTTGAGTTCAGGTCCTACAACGATAACCGAACGTCCGGAGTAGTCGACACGCTTACCGAGAAGGTTCTGGCGGAAGCGTCCCTGCTTACCCTTGAGCATATCGGAAAGCGACTTGAGCGCGCGGTTGTTGGGGCCTGTTACGGGACGGCCGCGGCGACCGTTGTCGATGAGAGCGTCAACGGATTCCTGAAGCATGCGCTTTTCATTGCGGATGATGATCTCGGGAGCGTTGAGCTCTAAGAGCTTTTTGAGTCGGTTGTTTCTGTTGATTACCCTGCGGTAGAGGTCGTTGAGGTCGGAGGTAGCAAAACGTCCGCCGTCAAGCTGTACCATAGGACGGATATCCGGCGGGATGACCGGAACGACATCGAGGATCATCCACTCGGGACGGTTGCCCGAAAGGCGGAAGCTCTCTACAACGTCGAGGCGCTTCAAGAGGCGGATGCGCTTCTGTCCGGAAGCTGCCTCGAGTTCCTCTTTAAGCTCTGTTGAAAGTGCGTCGAGGTCGATCTCGGCAAGAAGTTCCTTGATCGATTCCGCGCCCATGCCTGCCTTAAAGTCATCCTCGTACTTTTCGCGCATATCGTTGTACTCGTTTTCACTAAGGCACTGCATTTTTGAAAGATCGCGGCAGTCGCCGGGATCGGTTACTATATACTGTGAGAAATAAAGCACGTTCTCCAATGCCTTCGGAGAAATGTCCAGCATAAGGGCGATCCTTGAGGGAATACCCTTGAAGTACCAGATGTGCGATACGGGGGCGGCGAGCTGGATGTGACCCATACGCTCGCGTCTAACCTTGGCTCTTGTTACCTCTACGCCGCAGCGGTCGCAGATCTTGCCCTTAAAGCGGATCCTCTTGTACTTTCCGCAGTGGCATTCCCAGTCCTTTGTAGGTCCGAAAATACGCTCGCAAAAGAGGCCTTCACGCTCGGGCTTGAGTGTGCGGTAGTTGATAGTCTCGGGCTTTGTTACCTCGCCGTATGACCATTCGCTGATCTGCTCGGGGGAAGCAAGACCGATTTTAATTGAATCAAAAACATTATTGTCTATCATTTTACTTCCTCCTTATCAAAGTTCGTCCGAACCAAAGTCGTCAAAATCAAAGACGTTTTCGTCGTCTTCCTCTTCGTCGGCAAGAGAATCGTCAAACATATTGCCTTCTTCTCCGCCCTCGTCAAGGGTGTAGCCGTCCATCGAGGTCATTACGCTGTCCTCATCAAACTCTGTTGAAGCCGCGTCGGCGAGATCCTCGTCCTCCTCGAACTTCTGCTTGATGTCGATCTCCTCGCCCTGCTGGTCAAGCACTCTTACGTCGAGCGAGAGCGACTGGAGCTCCTTGATAAGAACTCTGAATGACTCGGGAATTCCCGGAGCGGGGATGTTCTGACCCTTTACGATAGCCTCGTAAGTCTTTACACGTCCTACAACGTCGTCCGACTTGACGGTCAGGATCTCCTGAAGTGTATATGCCGCGCCGTAAGCTTCCAGCGCCCAAACTTCCATCTCACCGAAACGCTGACCGCCGAACTGAGCCTTACCGCCCAGAGGCTGCTGGGTAACGAGTGAGTACGGGCCTGTGCTTCTTGCGTGGATCTTCTCGTCAACGAGGTGATGCAGCTTGAGGTAGTACATATAGCCTACGGTTACGGGGTTGTCAAAGCGTTCGCCCGTTCTGCCGTCGATAAGCCATGTCTTACCGTCCTCGCTGTAGCCTGCGTCCTTAAGAGCGGCAAAAATATCCTGCTCATGAGCGCCGTCAAATACGGGGGTCATGATCTTCCAGCCAAGCGCCTTTGCCGCATAGCCGAGGTGAACCTCGAGCACCTGACCGATATTCATACGCGAAGGTACGCCCAAGGGGTTGAGCACGATGTCGAGCGGAGTACCGTCGGGCAGGAAGGGCATATCCTCAACCGGGAGGATACGCGAAACAACACCCTTGTTACCGTGGCGTCCCGCCATCTTGTCGCCCACGCTGATCTTGCGCTTGAGGGCGAGGTAAACTCTAACTACCTTGTTAACGCCCGGCTGCAGCTCGTTGCGGCTGTCCGCGCGGGTGAATACCTTTACGTCTACTACCGTACCCTGTTCGCCGTGGGGCACGCGCAGAGAAGTATCTCTTACCTCTCTTGCCTTTTCGCCGAAGATCGCTCTGAGGAGTCTTTCCTCGGCGGTGAGCTCGGTCTCTCCCTTGGGAGTTACCTTACCTACCAGGATATCGCCCGCCTTGACCTCGGAACCGATCTGGATGATACCGTCCTCGTCGAGATACTTGAGCACGTCCTCGCCCACGTTGGGGATATCGCGTGTGATCTCCTCGGGGCCGAGCTTTGTGTCACGGGCTTCGGTGTCGTATTCTTCAATATGGATAGATGTGTAAACATCGTCACGAACGATTTTTTCGTTGAGCAGTACGGCGTCCTCGTAGTTGTAGCCTTCCCAGGTCATAAAGCCGATGAGTGCGTTCTTGCCGAGCGCGATCTCGCCGTTGTCGGTAGCGGGACCGTCCGCGAGGACCTCGCCCTTCTTAAAGCGCTGGCCTCTCTCAACGATCGGGCGCTGGTTAAAGCAGGTGCCTTGGTTTGAGCGCAGGAACTTGATTACTTCAAAGTCCTGAACTCTGCCGCTGTCGTACTGAACGCGAATGTTACGGGCGTCGACGCTCATAACAACGCCGTCCTCTTCAGCGAGGATACATACGCCCGAGTCGGTGCCCGCCTTGTACTCCATACCTGTTCCTACTACGGGAGCCTCGGAGCGGAGGAGCGGAACCGCCTGACGCTGCATGTTCGCGCCCATAAGAGCGCGGTTTGCGTCGTCGTTCTCGAGGAACGGGATCATGGCGGTAGCTACGGACACAACCATCTTAGGCGATACGTCCATATAGTCAAAGCGGTCTGCGGGAAGCTCCACGAACTCGTCGCGGTAACGTCCTACGACTCTTTTGTGTACAAATCTGCCTTCTTCGTCGAGGGGTTCGTTAGCCTGAGCAACGTAGTAGTTATCCTCAACGTCGGCTGTCATATATACAACCTCGTCGGTTACAACGCCTGTTTCCTTGTTGATCTTGCGGAAGGGCGCCTCAACAAAGCCGTACTTGTTTATCTTAGCGAATGAAGCGAGATACGAGATAAGACCGATGTTAGGTCCTTCAGGGGTCTCGATAGGACACATACGTCCGTAGTGGGTGTAGTGTACGTCACGTACCTCAAATCCCGCGCGGTCACGCGAAAGACCACCGGGGCCGAGCGCTGACAGACGGCGCTTGTGAGTAAGCTCCGCAAGCGGGTTTGTCTGATCCATAAACTGTGACAGAGGCGAGGAGCCGAAAAACTCCTTGATAGCCGCGGTCACGGGACGGATGTTTATAAGTGAGTTGGGCGAGAGCGAATCCATATCCTGAGACTGGGTGGTCATTCTCTCCCTAACGACTCTTTCAAGTCTTGAAAAACCGATCCTGAACTGGTTCTGCAGAAGCTCGCCTACGCAGCGGATACGTCTGTTACCTAAATTATCGATGTCGTCGGTGTTGCCGATACCCTTTGCGACGCAGTTGAGGTAGTTGATTGTCGCGAAGATATCCTCAACGGTGATGTGGTTGGGAACGAGCTCGCCCGCGCGGTCGCGGAGCATTTCCTTGAGCTGCTCCTCATTCTCGGCAGAATCGAGGATCTCGCAGAGATAGTCAAAGCGAACGTTCTCTCTGATTCCGCATTCAGCCTCGGCGTCGAAATCAACGTAGCAGCCGATGTCTACCATACCGTTGGAGACGATCTTAACGATCTCGCCCTCGGAATTCTTTACATAAGCCACGGTAACGCCCGCGTTCTCGATCTCGAGAGCCTTTTCCTTTGAGATCTTTTCATCTCTGAGCGCCATTACCTCGCCTGTTCTGGGGTTGGCGATAGGCTCGGTGATCCTTTGTCCGGCAAGGCGGTTTGCGATGCCGAGCTTTTTGTTGTATTTATATCTGCCGACCCTTGACATATCGTAACGGTTCTCGTCAAAGAACAGGTTGTTGATATGGGTCTGCGCGCTATCGACTGTCGGGGGCTCAGAGGGACGGAGCTTTTTGTAGACCTCGATAAGACCTTCCTCAACATTGTGAGCCTGATCCTTTTCGATAGTCGCCTTCATTCTCTCGTCGTCGCCGAAGAAGTCGAGGATTTCGGCGTCGGTGCCCAAGCCGAGCGCTCTGATGAATGATGTAACGGGGAGCTTTCTGTTTTTGTCTATGCGGACATAGAAAACGTCGTTGATATCGGTTTCGTACTCAAGCCACGCGCCGCGGTTTGGGATAACGGTGGTGGAGTAGAGTCTTTTACCGGTTTTGTCGTGATCCATTTTGTAGTAAACACCGGGTGAGCGGACAAGCTGTGATACGATAACACGCTCAGCGCCGTTGATTACAAATGTTCCGCTGGGAGTCATCAGCGGGAAATCGCCCATAAAGACGTTGCTTTCTTTAATTTCGCCCGTGGACTTGTTCAGCAGCCGCGCGGTGACCCTCAGCGCTGCCGAATATGTGGCGTCTCTGACCTTGCACTCAATCACGCTGTAATTGGGGTGCTCGATGTCGAGAGTATAATCAATAAAATCGAGGACAAGGTTGTCCTGATAGTCGGTAATGCCGGAAACGTCCTTAAACACTTCCTCAAGGCCTTCGTTAAGGAACCAGTTGTATGACTCCTTTTGCACCTCGATAAGATTCGGCATATCGATGACTTCCTCGATTTTGCCAAAGCTCATTCTTTCGGTGTTGCCCAGTTTTACGGGTTTGACATTAACCATTAGGCGTATCACTCCTTATATTTTTTCGACTTCATAAAGGTATGTGTGAAAAAGCTCATAAAAAAACCGAAAAAAACATCTAAAAAACATCTTGACATCAGTAAGATTTTGTGATAATATCCCCTTGTCAAAAGCTTTTTTTTCGGAAATTTTCAAGGCTTTCCGTACATATCCCCATTATGGTACATTTTACTATTCTACGCCTGTTTCGGCAAGTTGTCAAGGGGATTTTTAAAGGTTTTTAACTAAATTTAACACTTTTTTAACTTTTAGTGCTCCAAAGGAATTAAAACTCCTTGGAGCTTGTTTTTCGCCCCAAAAGATACGCCCGACAGCGTGTAAGGTTTTCCAACTGATAGTTGATACCGGATAATTCCGCAGAGCGTTGAAATCCCCCATAGCTTTAAACAAAGAAAAACCGGGGAAAGCTCCCCGGCTTTTAAAAATCCATAAATCTGTTAACCCGCTATATTTATTCCTTCTTCGATCGTTACGGGCTCTGCAAGATTACCGTTTGCGTCCTTTACCGTAACGGTTAAATAACACCAGCCGCCCTCAATCATATCAGACGGTATATAAGCGGACGCGTCCTGTGAAAATTCCTTATACAGATACGCTCTGCCGCTGTCGTTGTAGCGAAGCTCCCAATCGGTGTCTTTGTAAGACTTAAAACGCTCGAACTGACTTACATTCCACTCATCAAGACCGGTTAGCTCATTTATAGTGTAGGAATAGGTGTAAGGCGCTGTTCCGCCCTGCACCTGTACATCCCATTTGCAGCCGTAGTCACCGGAGCTGTTGTAATAGGAATTCAGCTTTGAATCAATAATTCTCGGCTTTGAATTATCAAAGCTGTCGAGAACCGTGTATTTAATGCTTTCGGTGGACGGAATGCCCCATTTGTTAACGGCTTTTGCGGTCACCGTATATGTTCCGGCTTTATCGAAGGTGTATGTAAATTTATTGCCGGTGCCGCTCTGCACAACAACATCATCTACCGAAAATTCATAGCTGACACCCGTATCGGAATAGTGATTGTACGCGGTAAAGGTTATGGGAGTGCCGGCAGGCATTGTACCCGAGAGATAGCCGGCTTCAATTTTGTAAATGTAGATAGATAAATCAATATATCCGCCGCAATCCTCAGGGATTTCCATTTCCGCGGCAACCATTTGGATTAACGTCGCGTCGGCGACCGTCACAAAGCCGTCGTGGTTAATATCGGCAGTCTTGCTTTTGTATATATTAAATTCAACCATCTCGGCAGCCGCCTGCTGAACATCTGTCGCGTCGCTGACGGTCAGTTTTTCATCAAAATTGACGTCTCCGAAAAGATATATCATCGGCGCACGCTCCGCGGAAGCAGGAATTACGCAGCAGGCTGTAAGCAAAACAACCGCTGTCAGTATAGCAATTATACGAACACGTTTCATAAACAAAACTCCTTTTTCTTTTATTA
>CACYQK010000047.1:0-15308 GCA_902776495.1 uncultured Ruminococcus sp. | reverse complement strand
CCTTTCCCATAGGGGATTGATTTGTTACGGCGGCGTCGGCGCAATCACGCCTCGTTGCTCTTCGCTTTTCTCAAAATAACTTCCACTCGTCGAATCCGCTCCGTTCACCCCGTGAACTCCCCGGCTCCGTCCTCGCCGGTCGTTATTTTGAGGCTCCGAGCCTCGGCGCACTATTTTTACCTTTCCCATAGGGGATTGATACGCAGCAACAAATAACATCTTTTTCATTTTTTTCCTCTTTACCTTTCCCATAGGGGATTTGTGACAAAACAAAAACACCTCAATGAACCATTTGGCTCATTGAGGTGTTTTTTTATGAGTTTTAAAGGATAATTGAATATTGAAATTCATTTAAAGCCTCCCCGTCGCGGTGGCGACACCACAATTCGAGAAGATAGCTTTGCTTTGCATGAAAACTTTTATGCCCGACCGCAAACTTTTCCGTTACATTTAAAGCCTCCCCCGTCACTTGTTACGGGGGAGGTTCACTTGCGAAATGACGGAGGGGGCTGCGTATGAATCAGCGTGAGGTATGATATTGTAACGGAAAACGGGGTGTAAACACTGACTCCGCCCCCTCAGTCACGAAGCCTCATAAGTGGGTATTTTTATATAAACAGATTCGTTATTTAAACTCAGCGTATATCATATGTTATATTCTCAGGCTTCGCGACAGCCCCCCAAAAACAAGTGTTGGGGGAGCCTTTAAATAATTCTCACCCATCACATCAGCTCGACCAACTCGCTGAGCTTAAAGCGGTCTTGGAGCGCGGCGTTTAGGGCGAAGCCCAACAGGCGCGAGGCGCGCTCGGTCAGCAGGTCTATCTCTCGCGGGATAACGACCATATCCTTTGTAAGCGCCGGCAGGTCGTCCGCGCTCTCCCCTATGTTTGTGAGCAGGTCGCCCGCCAGGGTCCTGACGTCTACGACCGTCGGCACGCCTATTGAGATCACGGGAACGCCGATGGTCTCGCTGTTTATCCTTGTGCGGTGGTTGCCCACTCCCGCGCCGGGCGATATGCCCGCGTCGCTTATTTGCAGAGTTGTGCCGAGGCGTTCAAGCCTGCGCGAGGCAAGCGCGTCGATCGCCACGACGGCGTTTGGGCGTATCCGCTTTACCACGCTGAGGATGTACTCGCCCGTTTCTATGCCCGTTTGTCCGGTGACGCCCGTGTTCATCACCGCCACGGGTCGGAGCCTGTCGAGCCCCGATGAACGCGCGAGCTCGCCCTGGATATGCCTTGTGGCGAGCACCTTCAGCGCGGTTTTGGGGCCTAATGAGTCGGGGGTTATCTCTTCATTGCCCAAGCCGACCACCAAAATCAGACCGTTGACGGGCAGAAGCCTGCGTATTTCCGAGCCGATCGCCGCGAGGCGTTTGTCCGTTGAGGAGAAGTTGTCCGTCAGCGACGGCAGCGCTACTGTGATATATGTTCCCTTATCCTTGCCGAGAGCCTGCTTTGCCTTGTCTGTTCTGACCGTCAGGCGCGAGATCGACAGCCCGCTCTCGCTGTATGTTTTGTAATCAACTCCGCTTACTCTTTCGCCCGCGATCTCTCTTGCCTCTACGGCGAGGTCGGTTCTGAGGTGCATATTTTCAGTCCTTTGTTATTTGGTAAAATTATTCTTTGTAATTTGGCATTTTTTATTCTTTACATCGGCACATATTTTTGATATAATCAAAGCATAGAATGGGTTATTATACAACTTTGGTAATTTGAGGTATAAAAATGAAAAGAAACAAATTGATTAGTAAAGCGATCTCCGCAGTCGCCGCGTGCGCGCTGCTGATTTCGGCTTTCGGATTATCTGCGTCGGCGGCTGAAGTTGATGAAAACGATACTTTGCCGACCCCGCGGGCGGTAAAAAAATCCGCTAAGAGCGACGCGCCCTTGGGCTCGTCAAACCTTCCGTCATACTACAGCTCGGTCGAGCAGGGATATGTTTCCTCTGTTAAATCCCAAAACTATAACGACTGCTGGGTTTACGGCGCGCTTGGCACGTTTGAATCCTTTTTGCTGAAGAATGATCTGTACACGGGCGATATGTCGGCCAACCACGCCAACCTCTGGGGCACACAGCACGCCGACGGTGAAGGCTGGGTGCGCGAGCCATATGAATTCGGCAGGGCAAAGATCACGCCGGGTTACTTTACGTCGTGGCAGGGTCCGGTTTTGAACTCAAAGGTGCCGGATCTCAGTATTTACGAATTCAGCGCGGACACTATCCCCACGGACTTGGCTGATTACGGCGTTACTTCGATCAAATATCTGTACCGCGACGACCCCGACACCACCAAGAGAGCGATAATGGAGAGCGGCGGAATAAGCACCTATTATTCGCACACCATCGCAAATTATAACGAAGATACATTCGCCTACTATGTGCCGCCGGATTTTACCGGCAGCGCGACCGGACACGCTATTGAGATAGTCGGTTGGGACGACAACTTCTCAGCTGACAATTTCGTTGATACTCCCGAGGGCAACGGCGCTTGGCTTGTCAAGAACAGCTGGGGCGAAAACTGGGGCGACAACGGGTATTTTTGGATCTCGTATTACGACAGGGATATTTTTAATTCTAAAAAATACAAGCCTTCGTTCCAGCTTTTGGCGGTTGACAATATCACCGAGAAAAATAAGCTTTTGCAAAACGAGATCTACGGAGCGACCTGGGAATTTGACGAAAGCTATATCAAAGAACCCGAGCTCACTGCGTTCCAGAGCTTTGAGTTTGACGCACATTACAACACGATCGACAAGGTCATATTTGAAAGCTACTCCGTAACCTCTGACTACACTGTTTATTATGTCCCCGACAAAAACGGTACCCCCGACAGCAACCAAAGCAACTGGGTAGAGCTGCACAAGGGCACGATCGACTACGCCGGATATATCTGCGTTGACATCAGCGATTTCAGGATCCCCAATCAGTCGGGCAGTATCGCGGTAAAAATCGGGTCTACAAGGTACAACGAAACACCACAGATAGGTGTTTGCGAGTGGCTTACGTCATCGGGTCAGTTCACCTTTATGCATCAGGCGCAGAGAGATCAAAGCTATGTTATGGCTGACGGCCGGATCGTAGACTTGGTTGACTGGTACAAGGAAAACAACAACGACGATTACGGCGGAACGTTTGTAATCAAGGCTGTTACAAAACACCTTGCGGCTCCCGGCGACATCAACGACGACGGCAAGGTCGACGTCACAGACGCCACGCTGCTGCAAAAGCACATCGCGCTGCTTACAGAGCTTGACAGCGACGCGCTTGCGGTTGCCGATATGAACAGCGACGGATACATCACGATCTCGGACGTTACAATAATCCAGAGGATCATAGCGGGCTATCAGAGTTAATGAATACTTAAAACTGAAAACTTAAAATTTAAAAATTTTGGTCGGGAAGAAAAGTCCGTGGTATCGGATAGCTTTTCTTCCCGACTGTATTAATATGCGCAAAAAAATCCGGCGGTGAAAACTCACCGCCGAATTCTATTAATCATTTGAAAGTAAGAACGTTTGCATTTCTGTTACATCCGAAATCGTAACAAATCCGTCAAAGTCAAAGTCTGCCCATTCGAGCTGCTCAACTGTGAGCTCTTCGATGTAAGCGACATATCTCTGGATCAAGGTTGCGTCCTTGATATTGATAACGCCGTCAGCGTTGATATCGCCCATTCCAATGCCCTGTGAATAATCAACCTGAGACTGTTCGTCCGGCTCGGTCACGGGCTCTGTCTGAACAACGGGATCTTCGTAGATAGGACCTGTTGAAGCAGGAACTGTTGTTGTGGGAGCTACCGTAGTAGGAGCTACTGTTGTGGGCGGTACTGTGGGCTTAGTTGTTGTGGGAGCTGCCGTTGTTGTAGGTGTTGTCGGGAGCGCCGAAACATAAGTCGCGTACTCAAGTACGAACCAGCCTGTCTTGCCTGCATATGTTGTGTAACCCCATGTCCAGCCTGTGCTCGTCTCATTATAGAGGTGAGTTACCGTAACCGTTGTATTGCTCGGGATAGTTGTAAGAACAGTGTTGCTTGTACCCGCGTGGTATCTGAGGTTAACAGCGTCGGTAGTCTTGTAGATACCGGTCTTATATGTAGGAGCGGGAGCGGGTGTTGCATTGTCGAGCAGATAAATGAAGCCCTGGAATGTCCACCAGCTGTTGCCGCCGTAGTTCTTGTCGCTTGTTGAGCAAGTGGTAAGGTAGAATGTTCTTCCGCCCCACTCTGAGTTTGAAAGAGTGATTTTGCCGTTTTCGATCTTCTCTACAACCGCAACGTGTCCGCCGCCGCTGT
Source organism: uncultured Ruminococcus sp. (assembly GCA_902776495.1). Classification (GTDB taxonomy): domain Bacteria; phylum Bacillota; class Clostridia; order Oscillospirales; family Acutalibacteraceae; genus Ruminococcoides. The sequence continues at coordinate 11,011 of CACYQK010000047.1, read as the reverse complement.
AGCACCAGCAGGCGATAGCGCCGATCTTGGGGGTGCTGCCGTAACTGTAGTACTTGTTGGTCTGGTTGTAACCGTACCACTGGCCGGCACCGTTCCAGCTGAGCTTGGGAGTAGTTCCGAGAATCTCGTAAGCTCTGCCGTAAGCGTAAGCTGTGCAGTTGGGCAAGCCGTAGCCGTATTTCTGGAAAACGTTGTAGTTGCTGTTGTAATAATAAACGTTATTTGACTCGGGAGCAGTCAACCTTGGTGTGTAGGTCGTAGCCGCTCCGGCTGAAATACCAATTGAGAATGCTGATGTAACAAGAAGCGCGATTACAATAAATAATGCGCCGAATCTCTTAGTTGCAATACGTATCAAGTTTATCTACCTCCTGACTGAAGAGAGTCGTCTTGTAGCTGTAACTTTTTTGTTACCATAAACATTGTAACACATAATTTGCAAAAAATCAAACCGTAATTACACCGATTATTGCTAATAATCGAAGATTTATTTGCTACAACATTCACAATATATACTGTTATTTCGGAAATGAGACACAAATTGCAGTATAATGCCCTTTGTTTATACATATTATAACATATTTCTTTTAGAAAATAAAGATTTATTTCTAAATTGGAATAATTAATTTTTTGAACGTGTTATTATTGTCTTAAAGTATAACTTTTTCGGGGGTTTTATATAATGAAAAGAGCTATTATCCTACTGCTTGCCGCGGTTTTCGCGCTGTGTCTGTTCGGCTGTAATATCGGCGGAAAAAGTGATGATCCATCGAATAGCAGCGCCACTCCCGACAGCACAAAGAAAGTTGTGACCCGTATCATTTACAGCAACAAAACTCAGGAGATCGGGAACGATGAGTTCGGATATATGAGCATCCCCGACAATTTTCAAATGCTGCCAAAGGCTGAGGGAAAGGCTGATTTGCAGTATGCAGACCCGAGCGGAGCGGTGGTGTTTACTATGAACAAGCTCTCTGCTGATATTTCTTCGCTGAACGCTATGCAGAATATCGAGGAGACGGTCAAGCAAAACGGCGCGACCAATATCAAGAAAGAATTTGAGTCGAGCGTCAATAATATGTCGGCGATGCGGCTCGACTGTTACTATCCCAACGAGCAAAAGAGCGTCACGGTTTATCTTGTGCCGTCGCTCGAGGGTACGAATTACCTTGCCGCCGAGTATCCCAAGGATGACGAAAAAGCCCTGAAATACATCCAAAGCTGGAGCAATACACAAAAATCGAGCACGCAAACAGGCAAAATCAAAAAAACACTTGCATTTTGAGTAAATATGTGTTAAGATACTACTTGCGATAAAAATCGTATGCGCCGGTAGCTCAGCTGGATAGAGTGTCTGACTACGAATCAGAAGGTCGGGAGTTCGAGTCTCTTCCGGCGCGCCATAGAAAAAGGATACCCATTTTGGGTATCCTTTTTCTATTTCACCTCAGCAGCGCAGAGGAAGAGACTCGAAGGTGACGAAAACGACCGCCGCCGGTGGCGGATGAAGGGAGTTCGAGGAAGCGCAGAAACAGGGAGTTCGAGGAAGTACCTTTAGGTACGACGCTGAACGACCATGTTTCAAACGGAGAGTGTGCCGAGAGAGGAGCGCGAAGTCGCTCCGAACGTGGGCAAAAACGTCACAGTGTGACGTTTTTAACGAGAGCGTTCTACGAACCTTTCACATTAAACACGCCGCATAAAGCGAGGTAGGCATTTTAACATATACTCCGGCGCGCCAAAGCGAAAATCCTGTCACGAAAGTGGCGGGATTTTTGCTTTGTATTTTTAAATTTTAAGTTTTAAGTTTTAAATCTTCAGTCCTGCTGTCCTGCTCACAGGATTTTCTAACTGAAAACCGAAGATTTAAAACTGAAAAACCGTTAAATGATTGCATTACCGAAACAACTGCGGTATAATATAGTTAGTGATAATTTTAGGAAAACTAATTCAACCACCGAGGGACATGCATATGGCTTTAAATAACAAATTTGGTATAACCAATCCTGCCGAATTGGCAGAAGTTGAAGAAAGAATAAGCAAGCAAAAAGCAATCGAATTGTTTGAAACCGGCAAACTCAAGGCGCTGGACGCAGGATCATTCAAAACGCTTCAGATCATCCATAAAACTCTTTTTGAAGATATTTATGATTTTGCGGGTGAGATACGCACGGTCAATATCGCAAAGGGCAGCTTTCGTTTTGCTCCGGTCATGTATTTGAATTATTCTCTTGAAAACATTGAGAAAATGCCCCAAAGCAACTTTGAGCAGATAATCGAAAAGTATGTCGAAATGAATATCGCCCACCCGTTCCGTGAAGGAAACGGCAGAAGCACAAGGATTTGGCTTGATCACATTTTAGCTAAAGAGCTTGGCTTTGTGGTGGATTGGAGCAAGGTTGATAAAGAGGACTATTTATTGGCTATGGAAAGAAGCCCCATAAAAGATATCGAAATCAAGGTGCTGCTGAAATCCGCATTGACAGACAAAATCTATGACAGAGAGATATTTATAAAAGGCATTGACAACAGCTATTACTACGAGGGATATACTTCTTTTCTTGTTTCTGAAAAGTAATTTTTCTTTCACTTTTATTGATTAAAAAACTATATATGATATAATGTTTTAATCAGGGCAAAACCAATACTCGTTTAGGACGTATGCCCGACGGTTTGCACAGTCGGAAATTTGGTTTTGCTCTGATTCTTTACACATAACAAACCGGTGAGCCGCTGTGACTCACCGGTTTTATGTTATCTATCAGGGAAATATAGATTTATTATTTACCTCTTTTTACATATGAGGTGTGGAGAAGCTCGTGAGCGCGGTGCGAACCGGGCTTTTCGAGATACTCGTCGTAGATAGCCTTGATCTCGGGGTTATCGTGCGACTTTCTGTACTCGAGGCTGAGGTCGTCCTCATAGAGAGCCTTGGCTCTGAGCGCCTTGAGGTCTGTAAAGTTCCTTACGTGACCGGGCTGGATGGGCTGTCCGCCGCCGTTTACACAGCCGCCGGGGCAGCACATGATCTCGATGAACTGGTAGGGTGACTTGCCGGCTCTGATCTCATCAAGAAGCTTTGCGGCGTTCTTGAGGCCGGATGTAACCGCGACCTTGACTTCCTTGCCTGCGATCTCGTAGGTAGCTTCCTTGATATCGTCGGTGCCGCGAACCTCTGTGTAGTCGATCTGCTTGAGGTCCTCGCCCGTGAGCACGTCGGCAACGGTTCTGAGAGCCGCTTCCATAACGCCGCCCGTTGCGCCGAAGATAGTACCTGCGCCGGAGCCGATAGCCATCAGCGGATCGAAATCCTCGTCCTCAAGCTCGGTGAACTGGATACCCGCGGTCTTGATCATCTTAGCAAGCTCACGTGTTGAGATAGAGATATCGTTATCCTGCATACCGTCGTGACCCTGGTCGTCGCGCTGGATCTCGAACTTCTTGGCGATACAGGGCATTACCGATACAACAACGATGTCCTTGGGGTCGATGCCCGCCTTCTCGGCGTAGTATGACTTGATCATCGCGCCCTGCATCTGCTGGGGTGACTTACAGGTCGAGAGGTGCGGGATGAGGTCGGGATAGTAGTGCTCGCAGAACTTGATCCAACCGGGTGAGCACGAGGTGATCATCGGGAGGGTTCCGCCCTTTGTAACGCGCTCGATAAACTCGGTGCCCTCTTCCATAATGGTGAGGTCGGCGCCGAAGTTGGTGTCGAACACCTTGTCAAAGCCGAGCATCTTGAGAGCAGTTACCATCTTGCCCTTTACGTTTGTGCCGATGGGCATATCAAAGCACTCGCCCAGTGTCGCGCGGATAGAGGGCGCGGTGTGGACAACAACGTGCTTTGTCGGGTCTGCGATAGCCTCGAATACCTTGTCGGTATCGTCGCGCTCAACAAGCGCGCCTGTGGGACAAACTACGGTGCACTGTCCGCAGCTTACGCAGGGAACATCGCCGAGATCCTGGTTGAACGCGCAGCCGATCTCTGTGTGGAAGCCGCGGTTGTTCGCGCCGATAACGCCTACGTACTGCTCCTTACAGGCAGCTACGCAGCGACGGCAAAGGATACATTTATTGTCGTTTCTGACGAGGTGGAGAGTTGAGTGATCCTCTTTATGGATGATGTCCTCTCCGCCGAGGAAGTGCTTCTCATATACGCCGTACTCGATACAGAGCTTCTGGAGCTCGCAGGTTGTATTTCTGGGGCAGGAAAGGCACTTTTTGTCGTGACTTGAGAGCAAAAGCTCAAGGTTGGTCTTTCTGTATTTGCGGATCTTTGGTGTATTTGTAAATATCTCTGTTCCGTCTTTTTCGATAGGATAAACGCAGGCGGCAACAAGTGATCTCGCGCCCTTTACCTCGCAGAGACACATACGGCACGCGCCTATCTCGTTTATATCTTTAAGGAAGCAGAGGGTAGGTACTTGAATTCCGAACTTATGGCAGGCTTCAAGAATAGTAGTATTTTTTTCGACCTGATAATCACGTCCGTTGATTTTAATGTTCAACATTTCCATAGTCAAATCTCCTTTCCTTAGCCTTTAGTAATTGCCTTGAACTTACATGTCTCCATACAAGCGCCGCACTTGATGCACTTGCCGTGGTCGATCTCGTAAGCAGGTTTCTTCTTGCCGGGAGCGGTGTAGTCGGTGACGGAAATAGCCGCAACCGGGCACTTCTTGGCGCACATACCGCAGCCGTAGCAGCTGTCTTTGATGATGTTGTATTCAAGGAGATCCTTACAAACGCCCGCGGGACACTTGTGGTCTACAACGTGAGCCTCATACTCGTCTCTGAAGTAACGCAGAGTTGAGAGTACGGGGTTGGGAGCTGTCTGACCGAGTCCGCAAAGCGAATTAGCCTTGATAAAGTTACAGAGCTCTTCCATCTCGTCGAGCATCTCGATATTGCCCATACCGGTGGTGATCTTCTCGAGCATCTCGAGGAGTCTCTTTGTACCGATACGGCAGGGAGTACATTTACCGCAGCTCTCGTCAACGGTGAACTCGAGGTAGAACTTGGCGATGTCTACCATACAGTTGTCCTCGTCCATTACGATAAGTCCGCCGGAGCCCATCATTGAGCCGATCTCGAGCAGGTTGTCGTAGTCGATAGGAACATCGAGGTGCTGCTCGGGGATACATCCGCCGGAGGGACCGCCTGTCTGGGCAGCCTTGAACTTTTTGCCGTTGGGGATGCCGCCGCCGATCTCAAATACGATCTCGCGCAGGGTGGTTCCCATGGGGATCTCAACAAGACCGGTGTGGTTGATCTTGCCGCCGAGAGCGAATACCTTTGTACCCTTGCTCTTCTCTGTACCCATTGAAGCGAACCAATCGGCGCCCTTGAGGATGATCTGAGCTATATTTGCGTATGTCTCAACATTGTTGAGGATAGTGGGTTTCTTATAAAGACCCTTTACAGCCGGGAACGGAGGACGGGGTCTGGGCTCGCCGCGCTTGACAGCCGGGAACGGAGGACGGGGTCTGGGCTCGCCGCGCTTGCCTTCGATAGAGGTCATAAGAGCGGTTTCCTCGCCGCATACGAACGCGCCCGCGCCGAGGCGGAGCTCAAGGTCAAAGTCAAAGCCGGAGCCGAAGATATCCTTGCCCAAAAGTCCGTACTCGCGAGCCTGGTCGATAGCGATCTGGAGACGCTTTACGGCGATAGGATACTCTGCACGAACATAAACACGACCCTGGGAAGCGCCGATAGCGTAACCTGCGATAGCCATAGCCTCGATCAGCGAGTGGGGGTCGCCCTCGAGAACGGAACGATCCATAAACGCGCCGGGGTCGCCTTCGTCGGCGTTACAGCAAACGTACTTTTGGTCGGCATCGTTAGCAGCCGCGAACTTCCACTTTAAGCCTGTGGGGAAGCCCGCGCCGCCGCGTCCGCGGAGACCCGAGTCGAGGATAGTCTGGATTACCTCGTCGGGAGTCATTTCTGTTAAACATTTACCCAAAGCGGCATAGCCGTCCTGAGCGATGTAGTCGTCGATTTTTTCGGGATCGATAACACCGCAGTTACGCAGAGCTACACGCTCCTGCTTAGCGTAGAAAGCGGTTTTGTTGAGGGACTTGATCTTGTCCTCCTCAACGGTCTCCTGATACAGAAGACGGGTAACTATTCTTCCTTTTAAGAGGTGTTCCTCGACGATCTCGGGGATATCCTCCTCTTTTACCATAGAATAGAAGCTGCCCTCGGGATAAACTACCATAATGGGACCGAGTGCGCAAAGACCAAAGCAGCCTGTTGTGATAACGTTGACCTCGTTTTCGAGTCCGTTATCCTTGATCTGCTTTTTAAGCATTTCAACGATTTTTAAGCTGTTTGAAGAGGTACAACCGGTACCGCCGCAAACAAGTACATTAGAACGATACATTTAGTCCTCCTTAATCTGTGTATGCTCCGATAGTGAACTCGGTAACTACGTTTTTGTTTACAAGGTGATCGTTAACGACCTTGATGACGCGCTCGGGGCTCATCTTAACGTATGTGACCTTTTCTTCACCCGGGATCTCGATTTCTACAACGGGCTCGTACTGGCAGATGCCGATACAGCCTGTCTGTGTAACTACGATATCATCGGTAAGACCGCGCTTTGCGATCTCATCAACAAAAGCGTTGAGCACGGGTCTTGCGCCCGCGGCAATACCGCAGGTAGCCATACCTACCAGAACTCTGGCGGCGTTGGGGTTTTCCTTTCTGAGAGCAACGTTTGCTCTTGCCTTATCTCTGATAGCCTGTAATTCAGCTAAAGATTTCATTTTTAGTTTACACCTCCGTATATGATTTGAGTTTGTTCTTCCAAAAAAGCGTTGATCCACTCCAAAACGTCGGGCGTGTCGAGGCTTACGTCATCTCCGAGAACTTCTCTGAGCTCGCGCGTGTCGAGCGTGAACGAGCCGATGTCGGTGCTGTGGTTAAAAACAAAGTCGATGTTTGGGTTGCACCTGATTAGTATCTCCACGGTGGAGTTTATATCTCCGAGCGGAGTCATATCAACGTGGCTTTTTACGTATGAAGCCGTGGTGACCGTACCCTTGCCGACCTCTGACTCTATCGAAAAGCTGCCGCCGGTCTGTTCGGCGGACATCTTGAAGAGCGGGACCCCCAAGCCGACCTTGCGCGTTGTGCGCGTGGTAAAAAACGGGTCGATCGTCTGCTTGACCTGTTCTTCGGTCATACCGCAGCCGTTGTCGCTGATAGAGATCGTAAGATCGTCGTTTTTATCGCTCTCGCTGACGTCGATAGTGATCAGGCTCGCCTCTGCCCTGACTGAATTTTGGGCAACGTCCATTACGTTTAGGGATAACTCTCTCATTAGTCCTGATACTTTTTAAGGATAGTTTCTACATCTTCGACGACCAGCCTGCCGTAAACGTCGTCGTTGACGGTGAGAACCGGCGCAAGTCCGCAGGCGCCGATACAACGGCACGCGGTAAGCGAGAACTTGCCGTCGGCTGTGCACTCCTCGGGGCCGATCCCGAGCTGTTCGGTAAGCTCGTTGAGGATATCGCCCGAGCCCTTTACATAGCAGGCTGTACCGAGGCATACAGAGATGTTGTACTTGCCCTTGGGTGAAAGGGCAAACTGAGAATAGAAGGTCGATACGCCGTAAACTTCTTCAAGCGATACGCCGAGACCGTCTGCAACCATTTTCTGAACCTCAATCGGCAGATAACCGTAAATTTCCTGAGCCTCCTGCAAAACAGGCATTACAGCGCCCGGATCGTCCTTGCTTTTTGCAATGACTTCCTTGAGCTTTGCTTCCTGCTCAGGTGTTCCCGCGAACGGGATACTGCTGATTTTCTTTTGCATCGTTTTTCCTCCCTGAATAGAATAGTGATTCGTGATTGCTCACTGCAAAAATTTGCTGATTTTGCAACCCTGTTGGGTGATTTTTATAAAAATATACACACTCGCCCAACTATTGCTTATTATTATAACATAAAAGTTTTTGAAAGTCTATACGTTTTTTACAATGGAAACAAATTATTTCGACAATTTTTTGATATATTTTTCCAGATTGGAATTATGTTGAAAATATAATGTCGTTTTCGAAGGGGTCGGTCTTGACCGACCCGCAGACCAAACACCAAACGCTTGATTCATAACTCGCTTTATCCGAGGTCAGTGGAAACACTATGAGATTCTTCGCTAAAGCTCAGAATGACAGAGTGCGGTGAATAGAGTATTAGGTTATCATTCGTAGGGGCGGACTGAAATGTCCGCCCGCCGTACCGTGTTTTCCTGTCGTACCGTTGTTTTATTCGGAAAACAAGGGCTTCCTATCTGCGGGCGGACACATAGGTCCGCCCCTACGATTCTCAAAAAGTTATCAATGAAAAAAGGCGACCGCAAGGGCCGCCGAAATATCTTTCAATTTTCAATTTTTAACTCTCAACTTTTCAATGACCGCTTCCGCTGTTAATTCATCGAGCTCCAAAAAGTTTTCCGCGTCGCGCATATTTTCGAGGTAGTGCGCGTCGGAGTTTGTCACGATGTTCATTATGTTCAAAATCGGGTGGAGCTTTTTGAGCTCATCAAGCTTTGTTTTGTCGGCGAGCTCGATGGTCGTAAAGCCGCAGTACGGGTCGATCTCTCCGAGCACGGAAAGTATCGAATAGCTGTCGCGGTCGATGTGCGCGGGGTAGCAGATACCGCCGAAGTCCTCGACCAAGCCGTGAGCGCTCATTATGCTTATCTCCGTGGCCGGCAAAAGCAGGTGCTCTATCTCCCCCGTCTCCTCGTCGAGGCTGTTCATTTTCACCTGTCTGCCGTAAATATCTGTGCGGTTTTTGACCTTTATGCGGTGGTTATCGACGTATTCGCTCCACTTTAGGGCGCGCTCGAGCGTCGGGAACAGACAGACCGCGTGGATATCCTCGCTGGTGGTGAGCTCCATTCCCGGGATCACCAGAACGCCGTTGCGCTTTCCCGCCTCGATCGCCGCCTCACAGTTGAGGCAGGTGTTGTGGTCGGTCAGGGCGATGACATCAAGCCCCAAAAGCGCCGCCATTCCCGTTATGTTGTTGGGGGTCATATCCATATCGCCGCAGGGCGACAGGCACGAATGAAGGTGCAGATCGTAATAATACTTCATCTTAAATCAACTTGCTGAGCTCTACCGCTAAAGCGTAGCTGTTGAGCTCTGTCGAGAGGATAGTGACGCCGTGCATTTCTGCCTTTGCCTTTGCTTCGGCGTCCAGAGCGGCGTTTTCTACCAAAACGATGCAGCTGACGTCCGCGAGGGTCGCGACCGCGATAGAGTTGATGTTGCCCATTACGGTGAGCCACGCGCTGTCCATCGGAGCTCTGCCCATTACCCAGCTGAGCAGGTCGCCGATGTAACAGGTATCTATCTCTCTGTCAAGCTCGCCCTCGACAAGGACTTTTAGATTCTGCTTTTCAATAAAATCTTTTACTGTCATAATTAACCTCAACACTGAAAGGCTGTTATTTTACGGGCGGGCAATGCCCGCCCCTACATTAAATCGTATTTTTTAATTGATCGTAGACGTTCTGTATTTTGGCTTTGAGCTTGTGGATGCAGTCGGTCTCTTTGGCTTTGCCGCGGACTATATCCTCCGCCATTGCGCGGCAGGTGGGCGCTCCGCAGGAGCCGCAGTCGAGCCCGGGGAGCTCTTTAAGTATCTCCTCCATTTCTGACATCATCTGCATAGCCTTTACGATATCCTCGTCGAGCCTGAAAATATCGGCGTCGAATTCGAGCTCCTCTGTCCACTTCATTTCGTCTATATTGTGATTTTCAAGGTGGTTCATTGATACGGGCAGGTACTTTCTGAGCGTGTGGATCCTCGCCTGAGCTACATACGGGTTCTCTACCGTGAGCACGCCGCCGACGCAGCCGCCCGAGCATGCGTTCAGCTCGATAAATTCTACATCCCTGATATGCTCGTCCTCGAGCTCCTCAAGCACTCTGATTATGTTTGCCACACCGTCAGCCGCAAGGTATTTGTCGCCGAGCATAGCGGCGGCTTCTCCGCCCGAGGTAGCCCAGCCGATACCGATTATTCCCGATTTGGCGATCTGCTCGACCTCTGTGAGGTGATCCATAGCCTGAGTGAGCTCGGGATATATTTTTGATATTGCAATGGCTCCGTCGACCGCTGAGGTTTCGGCGTAGTTTGGCGAGTGCGCCTCGGTTACCTTTGCGGGGCAGGGCGTGATGAAGAACACGCCAATCTCCTCGCTCTTGAGGCCTGTTTCTTCAATCGCCTCTCTGCGCGCGATCTTTGCCGCGACCTCCATTGGCGCCAGCAGGGGCAGCACGTTCTCGCAAAGCTCGGGGAAGCGTATCTTGATAAGCCTGACTACGGCGGGGCACGCCGAGCTGATTATCGGCTTTTTGAGCTTGCCCTCCTTGATCAGCTTTCTTGTTGCCTCGCTTACGAGCTCTGCTCCGCGCGATACCTCGAACACCTTGTCAAAGCCGAGCTTTTTAAGTCCTGTCAACACGATGTCGATATTGTCGAGCCTGTTGAACTGACCGAACAGCGCGGGCGCGGGGATAGCCACGTTATATTTGAATTTTTTGGTTTCATCTAAGGTTGAGCTGTGTGCTTTTTTGGCGTGGTGAGGGCATATCCTGATGCACTCGCCGCAGTCTATGCAGCGCTCGGTAAGGATCCTCGCCTTTCCGCCGTGCACTCTGATAGCCTCTGTCGGGCAGTGCTTTAGGCAGTTGGTACAGCCGCAGCAGAGATCCGCCTCAAGCTCAACCGAGTGGAAATATTTTTTCATAAAAACTCCCATTAAGTTAACTATGTAATTTTTTAATTTAATTACAGCCTCCCCTGATGTGCTTTAGCACTTTAGGGGAGGTGGCGCGGCACTTTAGTGCCGTGACGGAGGGGTTCTGTTTTCCGCCGGCGCAAACTTTGTTGCATAAAACGGGGCGTGAACAGAAAGGACGCCCCCTCAGTCAGAGCGACTAAAGCCGCTCTGCCGGCTCCCCCGTAACAAGTGACGGGGGGAGCCT
>CACYQK010000046.1:0-20660 GCA_902776495.1 uncultured Ruminococcus sp. | reverse complement strand
CAGCGGCGAGCAGGAGGGGATAGAGGGCTGTCTTTCGTTCCCCGGCGAGTGGGGCTTGGCAAAGCGCCCCAACTACGTCAAGGTCAAAGCTCAGGACAGAAACGGCGACGAATTTGAGATCGACGGCGAAGAGCTGCTCGCAAGGGCTTTCTGCCACGAGATAGACCACCTCAACGGCGTTGTGTTTAAGGATGTAGCTGACAGGATGTTGTCGGCAGCCGAAATCGAAGAAATGGAAAAGAAAAACAAATGAAGATAGTATATATGGGCACGCCCGACTTTGCCGTGCCCGCGCTCAAAAAACTGGCGGCGTGCGAATCGCATACTGTGGTCGCGGTGTTCACCCAGCCGGACAAGCCGAGGGGCAGAAAAATGATATTGACCCCTCCGGACGTTAAGGTCTGCGCCAACGAGCTCGGTATCCCCGTGTATCAGCCCGCCACAATGAGATCGGAAGAAGCGTATAATTCATTAAAAGAATTAAATCCTGACGTGATAGTCGTCGCCGCTTACGGTCAAATATTGCCTAAACCGGTGCTCGATCTGCCCAAGTTCGGCTGCGTAAATATCCACGGCTCGCTTCTGCCAAAGTACCGCGGAGCCGCGCCGATACAGCAGAGCGTGCTTGACGGCGAAAAGATCACGGGCGTCACAACGATGCTTATGGACGTCGGACTCGATACCGGCGACATTCTGCAAACGGCAGAGACCGAGATCGGTGAAAACGAGACCGCGGGAGAGCTTTTTGACCGCCTTGCCATCCTCGGCGGAGAGCTTATTATAGAAACGCTCGAAGCGCTGCAAAACGGCACGGTCACCGCGCAAAAGCAGAATGAAGCTTTGAGCACACACACCACAAAAATCGACAAATCCCTGTGCCCGATAGATTTTAATAAAACGGCATCGGAAGTCCACAATAAGGTAAGAGGTCTCAACCCCTGGCCGATCGCCACAACAACGGTATCCGGCAAGCGCGTAAAGGTCTACTCAACAAGGCTTTCCGAAATGACGGGAGAGGCGGGGACTGTACTCAGCCTAAAGCCCTTTGTCGTAGCCTGCGCCGAGAATTCGGTCGAGATATTAGAAATCCAGCCCGAGGGCAAAAAGCGAATGACCGCCGAAGCGTTCCTCGCCGGGCATAAGCTGCAAATCGGAAAACATCTGTAATAATGTAGGGGCGGACCCATGTGTCCGCCCGTTGACCCGCAAATGTTTGATTTTTGGCGGGCGGACACGCGGGTCCGCCCCTACGAAAATATTTATATGTTTACCGGAGGTTAATATGCGTTTTTTATACGGCTTTGACTACACATATTTAATATTCATCGTGCCTTGCATAATCATTACGCTGATTTGCCAGATCCGTGTTAAGTCGGCATTTTCAAAGTATTCAAACATCCCCAATTCGCGCAATATGACAGGCGCTCAGGCGGCGGAATACGTGCTCAGGCAGAACGGAGTCACGGGCGTGCGGATCGAGCACGTCGCGGGCTCATTGTCCGATCACTTCGACCCGCGCTCAAACACTATCAGGCTTCAGCAGGATCACGCCGTTCAGCATGCGCAAAACTACCTGCCGAATAAAATCAGGGGAGCGATACTCCCCGCCGCGAGAGTGGGCTCGTCACTGAGCTGGATTTTTATCCTTATCGGCTTTGTTTTTTACTACAAAGTCGGCGCGTTGTTCCTGTATATCGGCATTATCCTGTTTTCGGCTTCGGTGCTCTTTACACTGGCGACCCTTCCTGTTGAGTTCGACGCCTCAAGGCGCGCGCTGAAAACATTCAGAGATACAAACCTTTTGCCGCCCGAGGAATACAACGGCGCAAGAAGCGTTCTGCGCGCGGCGGCTATGACCTATGTAGCTTCCGCTTTGACAGCGATAATGCAGCTGTTAAGACTGCTGTTTATAGCACGGCGCAGGAATTAAAGAATAACGGAGAGATAAATGGCTGATCCCAGAAACACTGCCCTTGCGGTACTGCTTAAAATCGAACAGGACAAGGCGTACTCCAACATCGCGCTCAACAACGCGGTCAAGGAGCAAAAGCTGAATAAAACGGACAGCTCGTTTGTCTCCGCGCTTGTATACGGCGTTTTGGAGCGAAAGCTCACGCTCGACTACATTATAAAACAGTATTCTAAAATTCCTTTAAGGAAAATTGAATTAAAAACAAAGCTGATTTTACGCCTCGGGATACTACAGCTTTTGTTTATGGACAAGATCCCCGAGAGTGCTGCGGTCAACGAGAGCGTAAAGCTCGCCAAAAAGCATAAGCTCCAAAAGTCCGCGGGATTTATAAACGGGATCCTGCGCAGCATCACCCGCGCGGAGGTAAAGTACGAATTGCCCGACAAAAGCGATTTAGCGTACTTTTACAGCATAAAATACTCCGTTCCGCAGGAACTTGTAAGATTATGGCTTAATTCTTATGGAGAATTAAACGCCGAAGAGCTATTCAAAAACCTCAGCGGCAGACCAAAAATCTGCGCAAGGGCGAACACGCTGAAAACCGACCCCGACAGTCTTATAAAAACGCTTCAAGAATCGGGGGTATCGGCGGAAAAATCAGAAATACTGCCAAACGCCTTATACCTCAAAAACACGGGAGCTATAGAAAGACTCAGCGCCTACAAAAGCGGACTTTTCCACATTCAGGACCTGTCCTCACAGCTCTGCGTCGATGTGCTTTCACCAAAGCCGAGGGATATTATGCTTGACATTTGCTCGGCTCCCGGCGGAAAGAGCTTCACGGCGGCTCAGTATATGGAAAATCGCGGCAAGATATTTGCCTGCGACCTCTATGACCATAAGCTGAAGCTCATCAACAGCGGCGCAAAAAGGCTCGGAATAAGTATTATCCACACCTCTATCCGCGACGGCGCCTGCGGAGCATCACTTCCGCTTGCAGACAAGATACTTTGCGACGTTCCGTGCAGCGGCTTGGGAATCCTATCCCGCAAGCCCGAGATCAGGTACAAGGACGATATTATCGACAACGACCTGCCCGAGCTACAATACAAGATACTCTGCCGCAGCGCGGAGAATTTAGCGGTGGGCGGCAGGCTTGTGTATTCCACCTGTACTCTTAATCCCGCCGAAAACAACCAAAACGCCGCGCGTTTTCTGCGCGAGCACCCGGATTTTGAGGGAGTAAAGCTCAGCCTGCCAAACGGCGTTGAGCGTATGACCGACGAGCAGGAGTACGAGATCACGCTTTCGCCGCATAAGGCGAACACCGACGGTTTTTACATAGCCGCGTTTACAAGGAGGGCGTAAAATGAACTCCTTAAAAGATATAAAGTCCCTTATCCCCGAAGAGCTCAAAGCCTTCCTAACCGAAAACGGTTTTAAGCCTTTTAGGGCAAAGCAGGTCACAGACTGGCTCAAAAAGGGTGTGACGTCCTTTGATGAGATGAAAAACATCCCGTCCGAGCTGAGAGATTTTTTAAAAACAAGATGTTACATTTCTGTTGCATATATTGAAAAAAAACTCAAATCAAGGTATGATAAAACAGTAAAGTACCTTTTTGCGCTCTGCGACGGTGAATACGTTGAAAGCGTGGTTATGAGCTATAAACACGGCTGGTCAATGTGTATATCCACGCAGGTCGGATGCAAGATGGGCTGTACCTTTTGCGCCACGGGAAAAAGCGGCTTTTCGCGCGATTTAACAGCGTCCGAAATGCTCGCTCAGATCGAAGCCGCGCAGAAGGACTTGAACATCAGAATATCAAACGTAGTCCTGATGGGTATGGGCGAGCCGCTCGATAACTTTGACAACGTGGTACGGTTCCTTACGATCGTGACCTCGGAGCAGAGCCTCAACATCGGCGCGCGTCACATAACCCTTTCAACCTGCGGTATCGTGCCGAAGATATACGAGCTCGCGAAGCTAAAGCTGCAAATCAACCTTGCGGTGTCGCTTCACGCTCCTAATGATGAGATCAGACGGCAGACAATGCCGGTTGCTAAGGCGTACCCGATGGATACGCTGCTAAAGGCGTGCAAAGACTATTTTGATATGACAGGCAGACGCGTCACCTTTGAATACGCGCTTATCAGCGGAGTGAACGACAGCGATATTTGCGCTGACGAGCTTGCACAAAAGCTTAAAGGGCTCAACTGCCACGTCAATCTTATCCCCGTAAACTCGGTCGAGGGCACGGGCTACACCAAAAGCGATATTAAAAGACAGCAGTCTTTTGTAAATATACTCACCGAAAACGGCACAGCCGCAACAGTAAGAAGAACGCTGGGCAGTGACATAAACGCTTCCTGCGGTCAACTAAAAAGAAATCAATTAAGTAAGGAGGATAAATAACTTTGGAAGTATTCAGCAAGAGCGATATCGGACTCGTCCGAACCCAAAACCAAGACGATTTTCGCTTCGGAGTTATTTCTCCAAGCTGTGTATGGGCAGTGGTATGCGACGGTATGGGCGGCGCCAACGGCGGCAACATAGCCAGCGCTACCGCGGCGGAGTACATCAGCACAAAAATTACCGACTTATATAAGGACGATATGACAAAGGAGCAAATCGGCGAACTGATGGCGGAGATCGTTATGAACGCGAATCTGCAGGTCTTTGAGCTCGCCTCAAAGGATCCCGAGCTTACCGGAATGGGAACGACCTGCGAATTTGTCTTTGTTAAGGACACCACCGTTCACGTAGTTCACGTAGGCGACAGCCGGACATACGCTATCCGCGGAGGCAAGATAAAGCAGCTTACCGAGGATCACTCTGTCGTTCAGGAAATGGTTCGCCGCGGCGAGCTGACCTATGATCAGGCTCAAAATCATCCTAATAAGAATTTCATCACCAGAGCGCTGGGCATCAAGCCCTCCGTAAGGCTCGATTATATAGAGGCGAACTTTATTTACGGAGACGTGCTTTTGATTTGCACAGACGGTCTTTCCAACTGCGTATCCACAGGCGATATGGTCAAAATTTGCCACGAAAACCGCGGCGACAGCCTTATCAATAAACTTGTAGAGTGCGCTAAAGAAGGCGGCGGACAGGACAATATCACCGCCACCGTGATTTACTGAGAAAGGGAGGCTTAGGTTATGGATAAATATATCGGCAAGCGACTTGACGGACGTTACGAGATACACGAGCTCATCGGCGTAGGCGGAATGGCGAACGTATACCGCTGTAACGACACCGTAGACGACAGAGAAGTCGCGATCAAAATATTAAAGGACGAATACCTCAACAACGAGGAGTTTATTCGCCGCTTCAAAAATGAATCAAAGGCTATCGCCATGCTTTCACACCCCAACATCGTAAAGGTGTACGACGTAAGCTTCGGCGATATGATCCAGTATATCGTAATGGAATACATTGACGGTATCACCCTTAAAGAATATATCGAGAGCCAGGGTATAATCGAGTGGAAGGACGTTATCCACCTTATGACCCAGGTGCTCAAGGCGCTGCAGCACGCGCACGAGAGCGGTATCGTTCACCGCGACATCAAGCCGCAGAACATTATGCTTCTTCAGGATGGCACTATCAAGGTGACGGACTTCGGTATTGCCAGATTCTCAGACAAGGCGACCCGCACGATGACCGACCAGGCTATCGGTTCCGTTCATTATATCGCGCCCGAGCAGGCAAAGGGCTCCGTTACCGATGGAAAAACCGACATCTACTCGGTCGGCGTAATGCTCTACGAGATGCTCACGGGCAGACTTCCCTTTGACGGCGACAGCGCGGTAACAGTCGCGCTTATGCAGCTGCAGTCGACCCCCAAGCGCCCGCGCGAGGTCAACCCCGGCATACCTATCGGACTTGAACAGATCACTATCCGCGCAATGCAAAAGCAGCCCGAGGACCGCTACGCCTCAGCTGCCGAGATGCTCAGCGATCTCGAGCGTTTCAGGCTCAACCCCTCGATAGTGTTCGATTACGGCACAAACTTTATCGACCGCCAGCCCACAAAGCACGTCGGCGGAAAGGATGAAAAGGACGAGGGCAACAAGGTAGACAAAAAGGACGTTGATATGCCAGAGCCCGAATACGCGTATGAGGACGAGCCCATAAAGGAGCATAAGCCCATTTTCCACATTTTAAAGGGCGTTTTGATCGCGGCTATCATTATGCTTCTTATCTTTTCCGGAATAGGTATTTTCCAGGCGATGAATTCCGGTCAGGCAAAGGATGTTGATGTTCCCAATTACGTCGGCAAGACTATTGTTGAGGCAAAAGAGGACAATCCCGAAGAGTTCCAGTTTGACATAAAAAGTAAATTTGTAGAAGGACAGGAGCTCGGAGTTATTATAGATCAGGAACCCGAGGCGGGCTCAATGAAGGTCAAGTCCGGATCAACTATCAAGCTGACGGTCAACGGCACCGACACCGAGATTCCGGTTCCCTTTATTCAGAATTTAAGCGAAAACGACGCTATAAAAACACTCAAGGAAAAGAGTCTTATTCCAAAGATAGTTTATGTTGAAGACTCAAAAACACCTAAGGGTTATACAATAGATTCGTTCCCGTCCGCCGGAGCAAAGACAACGATCGGTTCTACGGTCTGTGTATATGTTGCCAACGGCGAACGCGCGGGTGTGGTTGAGATCCCCGCGGTGCTCGGTATGAATGAATCCGAAGCAAAATCAGCCCTTGAAGAGCTCGGACTTACGGTAGAAACCGTTTATGATGACGAGAGCAAAGAGGCAAAGGATTCCGTAATCAGTTCATCTCCGCTTCCTTACGGAAAGGTAGAGAAGGGCACTGTTGTTACCCTGACGGTAAGCTCGGGTAAGGGTGACAAAAAGACGGTAGAGGTCATAGTTGACCTTCCGCCGAATGCCACTAAATCACTTGAGATGACCGTTACAGTCGATGGTGAGGTCGACAGCTCACTGTCACAGACGGTAGATCCCGGCAGCGGCAGCGTAACGCTGAGCTTTGAGGGTACAGGCAAAAAGACTGTAGTTGTTGAGCTTGACGGTCAGGTTTACCGAGAGTACACGATCGACTTTACAACGGGCTCGATAACTAACACCGTAGCGCACGACTATGTTCCCGAGACCGAGCCGCCCACTGAGCCGCCCACGGAGCCTCAGACTGATGTTCCGCCTGTGACTCAGGCAACCGAGACTCCCGAACAGCCTACAGCCGATCCAAATCAAGTTATGCCATATTAAAGAGCTTTATGCAAAAAAAACAGGGTATATTAATGAAGTCGGTCGGCGGATTTTACTATGTCCGCTGCGGCGATAAAGAGTATGAATGCAAAGCAAGGGGAAGCTTCCGCAAAAAGGGAAGCTCCCCCGTTGCGGGTGACAGGGTAGAGATATCCGTTCCCGATGACGGCTTTTGTGCTATAGAAAAGATCCTTGAACGCAAAAACAAGCTAAAGCGTCCTGCGCTTGCTAACATCGACGCGCTTGTTATCGTTTGTTCAACGGTCGACCCGCTGCCTAATTTTACCGTGATTGACAAGATGACTGCGGCGGCGGTGAATAACGATATGACGCCGGTTTTGGCGGTGTCAAAAAATGATATAAAAAACGGTGACGAGGTCTGTGAGATCTACCGCAAAAGCGGGATAAAGGTTTTTCAGTGCTCGCCCGAAGACCAAAGCGAGGTCGACTCTCTAAGAGATTTTCTCAGGGGCAAAGTTTCGGCGTTTACCGGTAACAGCGGAGTGGGCAAGTCTACGCTCCTCAATATGCTGTTCCCGTCGCTCGAGCTTGAAACGGGACAGATCAGCGAAAAGTTAGGCAGAGGCAGACACACCACAAGGGTGGTCGAGCTGTTTGAGCTTGACGGATGTTATGTCGCCGATACCCCGGGATTTTCCACGGTAGACCTACAGCGGTACGAAATGATAGACAAGGAGCAGCTTCAGTACTGCTTCCCCGAATTTGAAAAATACCTTGGTCAGTGCCAATTCACCTCTTGCTCGCACACCTGCGAAAAGGGCTGCGCGATCATCGAAGCTCTCAATAACGGAGAGATCAGCGAATCGCGCCACAAAAGCTACGTGCAGATGTATAACGAGGTAAAGGATATAAAGCACTGGCAGATAAAGTGATATATGAATTGTTTGATTATTGCGGGCGCTCCCGAATATGATATTGATCTGATAAAGGAGCAGTCCCAAAAAAGCGATTTGATCATATGCGCCGACAAAGGCTATACCTACGCTAAAATCGCGGGTGTAAAGCCAGACATAGTTATAGGTGATTTTGACTCTTGTACCGATGAAGTCAGCGGTGATTTTGAGACAGTAAAGCTCAATACCGACAAGGATTTCACCGACACGCATATCTGTGTTGACAAGGCTCTTGAAACGGGCTGTAAGGAAATAACTATCCTTTCCGCCGTAGGCGGCAGGCTTGATCATACGCTTGCGAATCTCTATCTGCTTGGTTACATAGCGGACAAAGGCGGCAGGGGAGTGTTGCTCTCTAAAAAAGAGAGGATAGAGCTCTTAACAAAGGGAAAGACCGTTTTCAGCGGAATGGGTTCCCTGACTTTTTCGGTTTTTCCTTTTGGGTGCGATCGTGTGACCCTCTCTATCAAGGGGGCAAAATACGAGCTTGATGATTATATTATGAAAAGCAACGTTCCGATCGGCGTTTCTAATTTATTTGACTCAGACGATTGTGAGATCGAAATTACCGATGGCAGGGCGCTTGTTATAATCAACCTGAATAATGAATTTTTATAACATAATATAAAACTCAAATAAAAAAGGTAACAAAATGAATACTTTTCGGGTACCACAGTATATTGTGGAAAAACCGATTTTTTATGAATAATCCTCAAAATGTTACCTTGAATTATGTTAGTGTTGACTGACGGCGGTGTGCTGCCAATAACAAAACTGTAATTAAAATGACACTTAATAATCTTGAAAAGAATAATAAGTGTGTGTTATAATTCTTTATAGAAAAAATAGGAAGTAATCTGAAAATAACGAAGTTTGAATAACGGAAGATATTATTTGGAGTGAGCATAGTATGTCATTATGTATGGGATGTATGCAGGATAGGGGCAGCAACAGAATTTGTCCTCACTGCGGTTTTGACAATTCCGAAAAACAACAGGCGCCGTTTTTACCGTACGGTACTGTTTTAATGAATCGATATATCGTAGGCGCCGGTATTGATAATAACGGCGAGAGCACACGTTATCTCTGCTATGATAAGCAGACTGACGAAGTACTTATCGTCTGCGAGTTTTTGCCGATCGGTCTGTTCAGCAGAAACGAGGGCGAAAAGAATGTTAAGGTCAATTACGAAAACCGTAACACTTACAACAAGCTCAAGGATGATTTTGTAAATTACTATAAGACGCTTTTAGAGTTAAGAGAGCTTTCCGCTCTGCTTAAAGTACATAATATTTTTGAAGAGAACAACACGGCGTATGTCATTGAAGAAAACGAGGATCTTATTCCCTTTGAGGAGTATGTTCAGCGCAGCAACGGCAATCTCGAGTGGGATATCGCAAGACCTCTCTTTATGCCGGTCATCTCGGCGCTTGAGGCTCTCCACAAAAGAGGAGTCGGCCACTACGCTATTTCTCCCAAGAATATGTTCATCACTGCATCGGGCAAGATAAAGATCAGCGGCTTTGCTACCGAAAACGAACGCAAGCGCGGTACTGCGCTCAAGTCTCAGCTTTTCTCGGGCGCGGCGGCTCCCGAGCAGTACGAAAAGAACTTCCCGCTTGACGATATAACCGATATATACGGCTTCTGCGCGACGCTGTTCTTTGCGCTGACAGGCAATATGCCCAAGAGCGCTCCCGAAAGACTTAAAGACAGCCGCCTGCTTATGAGCACAAACACAGTAAAGAGGCTTCCGCCTCACGTTGTATCGGCACTCGCAAACGGGCTTCAGGTCGAGAGAGAAAACCGTATCACCGATTTTGACGAGCTTCGCTCACAGCTTTCGGTAGCACATACTGCCAAGGCTATCCAGGATGAGATTTCGCGCACGGCGAGTATGAATATCTCTAAAAACGGTGACGAAAAAAGATATAAAAACAGTATGTCGCCCGTGACAATAGCGATTATTTCCGGGGCAATAACCGCGGTTTTGCTCGGTATAGTCATCGCGATACTGTTTATGAATAATATCAATCCGTTTATGAGCCTGTTCGGCGGCGATAAAACTCCTACGGTAGAGTCGACCGCAAATACGGAGTGGACAGGTCCCACGGTTCCCAACTATGTAGGCAAAACCTACGATCAGGTCGCCAAAGAGGTTGAGGGTCAGGAAAAAATCAAGCTCTATCGCAACTATACCGACGAATACAGCGACGAGTATAAAGAGGGCGTTGTAATGGCTCAAAACCCCGAGGCGGGTTCAAAGATCGCTCAGGAAGAGGACGTTAATGTAAGCGTTACCATCAGCAAGGGTCCGAAAATGCGTGAACTTCCCGCTATTGAGGGATTGACTCTTGACGAGGCGTCCGCGGCAATCGGTAAACAGGGGCTCCTCGCGACTCCCGAATACCAGTACAGCGACAAATACGCTAACAACAGAGTCATCGGTTATAAAAACCAGCAAAAGGGCGATACCGTTGAGTTCGGTACAAACGTAACTGTAATAGTCAGCAAAGGTCCCGAGCCCAAAGACAGCAGTAACAGCGATTGATCAACAAAAACATAAAGCTAACTTCGGATTTACGGAGTTAGCTTTTTCTTTGTCTTTATTAATAATTCTCTTTATTTTCAGTATCAAATGTTGCATTTGCAACTGAAATTAATAGCTATATGAGGTATAATATCAAAAAGGTAAGGCAATGACTTATCGACAATAATGCTATTCCTTCTATAACCCAATATACCCCCTAAAACAACCGAGTTCATCTCGGTTGTTTTTCTTTTAGCGGCGGCAACGTTACGTTGCATCCAATTTGAGAAGATAGTTCGGCGGCAACGTGACGTTGCATCCAATTCGAGAAGAAAGTTCAGCGGCAACGTGACGTTGCATCCAATTCGAGAAGAAAGTTCAGCGGTAACGGAAAGCTCGGATTCCCGACAGCGAACGTCTGCTTTTGTAGGGGTCGGTCAATACCGCCCTTTTTTTAGTTTATTATCAACAAAAACTTAATAACTTTTTGTGACTGCTAAAATTTTTATTGTAACAGCAGTCATTTTTTTATGTATGTTTAGTGATTTTGCCTATGTCATTTTTGATATTATTGTGATATAATAAAAATGTTAAAAATGCAGTGAATATCTTATGTTTGGGGGATTTATGATGTTCAGCGTAGGGCAAAATGTACTTTACGGTACAAACGGTGTTTGCGTTGTAAATGATATTACGGAAAAGAAGATCGGAAAAGTTTCTATGGAGTACTATGTCCTCAAGCCCCTTGCGACCGATTCTTCGACTCTGTTTGTTCCCACTCATAACGAAGAGCTCGTAAAACGTATCCGCGGGGTTCTTAATAAAGATGATATCGACAGTATCCTCTCCGACCTTCCCGATATAGGCGAATGGAATGAGAACAAGCAGGAGCGCTCGGATGATTTCAAAAGCATTGTTACAGGCGGCGACTGTGTTGAGCTTATCAGGATGATAAGGCTTATCCAGGCTCATTCCGATAAACTCGCCGAGATCGGACGTCACCTGCATATGTCCGACGAACGCTTCTTGAAGGAAGCCGAAAAAATGGTTTCAGAGGAAGTATCCCTCGTCCTCAATTCCCGTTTTTTTAACCCTTCATAGTTAACGATATCCTGTTTTTCTTAACGTCAACCGAGAGTATCTTTACATTCACGATATCGCCGACCTTCAGCACCTCCGAGGGGTGCTTTATGTATTTGTCGCAGATCTGGGATATGTGTACAAGTCCGTCCTGGTGAACGCCGACGTCCACAAACGCGCCGAAGTCGATAACATTTCGCACCGTGCCCTTTAGCTCCATACCTTCTTTTAAATCCTTGATATCGAGCACGTCGGAGCGGAGCATGGGCTTGGGCATCTCGTCACGCGGGTCGCGCCCGGGCTTGGACAATTCCTTGACTATATCATCGAGCGTAGGCAGTCCGATCTCGAGCTTTTCCGCCATTGTCTTTGTGCCGTACTGCTTAACTCTCTGCGGAAGATCGCCGAACTTGGCGGTCTTTATTTCTTTATCAGAATAATCCACGAGCTTTAACAGCTCTTTCGCGGTAGTGTAGCTTTCGGGGTGAACGCCCGTATTGTCGAGCGGATTGCGGCTTTCGGGTACTCTTAAAAAGCCCGCGCACTGTTCAAACGCCTTGGGGCCGAGCTTCGGCACTTTCTTTAATTCTGCACGAGAATTAAAAGCGCCGTTTTCCTCTCTGTAAGCCACAATGTTTTTGCACACTGTCGAGTTGAGTCCCGACACCCTGATAAGCAGGGCGGGGGAGGCTGTGTTCAGGTCGGCGCCGACCGAGTTTACGCAGTCCTCAACAACACCGTCAAGCGTTTCTCCGAGCCTTTTCTGCGGCATATCGTGCTGGTATTGACCGACGCCGATCGCCTTTGGCTCGATCTTTACGAGCTCCGCGAGCGGGTCCTGCAATCTTCTCGCGATAGACACCGCGCTCCTGAGCGTCAGATCAAGCTCCGGCAGCTCGGTAGCGGCCAATTTAGAGGCTGAGTAGACCGAAGCTCCCGCCTCGCTTACGACCATATAATAGACCGTGTGGTCGGCTTCCTTTATCGCGTCAGCGGCGAACATCTCCGTCTCCTTGCTCGCCGTGCCGTTTCCTATTGAAATAATATCAACATTGTGTTTCTTGATAAGCTCGAGCAGCTTTCTTTTTGACTGCGCGATCTTCTGCTCCGAGTGAGTGGGGTAGATGACCGCGGTGTCGAGCACCTTGCCCGTGTCGTCAACTACCGCGACCTTGCAGCCCGTTCTGTAGCCCGGGTCGAGTCCGAGTACGGTCTTGCCTTTAACGGGCGGCTGCATAAGGAGCTGTTTTAGGTTGACCGCGAACACCTTCATAGCGTTTTCGTCGGCGGTCTCCGTTAGTTCCGAGCGTATCTCGCGCTCAATAGAGGGGAAGATGAGCCTTGTGTATGCGTCATCGCCGGCGGCCTTCAAAATATCCGAGCAAAGCGGATTTGTGCCCTTGTCGAGCGCGCGGTTGATAATCCCGAGCGGCAGTTCTTTATCAAGCTCGATACCAACCTTCAAAAATCCCTCTTTTTCGCCTCTGTTAACAGCTAAAACACGGTGACCCGCGATCTTCTTGACCGATTCGCAGTAGTCGTAGTAGTTCGTATAAACGCTGTCCTGCTCCTCGTCGGAAGCTACAGATTTGAGCGAAGCATTCTTCCTGAAAATATCGCGCAGTCTTTTTCTGATTTCCGCGCTGTCCGAGAGCTGTTCGGCTATAATATCCATCGCGCCGTTTATAGCGTCCTGAGCGGTTGGGACTTCCTTTTCCTCGTCCACAAAGTTCTCGGCGTATTTGTTGGGGTCAAAGCCCTTTTCCTGCTTGATTATCTCGAGCGCGAGCGGTTCAAGTCCGCGCGCTTTTGCGACCGAAGCCCTTGTCTTTCTCTTGGGCTTGAACGGGCGGTAAATGTCCTCGAGCTCGCTCAATGTCTGTGCTTTGTCGAGTGCTGTGTTTATCTCTTCCGTCAGTTTTTCCTGACCGTTGATAAGCTCGCGGATCTCCTCTCTGCGCTTGTCAAGTCCGCGAAGATAATCGAGCTTGTCGCTGAATTCACGGATGAGCTGATCGTCCATTGAGCCGTGCATTTCCTTGCGGTAACGGGCGATAAACGGGATAGTGTTGCCGTCGTCAAGCAGATTTATGATGTTTTGCGCGTACTCCTCTTTGATGTTGAACAACTGTGATAAAGTGCTTGAATATTCCATTATTTCTCCTTAAAATCCGAGTATTCCGAGTCTTTGCTTCCATTCCAAAATTCTTGTGACCGACTGGTCTATCTGCGCGGTGTTGATCTCACCGTTGTTTACAGCGTTGATCACAGCGTTATATCCGCTGTCGAGCTCTGAGCAGCAGATCATATCATTACCTGCCTTAACGGCGAGCACGGCGGGGTTTTGGTCGCCCGCGAACTCGGTTATAGCGTCCATAGTAAGGTCGTCGGTAATAATAACGCCCTTGAAGTTAAGGTCATCCCTGATTTTTTGATGAGCCTTGTCTGACAGCGACGCGGGAGTGTTGGGGTTATCCTCGTCGAGCGCGCTGACGCAGTTGTGAGAAACCATTATCGCGTCGGCTCCTGCCTTTATACCCGCTTCAAAGGGGATAAAGTCATTGTTTGAAAACTCGGTATAGCTGCGCGAATCGACCGCTCCTCCGATATGGGTATCTTCGTTATCGCCGTAGCCGGGGTAGTGCTTAAGCACGCTTCCGAGGTGTTTGTTTTTGTATATTTCAACGGTCGTGCTGACAAATTTGCTTACTTCATCCTTGTCATCAGAGAACGAACGGTCGTACATAAACGCGTTTTCGTCCTTTGTAATATCGCAGACAGGGCCGAAGTTTACGTTGATGCCGAGCGATAACAGCAGGTCCGCTTTGTCGTTTTCCGTTTTGATGACCGCGTCCATTCCTCCGGATTTATATAGTTCTTTCGGGGATTTGAACGGTTCAGGCGCAAGCTCGGGGTTCGAGCTTACACGAACTACCGTACCGCCTTCTTCATCGGTGGCGATAAACATCTTTATCTTTTGCGGGTCCTGAATGTTTTTGATGTCGTTTTTCAAATCATCGGAAGTTTTGTTTTCGATGTCCTTTGCAAACAGCACATATCCACCGAGGTGGTACTTTTGAGCGACCTCAGCGGCGTTATCGTAGGGCACCTGAGCAAAAAACATCTGACCGACCTTTTCCTCAAGGCTCATATTTGCCACCAAATTCTGAATATAATCTGAATTCGGCTCGGCGGGCTCGGTTTTTCCGCCGGCCTGATCGCCCGTTGAGCGAGGTTCTTCGGTAAACACCATTGTTTCGGAAATCTTGCTTCCGGAATTGTTTGAGCAGGCCGCAAGCGCAAAAAGAATTACAGCGGCGAGTACAAACGCTAAGCATTTTGTTTTTTTCATATTATCACATCCGTAAAAAGTAATAAAGGTTGACTCTGTCTCGGCTTGAGTGTAGAGCCAACCTTATGATTATTCATTAATTAATTGTGAATTATTCGTTGATAGTGATTTTTTCGATCACCGGCTGCTTGTCCTTGGGAATAGTGCCGTTGTTATCTGTGGGCTGAGCGTCCTCACAGATCTTGTCAACAACTGACATACCCTTTGTTACAACGCCGAAAGCAGCGTACTGACCGTCAAGATGACTGCTGTCCTGATGAACGATAAAGAACTGACAGCTTGCACTGTTAAAGTCCTGAGAACGCGCCATAGACATAACGCCTCTCTGATGTGTAAGCGGGTTATTGACGCCGTTTTCTTTGAATTCGCCCTTGATCTTTTTATCGTTTCCGCCTGTGCCGTCACCCTTGGGGTCGCCGCCCTGGATCATAAAGCCTTCGATGATCCTGTGGAAGGTAAGACCGTCATAGAACTGGCTTTTTACAAGGGTTTTGAAGTTTTCTACGGTTAATGGCGCAACGTCGGGAATAAGAGCAAACTCGATATCGCCGTAATCCTTAACTGTGATAGTACCCTTTACTGCATTGTCGGGTACCTTATAATCGCCTGCGTAAGCGTCGTCCTTTGAAGCCTTGGGAGAAGCCGAGATCGCCGAAGATTTACCGCTGCTCTCGGTTTTAGAGTTCTCTCCGCAGCCCGCGAGAGCAACAGCTGAGATCGCAAGCAGTAAAGCAAGCAAGATACCGGTAGATTTGATTGCAAAAGATTTTATCATAATAAAAACTTCCTTTCTGTTTTTAGTTTTTCCAACTTTTTTATTTTATCATTTTTTTAAAAACAAATCAACCTTATTTGACACAAAAATGTTATTATGATAAAATTTAATAGAATATATTTTCGGAAGTGAAGCTTGTGAATAATGATATAACATATGTAAGCTCCAAAAACAAACTGTTCAGTGTAAATCTTAAAGAAATCTGGAAGTACCGCGACCTGATAATCCTGTTTGTAAAGCGTGACATCACCACCGCCTACAAGCAGACTATTCTCGGCCCTGTCTGGATCGTAATAAATCCGCTGCTTTCAACCGTGGTTTTCACGGTTATTTTCGGCGTTATCGCAGGTATCCCGACCGACGGCGTTCCGCAGTTTTTGTTTTATTTATCGGGCAATATCCTGTGGGGCTTTTTTTCAAGCTGCCTTAACAGGGGCTCCGGCACCTTTTTGGGCAACGCGCGGCTGTTTGGCAAGGTGTATTTTCCGCGGCTTGTAATGCCGATATCGGGGATAATTTACAACCTGATAAATTTTTTGCTGCAAACCGTAGTTTTTGTGATTTTAGTCATTGTTTATTCATTGATCGGCGCGAACGTCCACCCGAACATATTTATATTGTTCACGCCGCTTTTGGTTTTGCACACCGCTCTGCTCGGCACGGCTATCGGGCTTATAATCTCCTCGATCACTACAAAATACAGGGATCTGAATGTGTTGGTAAGCTTCGGCGTATCGCTTTTGATGTACATCACTCCGGTTGTTTATCCTATCTCAAAGGTCCCTGAAAACTTCCGTTGGCTTATGCTGCTCAACCCGGTAGCTCCCATCGTAGAGTCCTACCGTTACGCGTTTTTGGGCTGTGGCAGCTTTCCTTGGCCGTATTTGCTCATCAGCTTGGCGGTTACTATCATTTTGCTTATCTGGGGCGTGCTTGTGTTTAACAAGGTAGAAAAGAACTTTATTGATACGGTGTAATTTATGATCAAACTGGAAGAAAACTGCGTAATAAAAACAGAACATCTTTCAAAAGAATACAGGCTCGGCACTATCGGTACGGGCACGCTCAGGCGTGACCTGCAAAGCTGGTACGCAAAGCGCAGGGGCAGAGAAGACCCTAACTCTATAATCGGCAGACCGGAAGCCGAAATAGAGGGCGATTCGTTTTTGGCGCTCGACGATATCAATATTGAAGTGCACAGAGGCGAGCGCGTCGGTATAATCGGAGCCAACGGCGCGGGCAAATCCACCCTGCTAAAGCTCCTTTCGCGCGTTACTTCACCGAGCGCGGGCGACTTTGCCTATCGCGGCAGGATCGCCAGTATGCTCGAGGTCGGCACAGGCTTCCACCCCGAGCTAACAGGCAGAGAGAACATCTACCTCAACGGCGCTATACTCGGTATGAACAGGGCGGAGGTAAGCGAAAAAATCGATCAGATCATCGAGTTTTCCGAGTGCGAAAAGTTTATTGACACGCCCGTTAAGCGCTATTCAAGCGGTATGTTTGTAAAGCTTGCCTTCTCGGTCGCCGCTCACCTCAACGCCGAAATAATGATAATGGACGAGGTGCTCGCGGTAGGAGATATGCGCTTTCAGAAA
Organism: uncultured Ruminococcus sp.; assembly: GCA_902776495.1. Classification (GTDB taxonomy): domain Bacteria; phylum Bacillota; class Clostridia; order Oscillospirales; family Acutalibacteraceae; genus Ruminococcoides. The sequence continues at coordinate 3,255 of CACYQK010000046.1, read as the reverse complement.
AAGTGCCTTCGCAAAATGCGCGAGCTCGCAGAGCAGGAGGACAGAACCGTGCTCTATGTTTCTCACAATATGGGAACCATCCAAGAGCTTTGCAACAGGTGCATCGTTATTGAAAAGGGCAAGGTCATCTTTGACGGCGATGTTGATGAGGCTATAAAATGCTACCTCGGCGGAGAGAACGATGACTTCTTCTCGGTCAAGTATGAGGACAATAAGTTCAAGGATAAGGTCAGAAGAAACACGCTTTGCCTTGAACAGGTAAAATATAACGGCAGAACGAACAATATCTTCTATCAGGGAGAAAAAATGCTCCTTGAGCTCGATTGGACTAACTTGGAGGATATAGACGGACTTAACCTCAGAGTCGAGGTCTACGATTACAGAAGATACCCGATCACTTCATTCTTGGCAGAGAACGTTTACAGCGGCAAAGCGGGTGAAAGCGGAGATCTGCGCCTCAGTATCGACGTGGATCAGCTCGCTCAGGGCGTTTATTATACGCGGTATATCTTTACCCAAAAGCTTAACCCGGACGGTGAGCCCGAAACCGTAGAAGCCGCCGCAGGTCTTGTGTTCAGAAAGGCAAGACGTGAAGTCGGCGACCAAAAATGGAAAAAGTCCTGGGGAAGCGTGATTATGGGCAAAGCGGAAGTCATAGAATAGTTATGAGTTGAGAGTTTAATAATATAAAAGTTTTGGCAGCCATAACGGCTGCCATTTTTAATCGTATAGTTTTCTTTTGAGCTCCGCTACCGGCAGACCGACTACATTAAAGTAATCGCCCTTTATCTGCTTTATCAGCACGCCGCCCTTACCTTGTATTCCGTATGCTCCGGCTTTGTCCATCGGCTCGCCGGTCTTTACATATTCAAGTATCTCCTGATCGCTTAGCTTGTAAAATTCGACCTCGGTCACCTTGGAAAAGCTTATCGGCTCGCCCTTGCTCAAAATCGCGCAGCCCGTGATGACCCTGTGGGTCTTGCCCGAGAGTAGCTTTAATATCTCGACCGCCGCCTTTTCGGACTTGGGCTTGCCGATCATCTGGTTGTCGACAAATACTCCCGTGTCGCAGCCGATAACTATATCGTCAGGATGATTTTTATAAACCGCGGCTGCTTTTTGCCGCGCGAGGTATTCGGGTATATCGTATAAACTTACATTTCCGTCAAGGCTTTCGTCAATATCGGCGGGGATGATCTTAAAATTATCGCAAATCAGGCTCAAAAGCTCCTTGCGGCGCGGAGAAGCGGAAGCTAAAATAATCATATTAATTCCTTCTTAAAAAAATAATGTCATTCACAGATATTTTGACCCGCCGTTGCAGAAACGTAAATGAAAAGCAAAACATTTCCAAAGGCGGTTTGCCTGCGGGGCGTCCTGCATATATTTTACTACAGAAAATAACGCTTGTAAATATTTTTTGAAATTTAGTGTTGACAAATCAAATATGAGGTGCTATAATAAACCTACCAAACACGTAGGAATAGTAAACATTAAAGAAAGGTATGTTGTTATGTTAGGTACAAAACGATGTTGATCTTGGCTTTTATCATCAATAATTAAAACCCAAAACCCAAAATCAATATTTTTTTAAGGAGTAAAATCAATTATGAAAGTTTATAATAAGATCACAGACATCATCGGTTCAACACCGCTCTTAAAGCTCAGCAACTTTATTGAAGAAAACAAGTTAGAGGCTGATATCTTCGCAAAGCTCGAGTATTTCAACCCCGCGGGCAGCGTCAAGGACAGGATCGCAAAGGCGATGATTGACGAGGCAGAGGCAAAGGGTATCATCAAGCAGGGCGCGGTTATTATCGAGCCCACCAGCGGCAATACCGGTATCGGACTCGCTTCGGTAGCCGCTTCTCGCGGATACAAGATAATCCTCACAATGCCCGAGACGATGAGCGTTGAGCGCCGCAATCTGCTTAAAGCATACGGTGCGGAGCTTGTCCTGACGGACGGAGCAAAGGGAATGAAGGGCGCTATTGAAAAGGCGAACGAGCTTGCCGCTAACACCCCGAACAGCTTTATCCCCAGCCAGTTCAAGAACCCCGCCAATCCTCAGATACACGTCAGAACAACAGGCCCCGAGATTTGGGAGGACACCGACGGCAAGGTCGATATCTTCGTAGCGGGCGTTGGCACAGGCGGAACGCTCTCGGGCGTAGGCAAGTACCTCAAGAGCCAAAATCCCGATGTCAAGGTCGTAGCGGTAGAACCTGCGGGTTCTCCGGTGCTCTCAAAGGGAACTCCCGGACCGCATAAGATCCAGGGTATCGGCGCAGGCTTCGTACCTGACACCCTCGACACCGATATTTATGACGAGATCATTACCGTAGAGAACGAGGACGCCTTTGAAACAGGCAGGACACTCGCCAAAAAGGAAGGCGTGCTTGTCGGAATTTCCTCGGGAGCGGCGGTGTTCGCGGCGTCACAGCTTGCAAAACGCCCCGAAAACAAGGGCAAGATCATCGTAGCCCTGCTGCCCGACACAGGCGAGCGTTACCTCTCCACACCCATGTTTGCTGACTGATACGTGATAATAAGAATAATTGTATAGTAACAAAAGCGGTTCATTCCAAATGGTCTGAGCCGCATTGTTTTTTGTCGAAGAATATCAAACTCTAAGCCGTAAACTCTTAACTCAAAATTAAGCACTTGATTTATTCGGCAAATAGTAGTAAAATAGTGTGGTATGAATTTTTATGGAGTTAAAAAGGAAGTGTACAAATGTTAACACTTGATAAGATCTATCACGCGTCCTATGTGCTTAAGGACGTCATCAGGCACACCCACATAGTAAAGGCAGAGGGTATCTCCGATGACTGCGAGGTTTACCTCAAACCCGAGAACCTGCAAATCACAGGCTCATTTAAAGTAAGGGGCTCGGGCTATAAGATATCCCAGCTTACCTGCGACGAAAAGCGCAGGGGAGTTATCGCCTGTTCCGCGGGCAACCACGCTCAGGGCGTTGCGCTCGCCGCAACAAAGTACGGAATAAAATCTCTCATCTGCCTGCCCGACGGCGCGCCAATCTCTAAGGTAGAGGCGACTAAGGGCTACGGTGCGAAGGTCTGTATGGTAAAGGGCGTGTATGACGACGCCTACAACGAGGCTTTAAGGCTCAGGGATGAGAAGAACTATACATTTATCCATCCCTTTGACGACGAGAACGTTATCGCCGGTCAGGGCACTATCGGGCTCGAGATCCTCAACGAGATGCCCTATGTTGACGCGGTAGTCGCGGCT
>CACYQK010000045.1:0-10592 GCA_902776495.1 uncultured Ruminococcus sp. | reverse complement strand
TGGCAGGACGGCAAGCCCGTTGACTTAACAGGAATAGTAGATTAATTCTCTTGGAGGGTTTAAATATGAAGTATAATCACAAATCAGTAGAGCCCAAGTGGCAGGAAATCTGGGAAGAAAAGGGCGTTTTTCACGCTGATGAAAAGAGCGATAAGGAAAAGTTTTACGCTCTTATCGAGTTTCCTTATCCTTCGGGGCAGGGTCTGCATGTAGGACATCCCCGTCCGTACACCGCGCTTGACACCGTTGCGAGAAAGCGCAGACTTCAGGGTTATAATGTGCTTTATCCCATAGGCTGGGACGCGTTTGGTTTGCCTACCGAAAACTACGCTATCAAAAACCACATTCATCCCGAGATCGTAACAAAGAATAACATTGAACGCTTTAAAAAGCAGATCCAGTCGCTCGGCATCTCGTTCGACTGGAGCCGTGAGATCAACACCACAGATCCCGATTACTACAAGTGGACGCAGTGGATATTTATTCAGCTCTTTAAGCACAACCTCGCGTATAAAAAAGAAATGAATGTAAACTGGTGTACCTCCTGCAAATGCGTGCTTGCTAACGAGGAAGTCGTAAACGGTGTGTGTGAGCGCTGTGGCGCCGAGGTCGTTCATAAGGTAAAATCCCAGTGGATGCTCAAGATCACAGAGTACGCCGACAGACTTATCAACGACCTTGATCTTGTTGATTATCCCGACAGGGTAAAGGCTCAGCAGAAGAACTGGATCGGCAGAAGCACAGGCGCAGAGGTCGATTTTACTACGACCACCGGCGATACACTTACGATTTATACTACCCGTGCCGATACACTTTACGGCGCGACATATATGGTAATCTCTCCCGAGCACCCGCTTATTGAAAAGTGGGCGGACACACTCAAAAATATGGACGAGGTCAGAGCTTATCAGGCCGCTGCCGCGCGCAAGTCGGACTTTGAGCGCACAGAGGTCGCTAAGGACAAGACAGGCGTTCTGCTTGACGGCGTAAAGGCGATCAACCCCGTAAACAATACCGAGATCCCGATTTTTATCTCTGACTATGTTCTTGTATCTTACGGTACAGGCGCGATCATGGCGGTTCCCGCGCACGATACCCGTGACTGGGAGTTTGCTAAGAAATTCAACCTTCCTATCATCGAGGTAGTAAAGGGCGGTAATGTTGAGGAAGAAGCGTTTACCGACTGCGCTACGGGAATTATGGTCAACTCCGGTATGCTCGATGGGTTGACTGTTGATGAGGCAAAGGTAAAGATCATCGATTGGCTCACTGCAGAGGGCAAGGGTCACGCAAAGGTAAATTACAAGCTCCGCGACTGGGTATTCTCACGCCAGCGTTACTGGGGCGAGCCTATCCCGATCGTGCACTGCGACAAGTGCGGATATGTTCCGATAGACGAGAGCGAGCTTCCGCTTAAGCTCCCGATGGTAGATTCCTACGAGCCTACCGATAACGGCGAGTCTCCGCTTGCCAAGATGACCGACTGGATCACAACAACCTGTCCCAAGTGCGGCGGCAAGGCTCACAGAGAGACTGACACAATGCCTCAGTGGGCGGGTTCATCGTGGTATTATCTCAGATATATGGATCCTCACAACAATGAGGCATTGGCTTCAAAAGAGGCGCTCGATTACTGGTCGCCTGTAGACTGGTATAACGGCGGTATGGAGCATACTACGCTTCACCTGCTCTACAGCCGTTTTTGGCACAAGTTCCTCTATGACATCGGCGTTGTTCCCACAAAAGAGCCGTACGCAAAGCGTACATCTCACGGTATGATCTTGGGTGAGAACGGCGAGAAGATGAGTAAATCGAGAGGCAACGTTGTCAATCCCGATGACATCGTCAACGAATACGGCGCTGATACTATGCGCCTTTACGAGATGTTCATCGGCGACTTTGAAAAGGCCGCTCCGTGGAGCCAGGCGAGCATCCGCGGCTGCCGCAGGTTCGTTGAGCGTTACTGGAATTTGCAGAACAACCTAATCGACGGCGACAAGATCCGTCCCGAGCTCGAGAGCGCGTTCCACAAGACTATCAAGAAGGTCGGCGAGGATATTGAGAACATCAAGTTCAATACGGCGATCGCAGCTTTGATGGCGCTTATCAACGATATTTCAAACACAAAGTCGATCAATAGGGAAGAACTCAGGATATTCTCTATCCTGCTCAACCCGTTTGCTCCTCACGTTACCGAGGAAGTTTATCAGGCTTGCAATTTGGGCGATGGTATCCTTGCCGAGACCGAATGGCCTGAGTATGATGAGAGCAAGTGTGTTGACGACACAGTTGAGATCGTTGTTCAGGTCAACGGTAAGATCAAGGCAAAGCTCAATGTTCCGGTTGACGCTTCAAAGGACGAATTGCTGACTCTCGCGAAGGCTGAAGAAAAGGTTCAGGCGGCTGTTGAGGGAATGAATATCATCAAAGAGATCGTTGTTCCCAAAAAGCTGATTAATCTTGTTGTTAAGCCATAAATCGAGCGTTTTTCAAAAAAATTTCTAAAATTCTACATTCCTATTGACTTTTTTGACTGCATATTGTATAATAGCTATTGCAAATTATGCAAAGTACCCATGCCATATGGCAGATGGGAGGGAAGATAGATGGCAGAGATTAGATTAAAAGAGAATGAATCTCTTGAAAGCGCTTTGAGAAGATTCAAAAAGCAGTGTGCCAGAGCTGGCGTTATTGCTGAGGTTCGCAAAAGAGAAGCTTATGAGAAGCCCTCTGTAAAGCGTAAGAAAAAATCTGAAGCAGCTCGCAAACGCAAATACAGGTAACCAATATGCGGACAGCGTATGCTGTCCGCTTTTGATTTATAATAATGAAAAAGGTGAAAAAATGGAAAAGATTCTTTTGTTGTTAGGGCCTAATCTCAATATGGTGGGCATCCGTGAAAAAGGCATTTACGGTGCCGAAACAGCGGGCTACATCGAAAAAAAGGTTATTGAATACGCTAAAAAAAGGGACTTTGAATGTGAAGTTTATCAGTCAAATCACGAGGGCGATCTGATCGACAAGATCCACGCTTCTATGGATGAATACGCCGGAGTTATAATCAACGCGGGAGCTTTGACGCATTACAGCTATGCTCTGCGCGACGCTATCGCCAGCGTTGATGTACCGTTTATCGAAGTTCATATGTCAAACATCCACGCGAGGGAAGAGTTTAGACATAAGTCTGTTATCGCTCCCGTTTGCGTAGGACAGATCGCGGGCTTTGGCAAGATTGGTTATTTTCTTGCAATCGACGCGTTAAAGGAGATAATAATTGACTTTGAATGATAAGTTAAAGAGCTATATTAACAACTCCGACCAAGCTATAATGTTGACTAATGAAGTAAACATCGGTTACTTTTCAGGCTTTTTCCACAGCGAAGGGTATTTTCTCGTTACTAAAAACGAGAGTTATCTTCTTGTAGATTTTCGTTATATCGAGGCGGCAAAGAAAAAATCGCGCAACTGCAAGGTCGTGATGTTCAAAAAGCTGACAGACGATCTGCTCGGGATTTTGAAAAACGAGGGAATTAAAGACCTTGTGCTTGAAGCCGACTGCATCACAGTGTCGCGGTTTGAACGCTTTAAGAAGTTCTTTGCGGGGAACGATATTGACTGCCGTGCGGAAATATCGCTTTGCAGGCATATTGAAGATATCAGGATCATCAAGAATGACAGCGAGATTGAGAAGATACAAAAGGCGCAGAATATCGCCGAAAAGGCTTATCTTGAAGTGCTAAATTACGTAAAGCCCGGCGTGAGCGAAAAGGAAATATCAGCAAGACTTGAATATTTGATGAATATCTACGGCGCGGAATGTAAGTCGTTTGATTTGATAACGATCACCGGTAAAAAGACATCCTTGCCTCACGGTGTACCGTCTGATGATATAGTCAGAGAGGGTGACTTTTTCACTTTTGATTTCGGTGCGGTATATGAGGGGTATCACAGCGATACCACCCGGACTGTCGCTGTCAAATATGCTACAGACGATATGGAAACAATTTATAATATTGTTTTAAAGGCTCAGCTTACCGCGCTTGAAAAAATCAAAGCAGGCGTTAAATCCTGCGATGTAGACAAAGCCGCGCGTGATATTATAACCGCGGAGGGCTACGGCGAATACTTCGGTCATTCAACAGGGCACGGAGTAGGGCTTGATATACACGAGGCTCCGACGGTCTCAACAAAGAGCGAAACAGTGCTCAAAAGCGGTATGGTCATTACCGATGAGCCGGGAATTTATCTTCCCGATAGATTCGGTGTGAGGATAGAAGATATGCTCTGCGTTACTGACAGCGGGTATAAAAACTTTGTTTCTTTGCCCAAAGAGCTAATTATTCTTTAAAACCCTTGCATTTTGAGTCAGAATTTAGTATAATAAGATGAAGTATTTTTACGGTATATTTATATTTCCGTATTAGAATTATAGGAGGTAATTACAATGATTTCAGCAGGTGATTTCAGAAACGGCGTAACATTTGAGATGGATGGACAGGTTGTTTCCATCATTGAGTTCCAGCACGTTAAACCGGGTAAGGGAGCTGCGTTTGTAAGAACAAAGATCAGAAACGTTATTACAGGAGCAGTTGTTGAAAAGACCTTTAACCCCAACGATAAATATCCCACAGCCTTTATCGAGAGAAAGGATATGGAGTACAGCTACAACGACGGTGACCTTTATTACTTTATGGACACCGAGACTTGGGAGCAGATTCCGATTAACAAGAGCGTTCTCGGTGACAGCTTTAAGTTCGTTAAGGAGAATATGGTTTGTAAAATTCTCTCCTACAAGGGCAATGTTTTCGGCGTAGAGCCGCCTAACTTTGTTGAACTTGAAATCACAAAGACAGATCCCGGCTTCAAGGGCGATACAGCTACAAACGCTACAAAGCCCGCTACTCTGGAGACAGGCGCGGAGATCAAGGTTCCCCTGTTTATTGACGAGGGCGAGATCATCCAGATCGACACCAGAACCGGCGAGTATATGGGAAGGGCATAAGCTTATGACTATTACTGAAAAAATCGCTTATATCAAAGGTCTTGCGGAAGGACTTGCGCTTGACGAAAGCAAGCCCGAGGTAAAGGTCATCAACGCGATCGTAGATTTGCTTGATGATATCGCTTATGACCTCACAGATGTCGAGGAGCTTTATGACGAGCTCAGCGAGCAGGTTGATGAGATCGATGAAGATTTGGCAGAAGTTGAGTCTGACCTCTATGACGATGAGGACGAGGATTTTGACGACTGCGATGATATTGATTTCGATGATGACAATCCTTTTTATGAGGTAACCTGCGGTTCCTGCGGACAGAAGATCAACGTTTCCGAGGACGTTCTCCTTGAGGGCGAGATCGAGTGTCCTAACTGCGGCGAGCTGCTCGAGTTTGATTTTTCGGGTCTTTTTAATGATGAGGATCCCGAGTGCGATCTCAACTGTGAGGGTTGCTCAGGCAGCGATGCTGATGATGATAGTGATTTGAAATTCTAAAACCACACATATTTTCACCTCTCGTATACTATGTACGAGGGGTGTTTTTTTGCTTTACAGGCGACACAACAGAGGATTCAACAGGACTTCGATTAAAATACTTTGTTTGATTATATCTTTTTCAATGATGATCGTATTTGCCGTAAAGGCGTTTGAGGATAAGGCATCACAGTTTTCCCGGGATTACATAGTTAATTTCGCGGGTCAGATAACGACCGACGCATTATCGGACGCGGTAAAGAATACCTTAAATGATTTGGATTTTGATTATAATGATTTTGCCATGGTTCAGTATGGCAGCGATGGAAAGGTAAAGTCTGTTGAGACAAATTCAAAGAATATTAACATCTTTAAAGCGTCAGTTACAAAATCGGCGCAGGATGAGGTGGCTAAAATCAAACGTTCCGAGATGAAGATACCGCTCGGAGCGTTTACGGGGCTGACCTTACTTTCTAATGCAGGTCCCGAGATCCCGCTGACATTTTGTTTGACGGGTAACTTTGATTCAAGAATAGAAAGCAATTTTGAAAGCGCGGGAATAAACCAGACTATCCACCACATCAAGCTGGTTATAACTTCTCACATTGTAACGGGTTCGGTGGATCATCAGGGTGAGATGACTTTTGATACGGATTTTGAACTCGCCCAGTCGGTCATCGTGGGGGAGATTCCCACAACATATGGTGGTAATCATTTACTCTATTAGAAAAAATTTCAAAATATTGTGATAAAACAGTGAATTGTTATTGAAATGACAAATAAGTTGTGATATAATATTATGGTTAATAAGTAAAATGGGTTAGGAGGCGTTTATTTGGCTGGAAATATTATCAAGTCCGATAAACTGTCTGAAAAACAAATAGAATATATGAATCTGATTTCCGAGATTATGGATATACGCAAGCGGGGTGAAAAACCGCTCGCGTTTGTCCGCACCTACGGCTGTCAGCAAAACGTAGCTGACAGTGAAAAGATCAAGGGAATGTTACAGAGTTCGGGCTTTGATTTTACCGATGAGCCCGAAAACGCCGATTTTATTTTATTTAACACCTGCGCCGTCAGAGAACACGCCGAGGACAGGGTATTCGGTAATGTCGGCGCGCTGAAGAATATCAAGCGCAGACATCCGCAGATACTCATTGCTCTTTGCGGATGTATGATGGAGCAAGAGCACGTTGCCAACCGCATATACAAGAGCTTTCCGTTTGTGGGCTTGGTGTTCGGCACCCATTCGCTTCATCATTTTCCCGAGCTTATGTACAGCTCGCTTGTCAACGGAACCCGTGTTTTTGAACGCGGCAACGATGATAAAAAGATATATGAGGGGATCCCCACGCACCGCGACGGAACCTTCAAGGGCTGGCTGCCGATAATGTACGGCTGCAACAACTTCTGTACCTACTGCGTTGTGCCGTATGTCCGCGGCAGAGAGCGAAGCAGAGAAAAGGATATTATCGTTTCCGAAGCCCGTGATATGATCAAGAGTGGTTTTAAGGATATAACCCTGCTCGGTCAAAATGTTAATTCCTACGGCAAGACGCTTGAAACCCCGGTCAGCTTTGCTCAGCTAATATCGGAGATCGATCAAATCGAAGGTGATTACTGGCTGAGGTTTATGACATCGCATCCAAAGGACTGCTCCAAAGAGCTTATTGACGCGATAGCGGATTCTCAGCATATATCAAAGCATCTTCACCTGCCGTTCCAGAGCGGTTCCGACAGGATATTAAAGGCTATGAACAGGCACTATGACCGCAAAAAGTACCTCGAAACGATCGCTTACGCCAAGGAAAAAATCGAAAACGTATCGCTCACAAGCGATATAATCGTAGGCTTCCCGGGCGAGACTTATGAAGATTTCAAGGAGACGCTGTCGCTTATCCGCGAGGTAGAGTTCACCTCGCTGTTTACCTTTATTTTTTCACCGAGAGTCGGCACTCCTGCCGAGAAGATGGACGATCCTATACCGGCAGAGGAAAAGTCAAAATGGTTCCAAGAACTGCTTGACGTTCAGGAGGAGATAGCCGCAAAGCGATGTTCGTCAATGGTCGGAAAAACCGAAAAGGTGCTAATTGAAAGCGTAAAAGAAAAAACAGGCGAATTAAACGCACGTACAAGCGGCAACATAATAGTAGAGCTTGAGGGCGACAAAAGCCTGATAGGAACATTCCAAAACGCTGAGATCACAAGCGCAAGGAATTGGATATTAAAAGGAAAGTTAAAATAAAGGAGATATAATTATGGATACTATCGCACTTGCAAGAGAATTAGGAAAATCAATCCAGCAGGAAGATGCTTATATCAATCTTCACAAGATTCAGGCAGAGGCTGACGCCGATACTGAGCTTCAGGGACTTATCGGTCAGTTCAACATCAAAAGGCTCGAGATCAACGAAGAGCAGTTTAAAAAGGACAAGGATCAGGACAAGCTCAACCGGCTTAATACAGAAATGCGCGAGATCTACTCAAACATTATGGCAAACGAGCATATGAAGGCGTATAACGACGCAAAGACTGAGTTTGACAAGATCATCAACCGAGTCAATGCGATCATTTCTCAGAGCGCTGAGGGCAAAGATCCCGAAACCGCAGATTATGACGAGAACTGCACGGGAAGCTGTTCGACCTGTGGCGGCTGCGGTTGATTAGTTTACAAGATTTTTAAGAAAGGAGTGTAGGCAATGGCTCAATTATCCCCGATGATGAAGCAGTATTTTGAAATAAAAGAAGCCAACAAGGATTGTATATTGTTCTATCGTCTCGGCGATTTTTACGAGATGTTTTACGATGATGCCCTGACGGCATCGCGTGAGCTTGAGCTTACACTTACAGGCCGTGACTGCGGACAGGAGGAGCGCGCGCCGATGTGCGGCGTACCGTTCCACAGTTGCGAGGGATATATAGCAAAGCTTGTATCGCGCGGATACAAGGTGGCTATCTGTGAGCAGACCGAGGACCCCAAGGCGGCAAAGGGAATAGTAAAGCGCGATGTTATCCGCGTTATCACCCCCGGCACCGTAATGGAGCAGAGTATGCTCGAGGAAGGTAAGAACAACTACATCTGTTGTATGTATTCTTCCGCCAAAACCATCGGTCTTTGCTTCTGCGATATTTCTACAGGAGAATTAAACGCTACAGAAATAAGCGGTAAGGATTCTCTTAATATCCTTATCAATCAGCTTTCAAGCTACGCGCCGAAGGAGATATTGCTTGGCGGAACTGTTATAGAAATCAAGCAGCTTCCGGTATTTATCAAACAAAAACTCTCGGCGGGAGTTGAGCTTTTAGAGGATGAAAAATTCAACTTAAAAGACTGCTCAAAAACCGCTTTGGATCACTTTGGCGAGGAATTTGAAAAAATCAAGGACAAGCCTGATGTCATTTGCGCTGTAGGCGCATTGATCGATTATCTTAAAGAGACCCAGATGAGCGGTCTTGAGCGCATCACTCAGATCGACACATATTCCGAGTCTCAGTTTATGAAGCTCGATTTCAATACTCAGCGCAACCTTGAGCTTACTCAGACGATGCTCACCAAGGAAAAGCGAGGATCATTGCTTTGGGTCATAGACAAAACAAAGACCGCGATGGGCAAGAGGCTTATCCGCTCCTGGCTTGAACATCCGCTGATGAATATCTCGACGATCAACAACCGCCAAAGCGCGGTCGAGGAGCTCGTCAATGATACCGTGCTCAGGCTTGAACTCACCGAGAATCTGTCGGGGATTTTTGATATCGACAGACTTATGACCAAGATAGTCTATGGTTCTGCTAACGCCAGAGATTTACGGTCATTATGCTCAGCGATTCAGGATCTGCCGAAAATATCATCACTTTTGAGCAGCTGCAAGGCTTCTCATTTGAAGCGAATATATAAAAATATTGATTTGCTTGAGGATATCCATTCGCTGATAGACAGTGCGATCGTTGAGCAGCCGCCCTTTACCGTAAGGGAAGGCGGTATGATAAAGCAGGGCTATAACCCCGAGCTTGATGTTGTCAACAACGATATGAACAATTCAAAGGACATCCTTGCTCAAATCGAAGCCGAGCAGAGGGATAAAACAGGTATCCCGAAGCTGAAGGTGGGTTACAACCGTGTTTTCGGTTATTATATTGAGGTAACTAATTCTTACAAGAATATGGTGCCCGAAACATACATACGCAAACAAACGCTGACAAACTGCGAGCGATATATCACCCCTGACCTCAAAGAAGTTGAGGCGAGGATTTTGGGAGCAAAGGATCGCTCTGTTGCGCTTGAATACAGCATTTTTGAGGAAGTCCGTCAAAAGGTCGCACAAAACCTTGACAGGATACAGAGGACTTCAAAGGCGATCGCTACGCTTGATGTACTTGATTCGTTCGCGAACGTCGCATCCGATAACCGTTATGTGCGTCCCGATGTTACCCAGTCAACGTCTATCAAGATCAAAGACTCACGTCATCCGGTCGTTGAGCTTCTTCTGAAAAATTCTTCATTTGTTCCGAACGATGTTGACCTTGACAGCAAGGGCGACAGGGTCGCAATCATCACAGGTCCGAATATGGCGGGTAAATCCACATATATGCGCCAGATAGCGCTGATCGTTTTGATGGCGCAGATCGGTTGTTTTGTTCCCGCTTCATCGGCTCAAATCGGAATAGTTGACAGCATTTTCACAAGGGTCGGCGCATCCGATGATTTGGCTTCGGGTCAGTCTACGTTTATGGTTGAGATGAACGAGGTCGCCAATATCGTAAAGAACGCGACTTCAAGAAGTTTGTTGATTCTTGATGAGATCGGCAGAGGTACTTCAACCTTTGACGGAATGAGTATTGCGAGAGCGGTCCTTGAATTCTGTGCAGACAAAAAGAAGCTCGGCGCTAAAACGCTTTTTGCGACTCACTACCACGAGCTTACGGTTATGGAGGAACTGCTTGACGGCGTTAAGAATTACAATATCGCCGTTAAAAAGCGCGGAGACGACATAACCTTTTTACGCAGGATCGTTCCCGGAGGAGCTGATGACAGCTACGGAATAGAAGTTGCAAAGCTCGCTGGTGTTCCGAACTCGATAATTAACAGGGCAAAGGAGATCCTTGCCGACCTTGAAAACG
>CACYQK010000044.1:0-10676 GCA_902776495.1 uncultured Ruminococcus sp. | reverse complement strand
AACGGGTCTTGCCGTTCTGATAGGCCATTGCTGACACAAAGTAAGCTCGTGCTTATTGCCGTGGTCATCCTCGATGACCGCAACAACATCGTGGAGCTTATACTCACCATCCGGCTTAACCTCTTTTACAACGCCCGAAAGGTCGGGATGAAGTATAAGGCGGTGCTCAACAATGGGGGTTTCGGGCACAACACCGTAGATCTGACCGCCCTCAAGGGTGTCGCCGACTTTTATTTTCATTGTGACATACCACAACTTTTCCGTATCAAGCGGAGAAACCTGTGCGCCTCTGCTGATAAACGCGCCCGAAGTTTTCTCAATCGCCTTAAGAGGACGCTCGATACCGTCAAACATACTGCTGATGATGCCCGGTCCCAAAAGCACGTTCATCGGCGCGCCCGTACCCGACACGGGGTCGCCGGGTTTCAGGCCCGTTGTTTCCTCATATACCTGGATCGTGGTCAGTTTGTCTGTGATACCGATCACTTCGCCCACGAGGTTTTGCTCACCGACGTGGACCATCTCCATCATCTCGAAGCTGTCGGTATCCTTAACCGTAACAACAGGACCGTTGATTCCGTAAATTACATTATTGTTCATATTTATTCATCTCTTTCGCTTCTGATGGTTTAAAGTACACTCAAATCGGCATTTTCTACAAACCAGCTGCGCTGTTCATCAAGCTTGGTGTCAAGAGTTTCGTCCGCGATAATACCCATACTTTTGCAAAAGCCCTTTACGCCGCCTATTTCTATGGTATTGTCAGCCTTGACCTCCGCGTTACCGCTGAACAGCTCCCTGATCTGAGAGTCAAACGACATATCGCTTTCTTTAACATAAATCACGCAGTCCTCATCGCCGAACAAATCGGCGATCTCCTTTGCGCCGTCAATAAGCATAGACTTGTACTTATCCGTCTGCGTAAACGCGACAAGCTTATCTGCCGCAAGCTTGAACACTTCGTCGGTCATTGCGGAACGCTCGATGTAAAGCTTTTTTTGACCCTCCTGCGTTTTTTTCGCGAGCTGAGCGGTCATTTGGTTGTGCTTTTCGTTTAGCTTTTCTCTTATAAGAGCGTCCTTATCCTTTTTGCCCTTTTCGTCCGCTTCCTTGAGGCGTTCGGTTTTAAGCTGATTGACCTCATACCGCATGGATTTTTTCTGCGCTTTGGCATACTTTTTTATAGCCTTCAGAAAGTTATCGGTTTTATTTTCCGGCATAAGTTACCTTCTTTCCGTGATAACGCTTTACAGCTTAACGCCGATAGCGTCCTGAACATATTTTGTGATACTGTCCTTTGTGCGGCCGTTACCGTGACGGTCGGGGATCTCTACGATAAGCGGTTTTTTCCTATTGAGCTTTAGGTCATAAATCAGGTCGGGACAGAGCTTGACGAGCTTTTCGGTCATAAGTATGACTGCGATATCCTCGCGTTCCATAGCTTCAGTGAGCTCACGCCTTACCTCTTCCTCCTCGTGTACGACCACTCCGGGGATACCCGCGAAACGCATACCCATCTTTGTATCTACGTTATCACTAATCAAATAGAACTTCATATTTTATCACTTATCCAAGCTTTGAAAGAATCATAATCGAAATAAGCATACCATAAAGCGCGATACCTTCACCGAGAGCAACAAAGATGATCGCCTTACCAAACGCCTTGGGATCCTCACTTGTCGCGCCGATAGCCGCGGGAGCAGCATTACCAACGGCGATACCGCCGCCGATACACGAAAGGCCTGTCGCGGCACCCGCGCCGATATACGCCATACCCGCTGCACCAGCCGCAGGATCAGCTGTTTCGCCTGTTGCGGCGCTTGCAACTAACGGGCACACCATACAAATCGCGAATACAGCAGCAAAAGAAGCAAGCTGCATAAGTACGGTTTTCTTTCTGCCTTTTCCGCGCGATACCGCCTTAACGGCAATTAATACGGAAACGATCAAAAACACTACGGGTAAAGCCATAAATAAGAAATCAAAAATTGACATAATAGTAAACCTCCAAAGTTTATTCTGTTTTTATTTTTACGGGTTCAAAGGGTCTTCCCTCTCCCGAATAGAAACGACTGAACATCTCGTAATACTCAAGTCTTAATACCTGAATAGCAACAAGTAACGCCTCGAGAACCATTACAATGATATTGCCTATAACGACAACCAATATATATCCGAAGCTGAACTCGGGACCTACGGTCTCGGCAAGAACAAACACAACCATCATCATACCCGCGTGTACAAGAACGAACGCGCCTACACGCAAAAAGCTCATTGTGTTTGTAACATAGCCGAGCAGAACCTCTATGGATTCAAAAATATTCTCAACGATATATCCGCCCCAGCTTTCGGGCTGCCAATCCTTTTCTCCGTTGACCAGATCTCCAAGCGGTTCCGCAAAGAAAATGAGTATAAACGGAAGAACCACAAGTCCGAGAATATACGGAAGCGTCATAATGTGATTGCCCAAGAACATTTCGTTTACAAGCCCGAAAACAAGCGAGCAATAGAAGATTATTCCCGCTACTCCGCTGGTACTGAACAACGCTCTGCCAAAGTTTTTTTGTCGAATGGACGTGTAAACGTTGAGCAGCATGGCGACAACAAGTAAAACAACACCTATTCCGATAGCGATAAATATTATACTTGTTGTATGCTGGGGATCCATAACGTGTATGGGTTTCTCTTCAAAACCGAGCAATTTATAGAACCAATCCAGAGCGTTCTCAAAGCCGAATACGCTTCCGAACAGCGTTCCGAAAATCATTGCCGATATTCCGCACGGGAAAAGTATCCTGCCGATAGCCATCTTCTTGACCTTCCACATCAACAATCCCGCTATCATAAGGCAGAAGCCCTGCCCCAGATCAGCGAACATAATGCCGAAAATAACCACATAGGTTATGGCTACAAAAAGCGTCGGGTCGATCTCGTTATATTTTGGTACGCCGTACATATCGGTGTAAAACTCAAACGGCTTTGCAAGGAAGCAGTTTTTGAGTTTGACCGGCGGACGCTTGTCCAGCTCGTTCTTAGCGTCAGAAAAATCAAGTTCAACGCTTTTGATTTTTTTCAGCCTGCTTTTAAGCGTCTTTTTGCTATTGGTAGGTACCCAGCCGACTATAATAAAGCTGTTATTGTGCTGGAGAGCCTTTGTGCGGATACCCGCGTACAAATACAGCTCTTCAAGCTTTGAAAGATAACGGGTGATCTGCTCTCCGTTATCGTCGAGGTAATCATCAAGATCATTCTGCGCCTGTTTTGCCTGCTGCTCAAGCACAGGGAGCTCTTTTTTTATTTCCTCGATCTTCTCCATCGGAGTTTCGTCATCGCCGACCAGATCGGTCGGTTCAAAAAACAAGCCGTCAAAGATCTTATCGATCTCTTCAACCTTGTCCTTGGGCGCAAAGTACACGCCCCAGCTATGGGTTTTGTCCTCGGTACACTGGGCAAAGTCAACATACTTGTAGTCCTTGTACGCCTCGAGCTTTTGAAGGCTGTCCTTGGGCAGTCTTCCGAAGCGCGCCTTCATGTACTTTAACTGAAGAACCTTTTGAATCTGAACATCCAGACCCGCAAAGTGACTCGCGATATCAAGGTCGTGCTTTGCCTGCTCGACCTTTTGAGCGACGGTCTCCTTTGCGTCATACAATGCGTCGATTTCCTCAGTAGTCTTAGCCGAAAAGCTTTCGAGCTCTTCAAAAGTCGGATTAAAATCACTTTCATCCTTTATGGGAAATTTACGCTTTGTTTGATTCAAGGCGGATTTTAGATTCGTAAGAGGCTCGGCATAGCTGTTTTTTGTCTGCAGGTGTGTAAAATCCTTTAGGTCATCGTAAAAGTTGCTGACCTCGTCCGGATGAAATACACCTGACTCACCAAGTACCGTGATTACATCGTCAATGTAATCCATCAAGCCTATAATGTTCACGGCCTGCATTGATGATACTGCCAAATTAAAATCACCTCTTTATTGCTATTGCCTTAACAGTCGTCAATGAATGATCATTGATTTTATAGTTTTCGGATCAAGCTGATATCTGATTCCCTCTATCATACAAATCGTATTCATCAGCTCGATTTCCGATAAAAACATAAATGAAACCATTACAACCGAAGGGCTGTTAGAAAAATGGATATTCTTTTTTGCCAGACGGTACTGCACCCTCGGGGTAATATCGCCCGCATTTACATAACCGATCTTACCGATCATTCTTCCGCAGCCTGTGCTTTGCATAATCTGGAACACCTCTGCGGAATTCTCAGCCTCGCACATTTTATCAATTAGCTTAGGGCTCAAACTGCTGAACTCGGGCAGCATATTCGTCTTGATCACTTCCGGTGGAAGATTATAGTATTTTTTTAGCCTGAGTATCCTTGAAAAAATACTGTAATCGTTCATCGTTCTGAATATCGAAAGCAGCTCTCTGCGCTCATTACCTTTTGTTTTTTTGTTGATTATCTTAAGCATATGCCCGAGGATATAAGCGTAAAGCTTGTTTTCGATATCCGAAACGGGAAGCCTTCCCTTGTCATCGGGCTTATATATTTTAAGAATATCGTAATAAGGCGTATTAGCGAGCGCGTTCAGGAACTCGTCAAAGTTGCTCGCGTTTGCGAGCCTGTTTTCATCAAGGACCGTATGCTTTGACAAAAAGGCGGGAAACTGAAAGATGAATTTTTCGGTTGAATTTGAGTTGAGCAAAATCAAAAATCTTATGATCTGCTCCACCTCGGTTTTTTCTATAACATAGCGCGAAAATCCCGCGCTAACGCCGGAATCGTAGTGACACAGGGAGTCGAACTCGTTAAACAAATACTGCCTTAAAAGCAGCTCGAGCCAACCTCTGTGCACGTCGCGTTCGTTTACATCCGAAAGGACAGAAGCGTAATGGGTGTGTGATTTTAAATATACCATAACCTCGGCAACGCTCTGACACGCGAGGATGCTTGAGTAATCCTTGTCGGTCATAAACCTGCCGTACTTTGCCCTTGCCTTTGCCAAGACAGCGTAGGATGTGGCGGACATAAAATCACCTCCTGTCAACCGGTAACTCGGCTGACGATCTCGTCAACCCATCTGTCGCGGTTTGATTCATAATCGGCTCTCATCTTTATCAAGGTAGACTCCTGCTTCGCGTCAACCTCTGTAAGTTTACGCGCGAACCGTTTGTCAAGATAGGCGTCGTTTTTGTCGATCGCCTCCTGAGCCTCATCCATATATTCCTGATAAATAGCCTTGGCCTCTTCTTCGATTTTCAGCTTTTCTCTTTCGGCGGCCTTTTTGTTTGCCTCTTCAAGAGCCTTTGCCTCGTTGTCCGCCTCGACTATTCTTTTGATCATATCTTGCATATACTCACCTCCCAAAGATGAATCTATATTTGATTGATTATATTACCAAGTCACTTTGCTCGATCTTTTTATTAAAGAAGCTGATTATCTTGATACAGGGCTTTCTTAAAACAAGTCCGAGAACAAGCGCGGGAATGATGAACAACAGCAACATTCCCATATTCTTTAGATACGCGTCCATATTAACGCCCGCAACGGTTTCTCTGATCGCGTTGATACCGTATTTGAACGGCAAGAACGGAGCGATAGCCTTGTAGGGTCCGGGTAAAACCTCTATCGGGAACGTGCCGCCCGAGCCTGCAACCTGCATGATCAGTATGATTACCGCGAGCGCCTTGCCTATTACGCTGAAGGTTATCGTCAGCGAATAGATGATCAGCGAATATACAAAGGCAGAAACCATACAGCTCAAAATGAACAGCGGCAGATCAACGCACTGGACCTTTAGGAAGAATACATCTCCGAGCGCGATGATAAGTGCCTGTATCTGACTGAGCACGAAGAAGATAACATACCTTCCGAAGAACAGCTGCGTGGAGTTTGCCTTGCCGAGCTTTTTGCGGTCCCGTTTTGTCAAATCAACATTAAGCACGGCGACAAGTACGACTCCGCCTACCCACAGCGCGAGCGATGAATAGAAGGGCGACATTGCCGAACCGTAGTTTTCTATCGGGAACACCCTGTTGGTGTCGTAATCGACCGGAGCCGAGATGAATTCGCCGAGTACCTGCGGATCCTCGATTATCGGCAGCAGCATATTCTCGAGCGAATCGTCGTTTTTAACATCTCCTATACGCTTTATGGTCTTGTCAATTTTAACCTCGAGCTTATCGAACGCGTCCTTTAGCTCAACTAAAACCTTTTTAAGACTTGCAATAGAGGTCAAGCCTGATTTGAACGCCGAGTTAAGATCGCCGTTTTCAACGTCAACGGTCTGAGCGAATTCAGAGATTTTATCAAGAGTGCCGTAGGAATTGTTGATCGCGGTGTCGATTTTTCCCTTTAAGGTCGAATATTCGGTCTTAACAGCCGCAAGCTCGGTGTTTGCCTGCGAAAGAAGGCCGTCAAGCTCCGCTTTGGCGTTCTCGGGAATCTTGCCTGTCTTTTTGATGTTATCGCAAATGCTGTTGATTTTATCAATGATAGCCTGTTGCTTTGCGTTGGCTCTTGTAAGAGCGTTGATCGCCTTGGAGCAATCGACCCCGAGGTTATCCTGGATCCTTTGGAAAACGGAGATCAGGCGGTTGTTTAATTCTATCTTTAATTCATTTGGTTTTTTGATTTTATTTAGCTTATCCGCGACCGTGTTGGCGTCGCCGCTGACATTGGCAAAAGCGTCGTCAAGCGCGTTTGAGATATTCTCCATATGCGCGTCGCCCGAGTCTATCAGGTCTTGTATCGTAGAGGTAAGCTGCTGGGTTGTGTTCTGCGCGGCCTGTAACGTTGACTTTATATCGCCCGCAACTACGCCGGCTTTTGTTATCGCGCTCTGGATCTTAGGCAGCATATCCTGGTTTGTTTTGATAAGCTCCTCGATCGAATCGAGTGTGGCGATAAGCAGATCGATTGATTCCTTTGCGCTTTCTATATCCGCCTTGGCGTTAGTGAGCGAGGTAGTCAGCTTATCGGCGAGCTTTACCTTGTCGCCCTTGAGCTCCTCGTTTGTCACATTGAGCACCTTGGCTATTGTCTCAGCTATTGTGCTTACGTATGTCGCGTCGACCGACTCCTGCATAGCCTGGATGCCCTTATCTGTGATCTTGGGAGCGATGGCGTTTTTCTTTTCATTAACATAATATTGGAGCTTTGCCTGATTGAATTTGCCGTTTGTGATAGAAAGCAGATTTTTGCTGAAATTCTCGGGAATAACAACGGCGGCATAGTATTTGCCGTCCTCTACGCCCTTATGTGCTTCTTCCGCGTCATCGACAAATTCCCAGCCCATTTTATCGTTGGACTTTAATCCGTCAACGATTTTATCGCCGGCTTTGATGTCAAGCCCCTTGAATTTATAGCCCTTGTCGAGCGAACAAACCGCAAACGAAAGGTCGCCTGTGTTAGAATACGGATCCCAGTTAGCGGCAATATTGAACCATGCGTACAGAGCAGGAAGGATCGTGATACCGATAATAACGACAAAAATGATCAGGTTTTTTGTCATACTTTTCAGATCCTGATGGAATATCTTAAATATCTTTTTCATTCATCTTCCTCCTCTTCAAAATCCTCGTCATCCTCTTTTTTAACGATACCCAATATCTCTTTGAACTGATTAAACACATACTCGGCGCGTATCATCAATGCTACGCAAATCAAGTCTGTGATCACCCATAAAATTAGAAATTCAATTTTTCTTGAAAGAGTGAATATCAGGGCAAGAAAGACTATTCCGGAGATTATAACGAACAGAGGACCGTATTTTTTATATTTTTCACGCTTTTTTTTGGCTTCGTCATAAGCCTGCAAGACATTAATAAAGACCTGATGCTCATCGGCGTTTGCGGGATCAAAAGCCTTTTCGAGTTCTTCATCATCCAATTCGTCTTCTTCGTCAAGCTCTTCATCGGTGACATCCTCGTTTTTCAGCTCATCATCGGGCGATTCCGGGGCATCAAGTTCTTCTTTGTCGGGGGGGTCATTTATTTCTGTAGTTAATTCCTTTGTATCTTCCGATACATCGGTTTTCTTTTTCTCAGACATAATCTCTCCTCCTTCTATATACCTATATGAATTATATCACTAAAATAAAAAAATACAAGTCTTTTGTAGCCTTAAATCGGTATTACAAAATAGTAAACAGTACAAAATAACGCCAAAAGCGCACAAAAACGGCAAGATATCACACCTTGCCGTTTTGCATTTATTTCTAATTCGATTTTTTATTAAGTTTTTTTACCGCCAATAGCGTTACTCCCGCAATTCCCGCAATAAGTACAGAGCTGCGGATAATCGCTTTTCTCACAAACGGAACATTATAATCGAGCGTTGCGTATGACGGGTTTATCATATGGCGCAAAAGCGGAGAAAGGAGCTTTCTGCGTCCTCTCAGCACATCATATTTAATATGCGGCTGATCGGAAAACACCATCGTCGCTCGCGACTGCACGGTGTATTCCTCCCACGCCAGATCATCGGTTGACGGGTCGCCGCTCCTTGCGAAGTTCGTCCACATAGTCATAACGGTATCGGACAAGGCTTCGTCAGCGGGCTCTCCGGTGTAGATCGTTTCATTGACATTGCCGAACACATAGGCAAGCTCTACCGCGTGGCAAGCCTTTCGCATAGATAGCTTTGAGGGCACCGTCCAGTAGTACATATACGCTTTGCCGCCATTTTTTTTGTGGAGAGTCGCCTGTTCAACAGCGGGAAGCCTGAACATGATCTCATCGTAAAACCGCGCCATACGCCACATACTGTGACCCTTCATATTATTGATAAAATACTTGACGCGCTTTTTATCCTTTGGCGGGAGCATTTTCATATCGTTCTCAAACTTGATCGGGATACTGAAGCGGAAAGAAACTACTCCGCCGATCTCTCCGATCCAGTAATTCATCTCCTCGCTATTTGTGCCGATAAGCATATCCACGTCCGCAGTCGTACCGTTTTCATATGGGATATAAGGGTCATGCGGTATAAGTCTTCCGTCACGCTGCGGGAAATTATTGTACTCGTTGAGCTTTTCGTTTAGCATTTTAAGCTCGTACTCGGACAGCTCCAACAGCTCTTTTACCGAGCTCGCCTTACTCTCTTTCATCAAGCGCCTTGAAAACTCCCGACACTCCTGCTTTGAGAATGTCAGCGCGACCGAGCCGCTCTCTGCGATAACTCTCTTAAACAATCCTTTGGCGCGAGGTATCATCGGGAGAAGCGACACACTGCCGCCGCCCGCCGATTCGCCGAAGATCGTGACGTTTTTCGGGTCGCCGCCAAATGCGGAGATATTCTTTTTTATCCAGCGCAAAGCTTCTATCTGATCGAGTATACCGAGGTTCGGAGCGTCCGAATATTCAGCTCCGCCCTCAAAATACGACAGATCGACAAAACCCATAAGTCCAACGCGATAGCCGACGGTGACAAGGATAATATCCGACTGTTTTGTGACAAAATTGGTTCCGTCATACATTGGGTCGGCGGTACCTCCCCAGCCGTATGAGCCGCCGTGAAAAAACACCATAACAGGCTTATCGGGCGTGCTGTCCTTGCGATTTTTCCAGATATTTAGATAGAGGCAGTCCTCGCCCTGCATATAGTACGAAGC
Organism: uncultured Ruminococcus sp.; assembly: GCA_902776495.1. Lineage (GTDB taxonomy): Bacteria > Bacillota > Clostridia > Oscillospirales > Acutalibacteraceae > Ruminococcoides. Next base: position 1,063 of record CACYQK010000044.1, on the reverse strand, counting down.
CAGTTCGGAAGGCCATTCCGTCTGTATCGGAGATTTGCCGTTGTAGACCGCCTGCCATACGGTATCGTCGTCCTCGACAGCCTCGGGAGCCTTCCATCTCAGCTCCCTCACGGGCGGTTTTGCGTAAGGAATACCGCGGAACTCGCAAACATCGCCCTTTTTTGTTCCTACAAACGTGCCGTTGCTGCATTTAGCGGAAAGTAACGGATCAAATTCACCTGTTACAATCAGATTCTGTCCATAACTTCGGTGGATTTTTGCGATTTTTTCATCTGTCATTTCTTTCTACCGAAAACAGCCTTGATGGTTTCAAAGAAATCGAACTTGCTTCTGTACTTTCTTTGCAGCTCGCCAACAGTGACGTCGTTCTGGGAATTGTGAGTTACAAGACCCTGAGCTACTCTGAGGAATACATCCTTGAATTCATCCATACTGTGGTCTTCGTAAAGGCTCGCGGTATAGTCGATCATAAGCATCAGGCCGTCCTCACCGTCGAGGATCTCCATATCGAGAACTGTCTGCGAAGCAGCCTGGTTCTGACGGATGTCGATAGTTTCAACATCCATACCGTCAACGCCGCCCATATCGCGGATATCGCGCTGATACAGCAGGTACGCTGCTTCATCGCTGCCCGCCTGGTTGTTGATATCAACATACGGATAGCAGCTGTGCTCTATGCCCTTCTGGACCTGCTCCTGAACTTCAGCGAACAGCTCGCGCAGAGTCATATCTTCTTTTAATCTTAAACCTACCGGAAGCTCGCGGAACAAGAGTCCGACCGAATTCATAGCGGTCATATCCTCGCGTCCGTTATATATCCAGCAGAGCTTTATGTCATTTTCTCTGTTGTAGATCGAGATAGCAAGCGCGGCTACGGTGATAAAGAACTCGTTACGGCTTAGACGGTAACGCCTCTCCATAGCCTTCATCTGGGGCTGCTCGATGCCGATCGGCACTAACAGCTCGCCCATCTCATTCTTGCGTGATTCGTGGTCTGTCTTGGGATAGCACGACCACTCAACACCCTCAAAGCGCTCCTCAAAGTAACGCCTGCTCTCCTCGT
>CACYQK010000043.1:0-13936 GCA_902776495.1 uncultured Ruminococcus sp. | reverse complement strand
GAGTTTTCCTCGCTCGTCGCTACGCTCCTCCCTCGAAAAACTCGCGGCGATCTACTACAGACTCAAAAATTGTTGCAACTTGCTATTGCAATTTGCGAAAAGTAATTATTTTGATGACAACCGCACTTTTTTGTGCTAAAATAGATACGATAATTTATTCACAGGAGGTTCTTATGCTTTTTGATTCATTAGACAAACTAAAACGAAACTCCATTTTGTCGGCGATCCTGCTTGTTTTTCTCGGCGCGATCATTATGCTCTGCCCGAGAGATTACATCCCGGCGCTGACGATGTTGTTCGGCTATACGCTGATCGTTATCGCGATCGTTCTTTCGCTGAACTTTATGTCGAGCAAAAAATCGTTGATGGAGTATCTAAAGTTCATAGGCGCGCTTGTCCTCGGTATCGTAGGTGTTGCGGTGTTGGTTTTCAAGAACGAGCTTATGGTGGTTCTGGCGTGGCTGTTCGGCTTTTTGCTCGTTGTTGACGGTGTGCGCACTATGGTCCACTCATTTACCTATGCCCGCCGCTCAAAGCGCCATGGCTGGTGGGTGCTGACGATTTTGTCGGTACTATTGATTTTCGCCGGCGTTGTGCTCTTTGTCAATCCCTTCTGGGGAACTCCCGAAATGCTGATGAAGGTAATAGGCTGCACGGTGTTCTTCTCCGCAATTGTCAGCGGAATCCGTCTGATCTGGACATGGCCGGTCAGAAACTCGAAGGGAGGAAATGAAGATGGCGAATAATAACCAAGATAAACAGGAAAAGAAAGAAAAACAGAGAATAAACAAAGAAAAGCTCCGTCAGGAAATGGAAAATATCAAGGTAGAAACAAAGGGTAACCGCAAAGAGATGAGCGCCCGTATGAAGGAGCTCCTCAAAAAAGAGATCGCGGATTATCACAAGCGTGACAAAACCCGCGGCGCCGAGATGCTCAGCATTTTTGCCGCTCATAACTATTACGCAAACGGTTTTACTCCCGTTGAGCTTCGCACAACGCTTGAGGATCTGGGCCCGACTTACGTAAAGATCGGTCAGATAATGTCAAGCCGTGTAGATTTGCTTCCCGAGGCTTACTGCAAGGAGCTTGAAAAACTCAGACAGAATGTTAAGCCGCTCGATCCCGAGGTCGCAAAAGCGGTCATCGAGGAGGAGACAGGCAAGAAGATAGACGAGATTTACAGCGAGTTTAAGGACGAGCCGCTCGGTTCGGCTTCGATGGGTCAGGTGCATTACGCCGTGCTAAAGGACGGAACGCCCGTTGTAACCAAGGTTCAGCGTCCGCTGATCGCGGATATGATGCGCAAGGACTATGTGCTGCTCAAAAAGCTCGCAGGACTTGTAAATGTCGTTGTAGATGATGAAGACGGCCAGACTATCGACCTTGTATCGGTAATCGAAGAGCTCGAAAAGGTTACGGAAGAGGAGCTTGACTGCCGCATTGAGGCAAACAACACCAAGTTCTTCAAGGAAAACTGCATTGAGGACGAGGAGAAGATCACCTGTCCGTCGGTTTATGACGATCTGACGACCGAACGCATTATGACAATGGATTTTGTCGACGGCTACACCGTTTCACATAAGGACAGGATCATAGAGGACGGTTATGACCCGATGGCTATCGGTCAGGCTGTTGCCGAAAACTTTGTTCATCAGGTGTTTGACGTCGGTTCATTCCACGCCGACCCGCACCAGGGTAATATTATGATATCCGGCGGTAAGCCCTACTGGATCGACTTCGGTATGATCGGTCACGTGACCGACAAGGATATCGACACTATCCAGGAGCTGGTTCTTTCTTTGCTCAGCTGCGAGGCGGAGGAATTGGTCAACGGTATCACCTCAATGGGAGCTACATCCTCAAAGACCAACCGCGACAAGCTGGTCGAGGACGCGGAGTTCTTCCTTTCAAAGTATTCCGGCACCAAAGGCATAAGCGACATAGATATATCCGATCTGTTCGATGAGATAACTGACCTTGCGTCAAAGCACCATATCACACTGCCCGGTCAGTTTACAATGCTCGGCAGAGCTATACTCGCTATCGAAGGCGTTATTGAGCAGCTTTGCCCCGATCTCGATCTGTTTAAGCTCTTATCCGACAAGATGATCGAGCGCACAAAGAAGAACTTTGACATCAAACAGACTCTTCTTGACGCGGGCAAGGACATCCTCAACACCGGCAAAAAGGCCGCGAAGATCCCCGGACTGACCGCGGACGCGCTTTCGGCAGTCGCCAAGGGCAAGATGAAGATGAATATGGAGCTCACGGGTATTGACGAGCCGCTCGAGAAAATCGGCGTCTATGTCAAGTACGTCGTGCTCTCTCTGATCGCCTGCGTACTGTTTATTGGCTCGTGTATCCTTGCGGGTTATGATATAGCGCCAAAGACTGAAAACAATATGCCGCTGATCTCAATCATCGGAATCGTATTTGCTATCGCGCTTGCTATCTACAGCGTCAGAAAGCTGACTAAAAAGAAATAATTGTATACAATAATCAAGCCTCCCTGATACGCCAAGCGTTTGGGGAGGCTTTGATGTTTTTTCTGTTATATTAATTATGCGTTATCCTGTTTTACTTCCGTTCCTTATGTTTTGGAGTCATCGCCTGCGGCAGTCATTTTCTTTTGCTTAGCATATTTATGTGTCAATAATAATAAAAAAACTGTGAATATTGATTTTGCGGCAGTGTTATGATAGAATATAAAAAGAAAATTTTATCGGAGGCCAATGCCAAGATGATCAAAAAACTATTCCCGGAGCTCCCCGTACTAAAAGGGGAGAGTGTAACGCTAAGACCGCTGACCTTGGATGACGCGGACGGTCTGAGCGAGCTGACAAGCTGTGAAGAAGTATACCGCTATCTGCCGACTTTTTTGTTTGAGAAAAAGTACGACGACGCTCACGAAGTGATAAACCGTTTGTATGATGAGTGCCTTGAAAAATCACTTATCCTCGGTGTTTTCACAGGTGATTCTTTCTGCGGACTGGTGGAGCTTTACGGCTACCGCGCGGCGGTGCGCAAGATAAGCCTCGGACAAAGGTTGCTGCCTCAATACCACGGCAAGGGTATTGCGCCCGAAACGCTCGATTTGATCATTGATTATATTTTTAATGAGATCGGCATAAAGCTCCTTACGACAAGCGCGATGCCCGACAACAAGGCGTCCGAGGGGAGCCTTAAAAAGCAAGGCTTTAAACGCATAGCCCGTTCCGTGCCCGAGAACTGGGGACATCCGCTGCCCACATTGGCGGATAAATGGATAATGACAGCGTCGGACTATCATAAGCTGTGCAACGTTCAAGCTGATAAATAACGGAGGTATATTATGGTAAAAAAACGATTGGTATCCGCAGCGTTAGCTGTGATAATAGTGGTAACTTCATTGATGTTTGCCGTACCCACGGCTTTTGCTGATGAAGATCTGAAATTCTCGCAGGAATATATGAGCTCGCCGTTTTATGAAAAGTTGACTGCGTCGCTTGAAAACAGCGATGAAAAGACCGCTATGCAAAAAACTTTGGCGATCGCTCTCTCTCAGGAGGGTTATCAGAACTACGCGACAGAAGGTATCGACATTGAGCAGGCTCGCGCCGACGGGCTCCTCTGGACGGGCAAAGAGCTCAGAATGAACTCGAATTTAACGGGCAATACCGAATACACCCGCTGGGCGCAGAGCTACATTATGGACTGTGCCGAGGGCGAAGAGTACAACGACATCGACTGGTGCGCTATCTTTGTCAGCTGGTGCCTTTATCAGGCGGGATACAACGATGACGCAAGGCTAAAAAGATACTATTATTCCTACTGCGCCGAGCCGAGGGTAGAGTTTGACGCGGATAGCTGGATACTCGCTTACAACTTTAAGCAGCAGGGAGTTTACTACACACCAAAGGCGCACCACAAGCTTGATAAATACTACTGGAACACCTACTACCACATCGACATTGATCCATTCGATATCCCGTATCAGCCGGGCGGACTTATCTTTTTCTCATGGGACAGCTCGGGCGATTATTTTGACCACGTCGCGATCGTTGTCGATTATGACGAGAACACCCACGTGCTGACCTACACAAACGGCAACTCCGACGGTCAGGTCATCACACGTCAGATAGATTTGGATGTCGAGGAGGAGTTCCGCGGACAGCAGTACGCAAAGAACAGCGACCGCGTTATGGCGTATGTTGAGTACGACAATATCCTGCCGCTCGAGCCCAAGGAGATAACCACAACAACTCCCACGATAGAGTGGAACCGCAACGGCTCATCGGGCATCAAGATCCAGACAAATTCCGAGTCGGTTATCGGTTCGGTATCGGTGGACGGAAACTACCTCGGTTCAAATGTCGAGAGCAATATGCTGCTCCACGAGGGCTTGCTCTCTATCGGAAAGTCCGAGCTCGTTGGGTATAGCTTGGGAACGCATAATATGATGCTGACCTTTGATGACGGCGCTGTTCCCGTGACCTTCAAGATCTATGAGCCGTATTTTATCGGCGACGCGAACATTGACGGCTATATCACCATCGGCGACGTCACAAGGATACAGAGGATCCTCGCAGGGATCGAACAGGACGACGGCGGTACCGTTGCGCGCCGCTGTAATGTCGACGGCAAAAAGCTGAGCGTTACCGACGCCACCGCTATCCAGCGCAAGATCGCGCAGTTTGCCGATGACCCGTACCATATAGGAGACGAGGCAAAGGATTTCGGAAATAAAAAGGATGACTATGAGCTTCCCTTTGTTCCGGATTAAATAACGATAAAAACATAAAGCGAGCTGCCGGCGAAAGTGTCGGCAGCTCATCTTGTTTAAAACTGAGTTTTCGGAATTATTTTTTATTGCCATAGGTTTTCTTTTTTGATATAATAGAATCAACTGAAAAGAAAGGGGGAGTGCAGTGAAAGTCAAATCTCGAAAGAGGCTGATCATGGGCTCGTTCTGAAAGCCGCGGCAAGAGGCTTGCCATCGCTTCTGTCCATAAAGTTGATGCGCTGTATCAGCCGCCTTGCATCGTTGAGCTGCTCTGCCAAAACTTCGTCGGTCAAAAAGAGCATACCCTTGTCGCGCCTGATAGTATCCTTGCTGTCCACCTGCGCACCTTCTTTCGTGTTTTATAGTTTTATTCTATCACAAAGCATTATGTCTTTCAAGCGCGTTGACGAGGTATATTTTGAATTTAAAAGATTAAAATACTGCAATAAATCTGGAATGATTTTTTATTTATGGTATAATGTACTTGAATTGTTTAAAGCAACACCGCACAATTCACTATATTACATAAAAGGAGAAATGAAAAATGAGATTTCCACACGCAGCAAAAGGAATCAAAAAGATTTTTTCTGCGGAGATTTTCAACTTGATCGCCATTGTGGCTTTCGGCGTTGCTATGGTTTTAGGCATCATTATTGCTTATGGCAAAGAAGAGGGCAATGAGGTTGCCTTGGGTGTATCAAGTATCGGCTTTTTAGTATGCTTGGCGGGAGCAGCTGTACTCGCGGTATTGGCGCTGATCTTTAAACTCGTCGGCGTTATTCAGAGTTCAAAGGACGAACCTGCTTTTAAGCTGGTTTTATACTTCGTAGTATTTGGATTGATAGTATGCGCGGTATTAGCGATCATAGGTATCTTTTTCCCTGACAATCCGTTCCTTTACAATCTTACAGACTCAATATCGGCTGTGATCAGCTTTATTTGCCTGCTCCTCATCATCCTCGGCGTTGGCAGTCTTGGTACTAAGCTCGGCAATGAGGAATTAGTGCTCAGAAGCGGCGGACAGTTCAAGCTCATCATCTGGATCGGCATCCTTTCACTGTTCGCGAGATTTTTCGGCATTTTTGCGATTGCAAGTTATTTTGCACAGTGGTTAGTAATTACTTTAGCGGCTATCGCCGTTTTCCTCAATGTCGTTCAGTACATTCTTTACCTTGTTCTTTTGGCTAAGGCAAAAAAGGCTCTCGCAGAGAGTTAAGGTAAAATTATAATAATTCTTTATAAGAAATTAAAGGAGATGGATTTATGAGTTTTCCACACGCAGCAAAAGGTATTAGTAAAATCTTTATTTCAGAGCTGTTAACACTGATTTCCGGAATCGCATTGGCGATCATGATTTTGATTACCGCTGCGAACAAAGACGTGATACTCGCTGATAAAGCAGCCGGATTGGGAACCGGTCTTGTGATCGGCTTTTTCGCAGCCGGTGCTGTATTCTTTATCTCTTTTATTATAAAAGTTATCGGATATTTTCAGGCGTCAAGGGATGAAGAGGGCTTTACAAGAGCAATTATTCTCGCTATTATCACTGTTGTTCTTTTGATCGTTGCAAATATTCTGCAACCTCAGAATAATGTTGTTATGCAGTGGATATACACCGTAGTTTTAGTAGCGGCGGAAACAACGCATATGGTGGTGATAGTATCCGCTGTCGGCGGTATGGTTAATCTTTCATACAAGTGCCGTGATGAAGGATTGGTTCGCCGCGGTAATACTATCATAAAGATAGTCAGCGCGATCTATGCGCTGAACATCGTCCTCATTATCTTAAACCGCATATTATTCTTTATCAATCCGGATATTTTAAAGACATTTAACCTGATCATTAAATTGTTAGTCGCGGTGCTTACTGTGATCCAGTACATTCTGTATATCACATATCTTGCTAATGTCAGCAGTATGCTGAAGGAATCATAAAACAGAACATATTAATACTTGCCGGGCGGAATTATCCGCTCGGCTTTTTGTTATTTATATTGAATTCAGTATTAAAATATTGTATAATCAAAGCATATATAAAGTTCTGGTGATAGATTTGAAAAAAGACAGTTTGTTTTTATTTGATATTCGCGGCAGAATCGCGGCGGTAATACTTATGTTGGTTTTCGCGCTGAGCTTAGCCTCTTGCAAAGAGGAAGGGCAAAGCGAAACAACTGCGGAACAACCCACTATGGTTTTTACCGAGCCTGCGGTCACAACACAGCCGACAACGGCTAAACCGACCCAAGCTCCCACGACTGCTCCCGTTACCACCGTGCCTCCGACGACAGTTCCCGTGGAAACAAAGCCGCCGTTTGACCCTTACGCGGAAGATACCGAATACGACGTGGGCTCCGATTGGTTTGAAAATCAAGGCGATACCGATTACGGCACGCTTATGACAGACATTGAGTATTATTCATCGACCGCGGACGATTACAAGCGGTTCAATATCCTGCTTCCTCCCGGCTACGACCAAAAGAAAAAATACCCCGTGATGTATATGATCCACGGCTGGGGCGCGGACTATACCGCCCACGTCCACAACGGCTCATACCTGCATATGCTATACGGCAACCTGCTGCGCGAAAAGAAAACCGTGCCGATGATAATCGTCGGCGTTGATATGTACACGGCAAAGCAGGAAGATAAGGACGAAAACGACGGCTGGCATATGAGATATTCCTACGACAAGGTCGTGGACGATATTGCTTATGACCTTATGCCGTATATCAGCGAACACTACGCGGTCGCCGAGGGCAGGCTCAATACCGCCGTAGCCGGAGTTTCCGAGGGCGGAGCAAGGTCGCTTTGCACGGGCTTTAAATTCCCCGACAAGTTTGGCTACATCGCGAGCATTTCTCCCGATGGCAACGCGATCGTGATGACCGATAACTATAACAGAAGCTACTGGACGGTCCCGTATTTTGAGGACGGTTTTCCCGTTCCCGCAGAAGAAAACAAGCCAAAGTACCTTTATCTCGCGGTAGGCTCAAATGACCCGTGGAACATCTCGTTTACACAAAGGTACAGCGAGATATTCAGCGATATGGGAATAGGCAATCGTTACGATTATGTAGAGGGCTTTGGCCACGACTCAAAATTCTGGGGCGTTTGTATGTATAACTTTTTGCAGAGGATATTTAAGTGATTCATATTTAATCATAGGCGGTGAGTATATGATAAAATTCTATAAACGAATTAAAACCGGCGTTTGTTTTGCGTTGATTATTGTTTTTGTTCTTTCTATGACCTCGTGCGCGCAGTCGTCACAGTCGAAGATCGATGAAAACAACATCTATAATTTTGAGAATTACGAAAGCGATGACGTCTACAATATCGAGCGAGTGAATTTGAGCGGTTCCGCTGCGGCAAAGTGCGCAAGCTACAAATTCACATATCTCTCGGACGGGTACGAGATAAAGGGATATATCTCGCTGCCGCTGTCGGCTGTCGAATCTCAAAAGCCAAGCAAGGTGATTTTGTATAACAGGGGCGGCAATAGCGACATCGGTGTGCTTGATGATGAAAGCACCGCCAACGTTTGCGCCGAAGTAGATAATCGTATAGTGATCGCTTCTCAGTACAGGGGAGCGGGCGGCTCCGGCGGAAAGGATCAGTTCGGCGGCGACGACCTTAACGACGTTATCAAGCTTATAGATCTGTGCGAAAAAGAGTTCAAGTTTGCCGATATGGATGATTTTTGCGTCGCGGGAGTTTCGCGCGGCGGAATGATGACATACTTGTCAGCGAAGAATGACAAACGCGTAAAGCGTATAATCGCTGTATCGGCGGTCAGCGACCTTTTTCAAAGCTACAAGGCTCGTGATGATATGAAAGAGGTTCTAACGCGCTACATCGGAGGTTCTCCGGAGGTCATTCCCAAAGAATACGAAAAGCGTTCGGCGATTTACTGGACGGATGAAATAAAGGTCCCGGTGCTGATTATACACAGCAAAAAGGACGAAAGGGTCGATTATTCGCAGGCGGAAGCGATGTATTCAAAGCTCAAAGGCAAAACCGAATGTGAATTTATCCCTTACGATGATGATGTTCACGGTATCCATACGCAGGATTTTGATAAGATAAACAAGTGGCTCGACAACAAATAATTCTAAATTAGAATAATGATTAGCATTGCGGACAGGCAGTTCAAAACAAATCTGCCTGTCTTTTCTTTTGTGTCTGTGTTCTGATTAGAAATATGTACTGTTTTTACCATTTAATATTGCCAAAATTATCATAATATGGTATAATAGAATGGAATTTGTATATATTTTTACCATTAAATAGTGGGTGTGAAATAATGGATTATAACAAAACGCAGATGTTTATTCCTAAACCTGCGCGACCGGCGACCTTGTTTATTGTTGACAAGAGAAAAAGACCGCTTTTGATCCCGCTGTCGGGGGACGCGACCATCGGCAGGGATTATCCCGGTTCCGACAGAAAAATAAGGATTGAATCAAGTATCGTAGGCAGAAAGCACGGAGAATTAGTTTATGATAATTACTCCGATAATTACTACTATATCGACAACAACAGTCTCAACGGAACGTTTATAAACGGAAGGAAGCTTCAGCCGTACAACAGCCGCGGCTCAAAGGCGTACAGGCTTTCGGACGGAGATGTTCTCAGGATAGACAGGAGCGATCTTTCGCACCCGCATCACGAGGCGGTTTTGATGATATTCAGCAGAAGCTTTGACCCCAAAGAGCATTGGAGCACCGCCGATATAACAACTCTTTCGAGAGTTTCCATCGGCAGAGCCGAGGGTAATAATATAAGACTCGATGATATGATGGCTTCAAGGCTTCACGCCCAGATATGCGCAACGCCGAACGGTGTGGTGTTGTATGACTGCAACAGCCAAAACGGTATAATAGTAAACGGAAAAAAGATATATCAAAGCACATATTTGAATAATAATGACGTGATCCGTATCGCGAACACGATGATGATTTTCACCGGATCGAACATAGTGTTCAACAGCCCGGGCGACCGTTCGGGTTGTCTGTCAGTCGATATCCACGACCAGACCTTCGGCAGCCACACCATCATCAAGGATATTGCGTTTGAGGCGGATACAAAGGACTTTATTTTGATCCTCGGCGGTTCGGGTGCGGGCAAAACCACGCTGATAAACGCCGTGCTGGGCGAGGTCAAGGCAAACGGAAAGGTTATCCTTGACGGACAGAGCCTTTACGATAATTTCAAGACGATGAAATCCCAGGTCGGCTTGGTTCCCCAGTTTGTTAATTTGAGAGATAACGACAAGGTAATCTCCACGCTTATGGATATAGCCGATATAAAGCTCAGCAGCTATTCAAAAAAAGAAAAGCTCGAGCGTATCGACAAAATACTTTATATGCTTGGCGTTCAGGGGCTGCGCAATCATCTGATCCGTCAACTCAGCGGCGGTCAAAAGAAGAAGATATCGGTTGCCGCGCAGCTCGTCGGCTTCCAAAAGGTGTTTATCCTTGACGAGCCCGATTCAGGATTGGATCCCGCCTCGAGGATACAGCAGATGGAGATACTCAACGAGATCGCCGACAGCGGAAAAATAGTTATGGTAGTATCTCACGCCTCAGAGGAAGGCTTTGATATCGACGCGGGTCACTACCGATTTACAAAGGTTTTGGTGCTCGCGAGGAGCGACCGCGAAAAATGCGGTAAGCTCGCATTTTTCGGCGATACCGCGGAAGCACTTGATTTCTTCGGTGTGCAGAGGCTAAAAGAGATAATTATCGAGATCAATCCCGAAAATGAGGGAGGAAAAGGCAAGGCCGATTATTATATTGATAAATTCAGAGGTAGACGTTAATATGCAAAATGCTTCATTTTTCAGACAGACACACGTATATTTCAAGAAGATAACAAGAATATCTATCCGTGAAAAGGCGTGGATATATTTGTTGTTCGCGTTTATTATCGCGATGATAGTCAATCTTGTTACGGCGTCAAATATGTTTGACAATTTCAATTCGATCCAGAGCATCTGCACGGAGCACAACATTATCCGTTCCGAGTACAGACAGGGCGCAAAGCTTTCCTCTTATGTGTGCGCGCATATTTTATGGCAGGCGGTATTGTGTTTTGTTCAATGCCTGATAATATTTATTATTTGCTGTCTGTTCGGATTCTTCGGAGAAGACTTCGACAATCCGGTAATGCTCAGCGTGCTGCTCGAGTACTTTATAACCATCTATTTGCTGATTTTCGGCGCGGCTGTTCTCGGACTGATGGTATCCGCCTTTTCGGGAACACCGACTACCGCGATGAAAATAATGCCGTTCGTGCTTATAATACAGCTTATTCTCAGCGGAGTTTTGTTTAAGCTTGAGGGAGTTGCCGATAGCGCCGCGATAATAACATTCAGCAAGTGGGGAATGGCGGCGTTCGGCTGTATAGGAGATATCAATACGCTCGAGCCCAAGATCGCCGACGAGCTTGCTGAAAAGATACCGAATTTTGACAGATCGATCGTTGAAGCCAAGGAGGATATTTTTAACCACGAGGCAATCAACCTTCTGTCATATTGGGGCTGGTGCTTGTTGCTGACAGCGATATTCGCGATAATAGCGATCATAAGCCTGAAAATCAAAAACAGAGATTCATAACCCGGGAGTGTTTTTATGAAAAAATATAATATATATCTTTCTACCGATTCCGGTAAGGTAAGAGAAGTCAACGAGGACAGCTTTGTTATAAACCTCAACACAAAGGACATAACCAAAAGCACGCAAAACCTAAAGGGCGGCGCGATGGAAGAACCTCTGCTTTGCGGAGTTTTTGACGGAATGGGAGGAGAAAAGGGCGGCTTTGACGCCTCTGATACCGCCGCGCTTGTTGCAGCGGAGTATTACAAGTTTCTCGCTAAGGCTAAAACCTCACCCGAGGACAGCATTAAGGACTACGTAAAAAACTGTAACCGGCTCATAAAAAAACAGCTTGAGGAAAACAAGCAAAACCGCGGCGGAACAACGTTTGCGCTGGCGTATATTTTCAAAGATACGGTTTACTTGTTTTCTATGGGCGATTCGAGGATATACCTTTACAGATCCGGCACGCTCCAAAGGATAACAAGGGATCACACCCTTGCTCAAAAGAAGTACGAGGCAAATATTTTTACTTTGGAAGAAGCCGAAAAAAGCAACGAGAGCCACGTGCTTACGAGGTATCTCGGAATGGATCCCGACTCGGCAGACTACAAGGCGGAGTCATACAAGCAGCTCACGCTTAATCCTAACGACAAGCTGCTGATTTGCAGCGACGGCTTGTACGATATGTGCAGCGACAAACAAATCGCAAAGATCCTGTCGGCAAAGAAGGCGCCTTATTCGATAAACCTTGTAAAAGCGGCGCTGAAAAACGGCGGCATAGATAATATAACCTGTTTGGTTATAGAACCCGTGTTGGAAAAGTGATCCCGAAACATTTGGAATATAACGGAGGATACTATGTATTGTTATGAATGTATGAATGAAATAATGGATGGCAGCAGGCACTGCAGCTTCTGCGGAAAGTCGACCGAGCCTCATGTTCATCCTCATCACCTTAAACCCGGCACTATCCTGCATAATCAGTATCTTGTCGGTAATTCGATAGGCGAGGGCGGCTTTGGCATCACATATGTCGGCAAGGACCTGAGCCTTGATATGAAAATAGCTATCAAGGAGTACTACCCCTCGGGTTATGCAAACAGAAATAACACGGTTTCTAACAAGGTAACTCTCAATTATCAAAACGAGGGAGAGTATTTTCAAAACGGCGTCGAGCACTTTCTCAGAGAGGCAAAGAGCATTGCTAAGTTCCATAACGAGATAGGTATCGTTGACGTCAGAGCGTTCTTTGAAGAAAACGACACCGCGTATATCATTATGGAATACCTCGAGGGCGAGAACCTGAGCGATAAGATCCGCTCGGGCGAAAAGTTTGAGGCATCAGAGATATTCAAGCTCTTCCTGCCTATGATGAATACGCTCGACAAAATGCACCGCGAGAACATTATCCACAGGGATATCACCCCCGAGAATGTAAGAATATTGCCCGACGGCACACTGATACTGATGGACTTCGGTTCGGCGCGCTATTACTCCGGTATGGAGAAAAAGACGATGTCCGTGCAGTTCAAGCCCGGATATGCCCCGTTTGAGCAGTACAATAAAAACGGCAACCAGGGACCTTGGACGGATGTATACGGTCTGTGCGCCACTATCTACAAGTGCATAACCGGAGTTACGCCTGTCGATTCTTTGGAGCGCTCTCAAAACGACAGCCTCGAGCTCCCGTCGAAACTCGGTGCGAAAATTTCGGAGCCTCTCGAAAAGGTACTGATGTACGGTATGGCGATTTATCCCGAGAACCGCTGCCCGAGTATGCGCGAGCTTAAAAGCATCACAGAGGACGCGCTCGACAACGGAACGCCGAGCTTTACAAGGTCCGGTATGGATGTTCCTCCCGTAGGTATGTACAACACAAAGGCAGCTGACGAAAAGTATCAGACAATGTTCGCGGACAGAACCTACGGTGATACAAATATGTACAGCAACGCCAGCGAAAGGGATTTTCAGAATAATCAAAGAGATTTTCAAAATTATGATCGTCCTCGAAATATGTACGATCATCCCCGCGATTCGTATAATGAAATGCGTCGTTATCCCCCCAAAAAATCAAACGGCGGTCTGATCGCCTTGGTCGTTATACTTTCGGTTTTGCTGGTAGCGGGTATCGGAGCATTGCTGTTCTTCTTTTTAGGCGGCGCAGGCGGCTGCAGTAAAACAGATGAAGATACTACCACAGCTCCCGTTGTTACAACATCTCCGGCTCCTACTGCTGACCCCAACTCTGAAAAAGTAACTGTTCCGGATGTTGTTGATTGGGAATCGAACGCAGCGTATAACGCGCTCACAGACAAGGGGCTTAAGTGCGATATTGAGCGTGAGTACAGTGACACTGTTCGCGAAGGGTATGTTATTAAACAGACTCCGGACGCTGATACAAGCACATTTAAAGGCAATACCGTAAAACTGATTGTGTCCAAAGGTCCCAAGACTACAGAACCAGAAACCGATCCGCCTACACCTACTGCCGAGAGATCTAATTCCGCATCCTATTCTGATACACAAGACCTTTATGGCCTTAGAGCGTCTGAACGCTATATTTCAAGAAGTGAT
>CACYQK010000042.1:0-12882 GCA_902776495.1 uncultured Ruminococcus sp. | reverse complement strand
TGATTTTTTTACCCTTGTCATATAAACTCCCAAGCCGTAGAAGCCGCCCAGCCATTCTGAGATGACCGCCGCGACAACCGCGTAGGAGACGGAAATTTTAAGGCTCGAAAAGAACCTGTCCATAGCTCCCGGGAATTTAACGTATCTGTATATCTGCTTTCTGCCCGCTCCCATTGAGCGCAAAAGCCTGACCGTGTCCTTGTCTGCCGACTGAAAACCGTCGAGCAGATTGACCGCGATGGGGAAGAACACTACGATCACTACCAAAATTACCTTCGGCAGTGTTTCATAACCGAACCACAGCACCAAAAGCGGCGCGATCGCTACGGTCGGAACAGTCTGGGTCACAACGATCAGCGGATAAAGCGCATGGCGCAGCCAAGCAAACCTGTCCATGAGCAGGGCGGTAAAAAAGCCGATGACTATGCCGATAAGCAGTCCGAGCATCGTCTCTGTCATAGTTGTGACCGAGTGTTTCATCAGCAGCGGAAAGTCGTTTATAAAAGCTTTGACGACATCCACCGGCGACGGCAGCATAAAGTCCGGCACAAGACCGAGCATACATACAAGCTGCCACAGCAAAAGCACCACTATGATCGTGCAGACAGGGAACAGGTATTTAATCGTGGTGTTTTGATACTTTTCTTTCAATGGTAAGCACATCTCCCTCGGGTCTGTAGTCGACCTTGATATACGCCAAAACCGAGGGCGCACCGGCTCTTATGGCGATATGCTGACATTCCTTGACGATGTCCATAAGCTCGTCATAATCGCCCTCAATAGCCGTTTCAAAGGGGCCCACATAGCACTTTAAGCCCGTGCTTTTGATGTAGGCGATGACCTCGTCGACAATCCTGATGAGCTCTTCGTCATTTTTTGCCTCCGGCAAGGTCTGGATAGCAACGCTTGCGTTCATAATAATTACTCCTTTACAAAATAATAAAGCACCACGCCAAAGCGTAGTGCTCAGTATACGTTAAAAACAAGCTTCCTACGTCGGCATTATCCGAATCAGGTACAATACTAATTATAGAATTAGTATAAGGGTATGATCTCAGCCCGAAAATCGAGCACCCCTGCGCTGCTTTTAGCATACTACATTTTTATTATAAAGTCAATAATTGTTACGTTTTTTTAATATCAAAATATGGAAGGTAGTGCATTAACGCTTCCTCCGCCGAATAACCCTTGCTGCAAAGATAATTAATCCCGTACATACTCACGCCCTCGCACTTGTTATCCTTTGAGAATTCAGCGCATCCGCAGTCCCACGGAGAGGCGACCGATGAAGTATACCCGTTTTTTTCGTTATTTACGGTCGAGCCGTTTGAGCAAAACGAGTGGGGAATATACGTTGCTTTGTCTTTATACGATAAATATATTTCCTTATTAGAATTATAAATCTTTATTATCCTGTTGTATAATTCTTTATCAGAATAATTATCCTTTTCTTTTTGCCCTGATATGTAATTTGTTCGCGCTATTATTAAAGCCGCTCTGAGCGCCTCGTCACAAAAATCATTTCCGCACATATTTGCGGCAATTGCGCATATATACTGTTCGTCATTATGTAAAACAGCAGCAGAATCAGCTGTAGAACCGCTGTTTTCCAAGCTCGTGCCGCTTAAACTGACAACCGTCAGCGGCAGCATTCCCATAATCAGCAGCAGGCAAAAAAACGCCGTGATCTTCTTTTTCATAAATAAATTATTGAATTCTCCCAAACTTATTCTTGACAATGACTCTTGTTTGTCTTAAAATAGTATATGTACGCATATAAGATTTAATTACATATGCTAAGCATACAGAACGGAGAAGATATATGAAGGTTAAGTATTCAGTAATTCCTTTCATCCCTGCTGTTATCGCTATGTTCGTGTTAAGGATAATGAGCGTAGTCGGCGTTGATGATAACGGAAAATTCCTCGGAATGGACAGAATGGCTTTGTCCTACACTGTCATCGGAATAGCTCTTGCGCTATTTGTGGTTTGTATTCTGATAAATATTTTTGACAGGAAAACTTCACCTGTCTATCCCGTGAAAAAGAACTTTGCCGCGGGAGCGCTCGCGATACTTTCGGGCTTGGCGGTAGTCGCTTCATCTTGTTTATCGCTTTTGGAGATCACAACGGAATCAGAGTATTTTGCAATGGGCGTTATCAGCGCGATATTCTCTATCCCCGCAGGAATAGCATTTTTGGTTATGTCAAAGGTGCATTTTACAGGTAAAACAATAGTTTCGGGAGTTTCTATCCTTTTTGTATTTCCCGCGTTGTGGGGTTGTACAGAGCTCGTGTTTGAGTTTTTAGAGGCAACAAAGGTTTCTATTTCCGCAACCGACCTCACAAGTCTTTTCTGCTATATCTTCATCACGCTTTACTATTTCTCACACTCAATGGTCGTATCGAGGATCAAGGGCAGAAATCCCGTAAAGGCTTGCTTTATTTACGGTATTCCTGCGGCTGCGCTGACGCTTTCTCACGGCGTATATATGATTTTCATTACAATGAACGAGCGCATAGGCTATTTACGTATAGTCAACGCTGTTCAGTTCATTATTTTGGGATGCTACGCCATCAGCTTTATTGTTGAGATGTTTATCAATTCCTACACAAAGGACGAGCTTGAGATCGTAGAGGCGCTTCCCGAAGGCGAAGCCTTGGAGGAAGAAGAGGAAAAGTATATAGAAACAAAGGATTACGAGGATTTAGATACAAAAGAGCATAGAGGAATCGATACAAAAGATTTTGACGATCTTGTTTTCTCTAACAGCGCTTCAAGTACCGACCCCAACGTTGATCCCTCTGACGATTACTATTCATCCGCAAAGGGACTTGACGACTTTATTATGGGCTTTGACGCCGAGGACAGTGCCGATAAAAAGGAATCGGCAGAGAAAAAATCCAAGGAAAAGGTAAAAAAGCCTAAGAAGAAAAAGGCAAAGAAGGCCGCCAAAGAGGCTGTTCCCGCTTTTGAAGAGCCTGCTGAGGAGCCTGTTGTTGAAGCGGAACCCGCTTATGAAGAACTCACTACCGAGCCTGTTGCGGAGGAATCTCCCGCTGTTGAAGAGCCGGCAGCCGCAAAGCATTTTGCTCCCGATCCCGAGCCCGAAGCCGAGCCTGAAGCAGAGCACGAGGCTTCGCATTTTTCTCCGTCATCGGAGCTTGAAGATGAGCTCAGAAAGCTCTCTAAAAAGGATTTTTCAAAAGATGAAAGCGAGCCGGAAGATAAAAAAGTTCCTCAAACCCGAATCAAAACCTCGGATGAAGAGGATATCGAGGTAAGGCAAAAAGCCAGACTCAGCGAGATCGACAAGCTTCTTCAGGAGCTCGACAGCAAATCTGAATAATCTGTTGACATTTATTAATGTCGGTGATATAGTATATTAAAACGTTGATAAGGACACGAATTGCAAATGTCCGTTTTCAGAGAGTGAAGCAAATGCTGAGAGCTTCATATTCGGTTTTGCAGTTTACCACCTTTGAGTCCGAGCAGGAAATGGTTCGGCGTTACCCGCGTTAAGGGATCCAATCAAGGGCGCATTGCGCCGAAGTTGGGTGGAACCACGATTTACTCGTCCCAATGTCTGTTACGGCATTGGGGCGTTTTATTTTGGAAATAATAAATTTATATAAGGAGAATGTATATGATCAATGTAGAACTAAAGGGCGGAGTGATCAAGGAATTTGAAAACGGTATCTCTCCCGCCGAAATCGCAAAATCTATCGGAATGGGCTTGTACAAGGCTGTATGCGCCGCGCGAGTGGACGATGTAGTGTGCGATCTGCGCACACCGCTTGACTCTGACTGCAAGCTCGAGCTGCTCACTTTTGACGACCCTGACGGCAAGCACGCGTTCTGGCACTCCGCCTCGCACGTTTTGGCGCAGGCGGTAAAAAGACTTTATCCCAACGCTAAGTGCGCTATCGGCCCGGCTATCGAAGGCGGATTTTACTACGATTTTGATGTAGAAAAGCCCTTCTCTGCGGAGGATCTGCAAAAAATCAAGGCAGAGATGAAAAAGATAGTCAAGTCCGGACTCGAGATAACACGCTTTGAGCTTCCTCCCGAGGAGGCCGTAAAGCTGCTCGAGGATATGGGCGAGCCGTATAAGGTAGAGCTTGCAAAGGAGCACACCGACAAGGGCGAGAGCATAAGCTTTTACAAGCAGGGCGACTTTACCGACCTCTGCGCGGGTCCTCACCTTATGAGCGTTTCCGCTATCAAGGCGGTCGAGCTCACAAACTGCACGGGCGCTTACTGGCGCGGTGACGCGAACAACGCCCAGCTCTGCCGTGTTTACGGAGTAGCGTTCCCCAAGGCTTCAATGCTCGAGGAGCACTTAAAGCAGCTCGAAGAAGCTCGCAATCGCGACCATAACAAGATCGGACGCGAGCTCGGCTTCTTTACAACCGTAGATTACATCGGACAGGGCTTGCCGATTTTGCTCCCCAAGGGCGCAAGGGTCATCCAGCTTTTACAGCGTTTTGTTGAGGATGAGGAGCAAAAGCGCGGCTGGCAGCTCACAAAGACTCCGTTTATGGCAAAGAGCGACCTCTATAAGATAAGCGGTCACTGGGATCATTATCGTGACGGTATGTTCGTTTTCGGCGATCCCGACAGCGACGATGAGGTTTACGCGCTCAGACCTATGACCTGCCCGTTCCAGTATCAGGCGTACCTCAACAAGCAGCGCTCATACCGCGACCTGCCGCTCAGATATAACGAGACATCAACTCTGTTCCGCAACGAGGCTTCGGGCGAGATGCACGGACTTATCCGTGTGCGCCAGTTCACGATCTCCGAGGGTCACCTTATGTGTACTCCCGAGCAGCTCGAGGAGGAGTTCAAGCAGTGCGTTGAGCTTGCCGCTTATATGCTCAAGACAGTCGGACTTTATGACGATGTAAGCTACCGCTTCTCAAAGTGGGATCCCAACGACCGAGAAAAATACATCGGTACTCAGGAGGAGTGGGACAACGTCCAGGGTATGATGGGCAAGATCCTTGACCACCTTGGCATCGATTACGCTGTGGGTATCGGCGAGGCGGCTTTCTACGGCCCCAAGCTCGATATCCAGATCAAGAACGTCTACGGCAAAGAGGATACGCTTATCACCATCCAGATCGACCCGTATCTCGCAGAGAAATTCGATATGGAATACGTTGACCGCGACGGAGTTAAAAAGCACCCGTTCATCATCCACCGCACTTCTATCGGCTGTTACGAGAGAACCTTGGCGCTCCTTATCGAGAAGTACGCCGGAGCTTTCCCGCTGTGGCTCGCGCCTACTCAGGTCAAGCTGCTCGCGGTCGCCGACAGACACCTCGACTATGTATATGAGATCAAAAAGGCGCTCGAAGCCAAGGGTATGCGCGTAGAGGTAGACGGCAGAAGCGAGAAGATCGGCTACAAGATTCGCGAGGCTCAGCTTGAAAAGGTGCCCTATATGTTCATCATCGGCGACAAGGATATCGAGGCGGGAACAGTCTCTGTACGTCACCGCAAGGAGGGCGACCTCGGCGCGATGAAGCTCGATGAGTTTATCGCTATGGCTCAGGAAGAAATAGATTCTAAGGCGATAAAATAAAAAAATTAAAAAAATGCTTGCATTTTATAAATAAATGTAGTATAATCAATCTGTTATTTGCGTAAAGACTAATGTAAGTAGGTGAGAAGAATGAAAGAAGGAATCCATCCTAAGTATGAGCAGACCACAATTACCTGCGCTTGCGGTAACGTGATCGAGACAGGTTCAACAAGAAAGGATATCCGTGTTGAAATTTGCTCTAAATGTCATCCTTTCTACACAGGAAAGCAGAAGCTTGTTGATACAGGCGGACGTGTTGACAGATTCAAAAGACGTTTCAATATCGAAAAATAATGAGTTATCACACAGGCGGCACAGATGTGCCGCCTTGTTTTCGTTTATTTAATTAATTTGGACTGCCTATGAATAAGGACTATAAAACCGTCAAAATCGAATCGCACGATGAATTTACCGAGAAGCGCTCGCGTTTTATCGGATATGTAAAGCCCGTCAAAACCGAGCAGGAGGCTGTTGAATTCATCAATTCTCTGCGTTCAAAGCACTGGGACGCGCGCCACAATGTCTACGCCTATTCGCTCCGTGAGGGCAATATCAAGCGTTACAGCGACGACGGCGAGCCCTCGGGTACTGCGGGTATGCCTGTGCTTGACGTCATCACAAAAAGCGAGGTCTATGACGTTTGCGTTGTGGTAACGCGCTACTTCGGCGGAGTTTTGCTCGGTACGGGCGGACTTGTACGCGCATATTCCCAAGGCGCAAAAATAGCGCTCGAAGCGGGTCAGATCGTTAAAATGCAGAGCTGCTGCGTTTGCTCGCTTACTTGCAATTATAACCAATACGGCAAGATATCGTCGCTCATCCTCGATATGGGTGGCACGGTCGACGACACATCGTTCGAGGCGGACGTCACGCTAAAATTCCACATCAAGCCCGATCAATTTGACGCGCTGAATAAAAAACTCGCCGACCTGACCTCGGGCGAAGTTCAGGCAAAATCCGACAATGAAGAGTATTATATGACCGATATTTAGATTTTTTTAAAAAATAAAGGGAATAGTAAAATAATATCGTATATAGTATGTGAAGAATCAAAAGCTGCGCAAAGCGCAATTTAGCTTGCCGAAGGCAAATTTAGCTCACCGAAAGTGAATTTAGCTGTTTCCAAAGGAAACAATTTAGCTCAGAAGAAAGGAGGGGTATCTTGGCTTTTCCCGAAGGATTTATTCAGGAGCTAAAGATGAGGAACGACATCACCGATGTTATCTCATCCTATGTCACGTTAAAAAAACGGGGAAGAAATATGGTGGGGCTGTGTCCCTTCCACGGAGAAAAGACCCCTTCCTTTAATATATATACCGAAACCGACTCGTTCTACTGCTTCGGCTGCGGAGCCGCAGGCGATGTTATCTCGTTTATTATGAAGATCGACAACCTCGATTATGTCGAGGCGGTAAAATATCTCGCCCAGCGCGCGGGTATGGATATGCCCGAGGACGGCTATGACGACAGCCTGAGCCGCCTGCGTAAAAGGGTGTACGAAGCCAACCGCGAGGCTGCGAGGTTTTACTACAACACCCTTGTGTCCGAAAAGGGTAGGGCAGGTCTTGATTATTTTAGGTCGCGTATGCTTGCCGACAGCACTATCCGCCACTTTGGCTTAGGCTTTGCCGATGACAACTGGAGCTCGCTTTGTGAACACTTAAAAGCAAAGGGCTTTAAGGATAACGAGCTTGTCGCGGCTAACCTTGCCGTCCGCAGAAGGAGCGGCAAGGGTATCTACGACCGCTTTACAAACCGCGTAATGTTCCCGATAATCGACCTCAGAGGCAATGTAATAGCCTTTGGCGGGCGAATAATGACCGACCAAAAGCCTAAGTACCTCAACACCTCGGACACGCCCGTGTTCAAAAAGAGTGAGAATTTGTTTTCTCTCAACAACGCCAAAAACTCAGGCTCGCGCACATTGATACTCTGCGAGGGATATATGGACGTTATCGCTGTCAATCAGGCGGGCTTCCAAAACGCCGTGGCTACCCTCGGCACCGCGCTGACAAACGAGCAGGCACTTTTGATGAAGCGCTACGCCGACGAGGTGATAATCTGCTACGATGCGGACGAGGCAGGGCAAAAGGCTACCGCCAGGGCTATCCCGTTGCTGAGGAACGCCGGGCTAAACATAAGGGTGCTTAATATCCCAAACGGCAAGGATCCCGATGAGTTCATCAAATCTCACGGAGCAGACGGTCCCGCCGCGTTCAGGGATATAATCAAAAAAAGCGGCAACGACGTCGAGTACCGCCTGCTAAAGCTTAAAAAGCAGTATAATACCGAGACGAGCGAGGGCAGGGTAGGTTACCTAAACGCTGCCTCTCAGCTTATTTCCACTATCAGCGGAGATATAGAGCGCGATGTTTATACCTCGCAGATATGCAAGGAATTTGAAGTCGACAAGGAAGCGTTTAAGCGTCAGGTCGAGTCAAATATCCGCCGCAAAAGCCGCGATGACAGCAAAAAAGAGCTGCGCAAGATACGCGCCGACCTCGGCGGCAGGGGAGATAAATTCAACACAGAGCATCAAAAAAAGCCGCGGTCATCTTCCGCGGAGGAGGCTTTGGTGGTTTATCTTGTAAAGAACCCCGACTCTGCCGATTATATTTCAAAAAAGCTAAACCCCGACAATTTCCAAAATTCGCTTATGCGCCGCTATTATGAGTATTTCAGCGAGCGAATAAAGAACGGTTTTGATCCGCTCAACAACATAACGGCGGATTTTACCGAGGATGAAAGAAACCATTTTTACAAGATGTATCACGAGCGCCAAATGATCAACGAGACCAAAGCCGCGCTTGATGAGTACATAAACATAATAATTTACGAGAGCCAAAAGCCGCAAGGCAAGGACTATGCGGAAATGTCCGATGAGGATATGCTGAACAGGCTCAATAAGATAAGGGAAAAGAAAGGATGATTTTATGCCGCAGGAAAAGAAATCAATTTTAAAGGAGCTTGTCGAGCTCGGTAAGCAGAAAGGATCTATCACTAACCAGGATATTTTGGACGCTATCGGTGAGCTCGACTTTGACCCCGAAAAGCTCGAAAAGCTCTATGACGCGATCGAGGCTCAGGGTATCGAGATCGTTGAGGATATGGGCGAGATAAAAATCGACGAGATCGAGCTCAGCTATGAGGAATCAAAGGACGAAAACACCGGCACTCAGTCATCTGAGCAGAACGTTACTATCGACGACCCCGTTAAGGTATATCTCAAAGAGATCGGCCGCGTTCCGCTTTTGACCTCGGAGGAAGAGGTAGAGCTCGCTATCCGTATCTCTGACGGCGACGTTCAGGCAAAGCAGAGATTGAGCGAAGCCAACCTCAGACTCGTTGTAAGTATCGCAAAGCGTTACCTCGGCAGAGGAATGCAGTTCCTTGACCTTATCCAAGAGGGTAACCTCGGACTTATCAAGGCGGTCGAAAAGTTCGACTATACCAAGGGCTTTAAATTTTCGACCTACGCAACATGGTGGATCCGCCAGGCTATAACAAGGGCGATCGCCGACCAGGCGCGTACTATCCGAATCCCCGTTCATATGGTAGAAACAATAAATAAAGTCAAAAAGGTACAGTCTCAGCTGCTCCATCAGAACGGCCACGAGCCTTCTCCCGATGAGATCGCCGAGGAGATCGATATGCCCGTAGATAAAGTCCGCGAGATAATGCGCGTCGCTCAGGAGCCCGTATCGCTCGAGACTCCTATCGGTGAGGAGGAGGACAGCCACCTCGGCGACTTCATCCCCGACAACGACGCTCCCGCACCGGCTGACGCGGCTTCACATACAATGCTCCGCGAGCAGCTCTCGGACGTGCTTGCCACCCTGACTCCCCGTGAGGAAAAGGTGCTCAGGCTCCGCTTTGGTCTTGAGGACGGCAGAAGCCGCACCCTTGAAGAGGTAGGCAAGGAGTTCAACGTAACCCGTGAGCGTATCCGCCAGATCGAGGCAAAGGCACTGCGTAAGCTCCGCCACCCCTCGCGCAGCCGCAAACTCAAGGACTACCTTGATTATTAATATTCCTTTTTAGAATTATGGTAAGTTTTGAAGAATGTGCGGCAATGCTCGATGAAATAGCCGACTCAATGCCGTATGAGCTCTACCGCGAGCTCAACTGCGGGATCTCGCTGCTTCCTCAGCAAAAGATACACCCGATTGCCCTGCACAACGATTTATTCATAATGGGTGAGTACATACGCAATAACCTTGGCAACGCCATAGTGTTTTACTACGGCTCTATCGCGCGCGTCTACGGCAACGTCAGCAACGAGAGGCTCAAAGAGGAGCTCGCGCGTATCCTGCGCCACGAGCTCAGGCATCACAACGAGCACCTTGCGGGCTGTGACGACCTCGGTATCCTCGATGATGAGCAGATCGTAGATTACCTGAAACGCAATGGGGTAGAACCAACTAAATAATAAAATAACCGAAGAGTATTTTTGATACCCTTCGGTTTTTTTATAGAAATATATTGCAGAGTTATTTTAATATTATCAAAATAAACATTTATTGTCCATATATGTTCCAAAATATCACTTGTGCACATTATACATAAATCACAGTAAATTTTCTATAGTCTAAACATATTGAATAAACAACAATATTCTTTATCAGAATTAAAACCGAGCTTAAAGTGTGATAAAATAAGTTGAATAAGTGCACCTGCAAGGAGGCATTGATTTGCATTTCAAAAGAATTCTAACAGGAGTTATGGTATTAATTATGATAACCGGTATGAGTGCGGCTTCCGTTTCCGCGGACAACAAAATTACGGATTTTCATCTTTATGCCGCTCAGCTCGACAAATGGGCGTATGACGGCGACGACTTGGGCGCGACCTATTCAAAAACTTCCACTACCTTTAAGGTGTGGGCGCCTACTGCCGATGAGGTCAGTGTCGATATTTACGACAAGGGCTCAGAAAAAGAGGGCAGCAAGTCGATAAAAACAAGGGCGATGACCCTTAACGAAGAAACAGGTGTTTGGGAAGGCGCTATCAGCGGCGACCTCGCCGGCAAGTACTACACCTACTCGGTGACATACGGAGAGGACACCAAGGTTACAGGCGATATTTACGCCAAAGGCTGCGGCGTAAACGGACAGCGCAGTATGATCGTTGACCCTGCTGCTGTCAATCCCGACAACTGGGACAACGACAACCACGTTTTTGTCGCACAGCAGACGAACGCTTCCGTATGGGAGATCTCGGTCGCGGACTTTTCATCGTCCGAATCAAGCGGAGTTACCGAAGCCAACCGCGGCAAGTATCTCGCGTTTACCGAGAGCGGAACGACCGTAGACGGTATCCAAGGCGGTACCCCGACCTGCGTCGATTACCTCAAAAAGCTCGGCGTAAAGTACGTTCAGATTATGCCTATGTACGACTTTGGCTCGGTTGACGAGACCAAGGACATAATGAAGCAGTACAACTGGGGTTATGATCCGGTCAACTACAACTGTCCCGAGGGCTCGTACTCTACAGATCCTTATGACGGCGTAACAAAAATCAAAGAGTGCAAGCAGATGATCCAGGCGCTCCATAACGCTGGTATCGGCGTTGTAATGGACGTTGTTTATAATCATACATATTCAACAAAGTCGTGGTTCCAGTACACCGTGCCGAACTACTACTACAGAATGAAATCCGACGGCAGCTTTTCAAACGGCTCGGGCTGCAGCAACGACACCGCGTCAGAGCACCTTATGTTCAGAAAGTATATGATAGATTCCGTGACCTACTGGCTCGATAACCTTTACGACGACGGCAGCGGTAAAAAGATCCTGATGTACGGCGAGGCGTGGAAGATGGATACCGCAGCGGCTCCCGATACTGCACTTGCGAATCAGGATAATATGAAAATGCTCGATTCGCGCATAGGCGCGTTTGACGATACGCTCCGTGACGGTATCAAGGGCGATAACTTCGGCGGCGGCGTGGGCTTTGTACAAAACGGCTCAAAGCGTGCCTCTATCAAAACAGGCTTTTTGGGTCAGTCAGAGGCGAGCACAGGCTGGGCAAGCGCTCCCACGCAGTGCGTAAGCTACGCTTCCTGCCACGATAATCTGTCTCTGTACGACAAGCTCGTAGATTCCGTTTACGGCAACAAAAAGTACCGCGAACGCGACGAAAACCTGCTCGCTATGAATAAGCTTTCAGCGGCTATCACAATGACGTCACAGGGTATACCGTTCTTCCTCGGCGGTGAGGAATTCGCCCGCAGCAAGGACGGCGACGAAAACTCCTTCGCTTCTTCAAGAGAAGAAAATATGCTCGACTGGAAGAGCCTTGAGAATTACAGCGATCTTGTTGAATATTACCGCGGACTGCTCAGGATCCGCGAGAACTTCGCGGCGCTCTCAGACAGCACCGCCATGACCGCCAATAACGTAACGACACTTGACAACCTTCCCTCCGGAGTTTGCGCATACGTTGTTCCGAATACCGAATCCGGCAAGTGGAACAAGCTCTGCGCCGTATTCAACGGCTCCGACGAGGATCAGAACGTCAGCATTGACGGCGAATGGATCCAGATCGCCAACGAGGAGACCGCAGGATTGCGCAACCTCGGAACGGCCTCGGGCAACCTGAGTGTTAAAGCCCATTCCGCAGCGATTTATATCGATAAGAGCAGCTATACCAAGGCAGGCATCACCGACAGCGAGGGCATATTAATCATCAATTATTATGATAACTCGACCAAGGAAAAGATAAAAAGCCAGGCAGTGACCGGCACTATAGGCAAGAAATATAATGTTGACGAGATCGCTTCCGCGCTTAATTACGATATCAGATCCTCCTCGGGAGAGACCGACGGGGAATTCTCGGATTCTGTCAGGCACGCCGACGTTTACGTTGATAAATACGAAGGCACGATGTGCGAGGTAACCATCCGTTTTATTGACGATATCAACGGCTCCGAGCTTGATGATTCAATTATTCTGCGCAACCGCGAAGGCAACTCCTATTTCACGCCACTTATTCCGAATATCGCAGGTTACCGCCTGTTGCTCGACCAGCTTCCCGAAAACGGAGCGGGCGAGATGAAGGGCGAAAAGATGACTGTTGACTACAAATATACCAGGGTCACCGACGATATGGACGCCTCCGTCTGTGTTGTGAACGCTGTATATATGGCTGACGACGGCAGGATTATCGAAAAGAAAACAATAACGGGCGAAGCGGGAGAGGAGTACACCTTGCCCGATAACGAGTATGAGGATCTCAATCTGATCGAGCTTCCCGAAGGCTTCACGGGATTTTTCCGCGAGGGAGAGATAAAC
>CACYQK010000041.1:0-29279 GCA_902776495.1 uncultured Ruminococcus sp. | reverse complement strand
AAGGTACATCTCCTCCGTGCTCTCGCCGCACGGCTCAATAAAGAGCTGGTGCCTCGGCTTATCCTTAAAGCGCATTATCTTATCCTCGAAGCTCGGACAATAGCGCGGACCTACACCCTCTATCCTGCCCGCGTACAACGGCGAACGGTGGATATTTTCAAGGATGACTTGCTTTGTTTTATCGTTAGTCCAGGTGATGTGGCAGTCCACCCTGTTTTCTCCGAGACTTTCTGTTTCATAAGAAAACGGTTGAGGAGGCTCGTCTCCTTTTTGTACTTCCAAGTCTGAAAAATCAATTGAGCGTCTGAGCATACGCGCCGGTGTACCTGTTTTAAATCTTCTGAGCGGAAGCCCAAGCTCCTTTAAACATTTACCCAACTTTGTCGCCGGAAATATTCCGTCGGGTCCGCTCTCGTAGCTGACTTCACCGACGTAGATCCTACCGCCGAGGTATGTGCCTGTAGCGATAATTACGGTTTTACATTTATAAACCGCGAGCATCTGAGTTTTAAGCTCGTAGCCCCCTTCAGTCTTTTTTATGTCAGTTATCTCAGCCTGTCTGAGTTCAAGGTTTTCCTCAAGCTCAAGCTTATGTTTCATTGTATCCGAATACTTTCTGCGGTCGATTTGAGCGCGCAGCGAATGAACCGCAGGTCCTTTTCCTCGGTTTAGCATACAAGATGTCCCTTTGCTGTGCCGCCAATCGACGGGTTGCAGGGGCAGTTGCCCACGGCGTCCATATTAATTGTAAAAACAGCGGTGTTACATCCAAGCCTTGCCGCGGCGAGAGCCGCCTCTATTCCGGCGTGACCCGCGCCGATAACGGCAACGTCATATTCACCTGCAAAATAATCCATACTTTTTTTCCTCTTATTTTCCTACACAGAAGTTGTGGAATACTCTGTCGATCACTTCGTCGCTCGTTCTCTCTCCCGTCATTTCCAAAAGCTCGGAAATCGCGTCTTCAAGAGATACAGTGACCGCGTCATAGGTCAGCCCGGTTTCAAGAGCTGCTTTTGCCTCTTTAACGGATTTGAGCGCGTTGCTGACATTTGAACGCTGGCGCTCATTTGAAAGAATACCCTCGCTGGGATTAAGGTTCTCCGTACCGGCGATTCTCTCGACTGCCGAGATTATATCCTCTCTGCCCTCTCCGTTTGCAGCAGATATATATACTATATTGTTTATTTTAGATTTTATATTGTCTATTTCGAGTTTATTATCTAAGTCTGTCTTATTGATTATCGCAATCGTCGGAACTTCCGCGGACAGCTCTAACAGCTTGTAGTCATCCTCATCAAGAGTTTGGCTGTTATCAAAAACCGCGAGTAAAAGTCCGCACTGCTCCAAACGCTTTTTTGCTCGGTCAACGCCGATTTTCTCTACCGCGTCATCGGTATTTCTCAAACCTGCGGTATCGCTTAATCTGAGAATAACATCGCCTACTACCACAGTGTCTTCAACAACATCTCTTGTCGTTCCCGGAATATCGGTGACGATGCTCTTCTCGCTGCCCGAGAGCAAATTCATCAGCGTGCTTTTGCCGACGTTCGGACGACCGGCGATAACGGTATCTATTCCCTCTTTGACCGCCTGCCCTATGTCATATGTTGACAGCAGACTTTCAAGCTCCGCTATAGCGCTGTCACAGGTTGAAAAAATCATCTTGTCATCTACCTCGGCGATATCCTCCTCGGGATAATCCGCCCAAGCCGAAAGATGAGCGGTAAGCGCGAGCAGTTCATCCTTGACCGAGCTTATTCGCTTTCTGAGCGCGCCTTCCTTAACACACATAGCCGAACGCGCCGCGCTGCGGCTTTTTGCGGTTATAATATCAATTACCGCTTCCGCCTCGGTAAGGTCGATTTTTCCGTTTAGAAATGCTCTTTTTGTAAACTCGCCCGCCTGTGCCGGAACAGCTCCCGCGTCAAGAACTGCTCTTAAAACCTGCTTTGTAATATACACTCCGCCGTGACAGGAGAGTTCAACAATGTCCTCTCCGGTATAGCTGTGCGGAGCCTTAAACACAAGCGCGACTGCTTCGTCAAGCTCCTCATTATTGTATATTATTTTTCCGTAAGCCGCGGTGTAGCCCTTCATATCAACCAGTTTTTTTGAATTGATATTCTTAAAAACCCTGTCGGCGATAATGGCAGAGTCGCTGCCTGAGATCCTGATAACTCCTACTCCCCCTTCGCCCTGGGCTGTGCTTATTGCGGCAATTGTTTTATTATCAATCATAGCATCAATTATCATAAAAAGGGCGGAAATAAATCCGCCCTGATCGTTAAAAATTATTTGTCTATTCTTCCGTAAAGGCCGCCTGTCTCTCCGCCCTCATTAAGCGGAACTCTGTCGGGATTTACCGGAGCACTTTTTGAGCGGTTGTTTGAGTTGTAAGAACGCTTTGAACCGCCTCTGCGATTATTATATCCGCCCCTGCGGTTGCCTTTTGACTTGGGGTCGGGACCGATAACAACGTGGCGTGCTGCGCCTTCACCCTCGCTCCAAGAGATAGCACCGTTCACCTTTTGAACAGATGTATGGATGATCCTTCTCTCGTAGGGATTCATAGGCTCAAGGCTTGTCTTTTTACCTGTCTTGATTGCCTTGAACGCGAGCTTTCTGCCGAGGTTTTCAAGAGTCTTTTCTCTCTTTTCACGGTAGTTGCCGGTGTTGACCGTTACCTTGATGTAGGGATCTTCGCTGTGATTTGCCACAAGACTTGTAAGGTACTGCAACGCATCGAGGGTCTCTCCTCTTCTGCCGATAACAAAACCTACTTCTTCGCCCGAGAGATTGAACTCGACCGAACCGTCTCCGCTCTTCTTCTCAATTTCAATTCCCGAAAGCATCATTTTGTCGAGAACTTCCTTTAAGAACTTCTCAGCTTTCTCTTCGGGAGTATCTTTAATAATAATTTTTACTTTTGCCGGTGAGCCGCCGAAAAGACCGAATTTTTTCTTTTCAGCTCTCTGAATAAGCTCAAACTCAACCTCGTCTGTTTCTTCAAGACCCAATTGTCTTTTTGCGTCATTAAGTGCTTCAAGCTCTGTATCGCCGACGCCTATTACTTCTTTTAACATATTTTTATTTTCTCCTGATTTCCGCGATTCGGAATGTATTTTTACTTTTTCTTTTTATTTTTGTTCTTATTATTTTTGTTAGAATTTTTGTTATTATTACTGTTTGAAGTTACAGCCCTTTCCTGCGGCGCGTAAACATACGGCACCTTTGCCTCATTTTGGAACATCAAAGCCGCGTGTCTCGCTTCATTCTTTGCGTTGATTTGAACAGGTCCGAGAACCTTGGCAAGAATGATAGATTGAACCAAACTAAGCAGCGCCGATATGATCCAGTAGAATGACATAGCCGCGGGAACACTGTACGCGATATACGCCGAGAAAAGCGGAAGCGCGTACATAACGAACTTCATACAGCCCTTTTGCTGATTCATCTGAGTGTTTTGGTTAACTTTCTGCATTACGAACTGTGAACCTACGTTTGAAAGGAAGCACAGTACGGGGAATAAGAGATACCAAGACCAAAAACCGAGGTCCGCCGGTACCTGAAGCAGATCAACACCGCCGAAAATATCAAATCCGTTAGAGAACATATGGATCTTATCAATATCAGCAGAACTGAAAAGTCCCTGAATAGCTTCTGTATTTTCAATATTCGGGAAAATCCTTAAAAGCGATATCTGCTGATAAGCGGGATTGGTCGCTGACGCGTATCCGGGTATCTTATTGATATAAGCTACAGCATCATTAACGTGATTTGCATCGATATGCAGTGTATTTGTAAGGGGATACGCAACGGCGTAGAACACGCCGAAAAGAACAAGCATGGGAACGATCATAGTAAGGCAGCCGCCCATAGGCTTGACTCCCTCTTTTTCGTAGAGCTTGTTCATCTCTTCCTGGAGAAGCTGACGGTTATTTCCGTACTTTTCCTGAAGTTCTTTTTGTTTTTTTGAAAGCCTTGCCGTACCCGCCATAGATTTTTGCTGTTTGATAGAGAACGGGAACAGCACAAGTTTGATTACGACCGTAAATACAATGATCGCTATACCGAAATTCTGAAATACATAGAATAATGCCCAAAGCAAATATCCGAGAAAGTATCCGAGAAAACCGAGAACTTGCATAAATTTACCTCATCGCTGTTTTTTCTTTTTTTCGGGAACGGGATCGTACCCGCCCCTGGCAAACGGATTACAGCGCAAAATGCGCCATATTGTAAGCGCGCCGCCCTTTAGCGCGCCAAAACGCTCTATAGCCTCCAGTCCGTACTGCGAACATGTCGGAATGTATTTGCAGTGGGCTTTGGTATAAGGAGAAATAGCGGACTGATAAAATCTGATTAAAGCCATTAAAACTTTTTTCATAACAATCTACCGAAAATACCTTGCAGATTACTAAATAACACCCGCAGATTCAAGATGCTTTTGCATCGCCTTTTGAACAACTTGAGATTTTACAAAGGGTGTTTTCCCTCTCGCTACAAAAATAATATCGTAACCGGGCTTAAGCTTGTGATAAAGCTGATAATACGAGGCTCTTATAACTCTTCTTGCTCTTGAGCGTTTTACAGCGTTGCCAATTTTTTTTCCTGTTGTGATTCCGTATCTTACATTTGCCGACCTGTTTTTGATCACATATGTAACAAGCACCGGACTTACAAAGGATTTTCCCTTGCGGTATATTCTGGAAAAATCTCTGTTTTCTTTTACCGTGACATACTTGCTCATAATAATACCTCGGCAGAATAAATAAAGACTACATAAAAAAGCGTGCGCATCTTTGTGTGCTCGCTTTTTTAAAAATTTAAGTCATTCATTGATTCTTTAGTAAGACAATCTTTTTCTGCCCTTTGCTCTTCTTCTGGCTAAAACTTTTCTGCCGTTAGATGTAGACATTCTCTTTCTGAAGCCGTGCTCTTTTTTTCTGTGAAGCTTTTTAGGCTGGTATGTTCTTAACATAGTCAAAAATCCTCCCTTCAAATAATTACCTATTAAGGTCATAATTTTGTCCAAAGTATAACCCTGCAATATAGCATTATAGCTTATTTTACCTAATCCGTCAAGTTTTTTTTGCCGTTAAAAAAACAACACAAAATATAGTTATCACATAACTCAAAACAACAATTTGTAGTGTATAAAAAACACGGATTTTTGAAAAATCAAACTTTATTAAAATATTTTTGACATTTTGACTGAAAATTCCACCCTTATACATTTAAAATGTGAATCTTTATGTCCTTTAAAATGCTTGCAATTTGTCTTGTATTGGAGTATAATTATTAGGAATGGATTTTTATTGTGGGTTCATTTGCGGTATCAGTGATTTTAATTATTTTTTTCGCTGATTTTTATTAAAAATTCAGGGCTAATTCACCTATACCCACAATAATAAAACAGCCCTTTGAAAGTAAGTGGAGGAGAAAATGGATTCTTTTAACGACGCATGGGAGCTTATATGCTCATACTGTAAAACAAAAATAACAGATGTTGCCTACAACACTTGGATCAGCAGGATCAAACCACTCAGCCTTGATTTTGAAAGCAACACCGCCTATCTGATAGTTCCTAACGATTTTCACAGGCAGACTATCAAAAGATGTTACATTCCGCTGCTCAATGAAGCGTTTGAGGCTATATTCGACAACAAGTTCAACATATCTCTTCAAACTCCGGACGAGGCTAATATTTCCGCTCCCGTTCCCGAGACTATCAGCGAAGAAAAAAACACAAACTACGAGTACACGTTCGACACCTTTATCGTAGGCTCGTCAAATAAATTCGCTCACGCCGCGTGCCTCGCGGTAGCGACAAATCCTTCGAACGCGTACAACCCCCTGTTTCTTTACGGAAACTCGGGACTCGGAAAAACTCATCTTCTTTACGCTATCGGCAACGAGATAAAAAAGAACGATCCGGACAAGGTTATCTGCTACATAAAAGGCGACGACTTTACAAACGAGCTTATCGAAAGTCTGAGACAGGCAAAAATGACCGAGTTCAGACATAAATACAGACACGCCGATGTGCTGTTGGTGGACGACGTTCAGTTTATAGGTGGCAAGGAGAGTACGCAGGAAGAATTCTTCCATACCTTCAATGCTCTTCACGAGGCGAGAAAGCAGATCGTTCTCACGTCCGACCGTCCGCCTAAGGAGATCAGAACTCTTGACGACCGTCTCCGCTCTCGTTTTGAGCAGGACCTTATCGCCGACATCCAGCCGCCCGATCTTGAAACAAGGATCGCAATAATCAAGCGCAAGGCAGAGCTTGTAGATATCAACCTGTCAAACGAGATCTGCGAATACATCGCCAAAAGGCTTAAGGCTAATATCCGTCAGCTTGAGGGCACAGTCAAAAAATTAAAGGCAAAATCTCTGCTGAATAACGAAAAACCAACTCTCACTTCGGTTCAGGAAGTCATCGCAGATGTATTAAACAACGATGTTCCTCCTGAGGTAACGGTAGAGAGAATAATTGACGAGGTAGCGAGAACTTACGGAGTTACTCCCGAAGAGATACGCTCACAAAAGAACAAGAGCGCCAACATCAGCAATGCTCGACATATCGCTATATATATCACAAGACAGATCACAACACTTTCTATGGTAAACATTGGCGAGGAATTCGGCAACCGCCACTATTCAACTGTTATTTATTCTGTTCAAAAGGTAGAGAACCTTATAAATAAAGACAGAAAAGTAAAGGAACTTATAGACGACACAATCAAAAACATCCAAGACCGATAACCGATAATTAATATATAAACTAACATTTTTTAATGTAGAAATATTTGTTAATACGTTAGTAATGTTTAGTATTGTTTATCTATGTTGATTCATGTTTAAATGTGTTAAAAAGGTGTTAAAATTTTACAAACATCGTTTAATAAAGATTCAATAATGTAATGTTAATTATTTTATTCATTGTACAAGCCTTTTTTGAGTTTTTTTCTATAATTTAACATTACCTACTACTACTACTAAATTTTAAAAGAAATATATTTAGAGGAGATATACGAGATGAAAATTACCTGTTCCAAATCAGATTTGGTCGCTGCTGTTTCAAATGTATCAAGAGCAGTTTCTTCAAAGTCATCTATTCCCGCTTTAGAGGGAGTGCTTGTAAAAGCTTACGGAGAGAAGCTTAATATTTCGGGCTACAATCTTGAGATAGGGATCACTACCGACATAGACGCCTCTATCATTAAAGAGGGAGAGATAGTCATCGGCGCCAAGCTGTTTCTTGATATAGTAAGAAGACTTCCCGAAGAAGTTGTCACCATTGAAACAGACGACAGGATGGTTACATACATTACCTGCGGACAGGCTGATTATAAAATTATGGGTATGTCATCCGTAGAATATCCCGATCTTCCGAGCTTTGAGCAGACCGATTCGATCACCCTCAACTCAAAGGTGCTCAGAGATATGATCCGCCAGACCGTTTACGCGGTAAGCGACAATATGGCTAAGCCTATCTATACGGGATCGCTTTTTGAGATTTCAAATTCAACTTTAACTATAGTTGCGATCGACGGCTACAGAATGGCTATCAGAAAAGAGAGCGTTGACAGTCAAAGCGAAAATTCATTTGTTGTTCCCGGCAAGACACAGCTCGAGATTTTAAAATTATTGACTGAGGACGACGAGCCGGTCGATATTATAATCGGACAAAGGCACATCACATTCAAGGTAAAGAGCTACAGAGTTATTTCGAGACTTATCGAGGGTTCGTTTATTGATTATAAGGCAACCGTTTCAAAGGAAGAAAAGACCGTCCTTGTTATATCGACCCGCAAGCTTATTGAGTCGGTTGAGAGAATGTCGCTTCTCAATAATGAGAGGATGCAGAGCCCGGTTAGATGTAAGTTTCTTGATAATGAGATAAGGCTTTCCTGCGCATCCGCTGTCGGAAGTGCAAAGGATGTCATTGATATTGATATAGCGGGCGAGAGCCTTGAAATAGGATTTAATAACAAATATATGCTCGACGCGCTGAAAAATACAGATACAGACGAGGTCAAGCTGGTTCTTAACGGTCCGGTTTCTCCTATAATAATAAAACCCGTTTCGGGCGACAGCTTTTTGAGTATTGTCGTTCCGATGAGGCTCGCTAATGAAAACTGAGAAAATCAAAATTGACACCGAGTATATAAAACTCCAGGATCTGTTAAAAATCAGCGGAGAGGCGTATACCGGAGGTATGGCAAAGGTTATTATTCAAAACGGCGAGGTAAAGGTAAACGGCGAAGTCTGCACGATGAGAGGAAAAAAACTCAGACCCGGAGATATAGCCGAATATAACGGAGTTTTGATAACTGTTGAATAAATGAAGGTAAAAAGCTTAAAATTTCAAAATTTCAGAAATCTTGAAGATTCCGAGATTTTTCCCTGTGACGGCGTTAATATTATATACGGCGACAACGCCCAGGGTAAGACAAATATAATCGAAGCGCTGTGGTTGTTTTGCGGAGGTCATTCGTTCAGGACTCCGAGCGTCAAAGAGATGATAAAGTGGGATAAGGATTTTTCAAGACTCGAATGCAGTTTTTTCGGTCAGGGCAGAGAGCAAAACGCAGCCCTCGGATTTTCCGGCACAAAAAAGACTGTGACGCTGAACGGTGTTGATAAAAAGTCATCGTCGGCGCTGATAGAAAAGTTTTGCGCGGTGGTGTTTTCTCCCGAAAATCTCAGCCTTATAAAAAGAGGGCCGGGGGAGAGGAGGAATTTTATTGACAGCGCGATCTGCCGCGAAAAACTTAAAAACGCCGTTATACTTTCAAAATATAATCGACTTATAGCACAGCGCAATGCTCTGCTTAAAGATGTTTTAAAAAATCCGAGCCTTGAAGAAACTCTCGATATCTGGGATTCTCAGATAATCGCGCTCGGTTCTCAGCTGATAAAGCAGAGGCTCGAATTTATAGATATGATATCAAAAAAAGCCGCGGTTTATCACAGCGGTATTTCAAAGGATAAAGAAAAGCTTGAATTAAAATATATCTCGACAGTCTCCGCGGAATATAGCGACAGTGTTGAAGAGATAGAAAAAAAGTTTTATTCAAAGTGCCGCGCCAACCGCTCGAACGAGATCGCTTACGGCGTGACTCTCGCGGGTCCCCACAGGGATGATGTAGAGGTAATAATAAACGGAAAAAACGCGAGATCATACGCTTCTCAGGGGCAGCAGCGCAGCGCGGTGTTGTCATTAAAGCTCGCAGAGGCAGCGGTGCTCAGGGAGAAGATGGGGGAGGACCCGGTAATTCTTCTCGATGATGTTCTTTCCGAGCTTGATAACAGCAGACAGGATTATTTATTAAATGAGCTTGAAGGCTGTCAGGTGTTCATAACCTGCTGCGAAAAATCAAATAAAGAGCAGCTCAAAAAAGGAAAAGTATTTTTTGTACAAAAAGGCATTGTAACAGAGGAAGAAAACTAAAATGTACTTACATTTGGGAAACGATGTTGTAATAGACAGCAAAAAAATTGTGGCTATGTTTGATATTGATGCCTGCACCGTGTCAAAAAAAACGCGCGATTTTTTAGCGTCGGCTCAAAAAAGCGGAGAGGTCATAAATGTTTCCTATGAGCTTCCGAGGACGTTTGTGATTTGCAGCGACAAAGGTAAAACAAGCGTATATATTTCTCAGCTTTCAACCAAGACACTTTCAAGAAGAAAGCTCAGTTTATAAAATATTAAAATTTGAAGGTATATTAAAAATTTGGAGTGAACTATGAACAGAAAAAACAGATGTCCGTACTGCGGAAAAAGAATTTCATACGGTGAAAAATTTTCGTACAGAAGAAAAGCGGAATATGTTTGTCCGCGCTGCGGAAAGGAAAGCAGAGTTATAATAAATAAAATGGTTATCCTTATATTTGTTATTTGCGCGGTAATAGCGGCGTTAATTATGACTGCATGGATATATTTTGATTTAGTAAGTAATCCCTTAGGTATTGTTGCGGTCGCATTTCCGCTGATTATATTCGGACTTATGTCTCCTAATTTTGTAAGATTTGAGCCATTAAGAAAATATCAGAAATCAATGGAGGCAAGGCGCGCGGGAATAGCTTATTCCGATAATCTTTCAATTTCCGAGCTTGATGAAGAAGTAGGATATGTTGAGGGATCAAATCAGTTCCAGATCAATAACGATGTATTTAATAAAATAAAAGCCGAAAGATCAGCAACGACGGTTAAGACAACTAATTCTGATTTGGTTTCCGATTCAAAGGAGCTCGAAAATAATAATATAAATAACAATGAGCCGGATCTTCCAAAACAGCCGTATGTAGAGGTTATGGGAGAGGTAAGAGAAAATCACTCGGCTGCCGATGATTCACCTCTGAAAAAAATACATTCGGAAGGTACAAGAATAAACAGAAGCCGTCACTATATAGATGTTCCGGAAGAAGCTCAACAGGCGCCCGTTCAAGACGATTATTCGGAGAATATAAAAACTGAAAAAACTGAGCCAAACAGATTCTCGGCAAACAGAAGGTTTTGATTATGGCAAAACTCTTTTTACCGTCTTTACCCGTATGTCCTCACTGCAACACGGTGTACAGATATTCGGACGTAAAGAAGATAATGTTTAAGAAAAGTGAAAAATGCTATCACTGCAAAAAGAATTTTAAAATCTCCAAAAAAAAGCTGATCATAATGATAATAGAGCTGTTGATCATATATGCGGCTCTCGGTCTGTTTTTAATAGGAGTTGTAGGAATTAAACCGTTGGTGCTCTTTATTATTAATGTATTTTTAGTAGCGGCAGGAATACTGCTGATACCTTACTATATTATGTTTGTGAAGAAGAAGTGATTGGAGGATAATATGGAAGCAGATAAGAATATCGAAAAAGTTGAAGAGAATATTGAGATAACAAAAGTTGAACAGGAATACGGCGCGGATGAGATCCAGGTTCTTGAAGGACTCGAGGCAGTAAGAAAACGCCCGGGTATGTATATAGGATCAACGGGACCCCGCGGACTCCATCATCTTGTTTATGAAATAGTAGATAACTCTATTGACGAGGCGCTTGCGGGCTATTGCTCAAAAATCGACGTAGTGATCGAGCCCGGAGATATTATCAGAGTTTCGGATAACGGCCGCGGAATCCCGGTAGGAGTTAACAGCAAAACGGGAATCCCCGCCGTAACGGTAGTATTTACGGTACTCCACGCGGGCGGTAAGTTCGGTGGCGGAGGATATAAGGTATCGGGCGGTCTGCACGGCGTAGGCGCATCGGTAGTAAACGCTCTGTCCGAATGGCAGGAAACTGTTATGTAATGAACAAAGAGGGCAATATCATATATAAAGCCGATGAAGATGAATTCAAGCATTACAATAAGACTTACAGGGAGTTTTTAGGAAGTGCCATATACAGTCCCGACATTTCCAAGGCGGATTCGGCGGAGATATTTTATCAGGATACCGTTTATGATTATTCTATCCTCGAGAGAAGATTAAGAGAACAGGCGTTTCTTAACGCAGGCGTTCACATTGAATTAAGAGATGAGCGCGACCCCGAAAACATAATAAAAAATAATTTCCACTATGAGGGCGGTATAAAGAGCTTTGTTCAGTATATCCACAAAAAACGCTCGCTTCAGGTTATACACCCCGATGTTATTTATTTTAATTCTAAAAATGATGAGGACACTGTAGCGGTCGAGATCGCTATGCAGTATAACGAGAGCTATAACGAAAATCTGCTCACGTTCGCCAATAATATCCACACCACGGACGGCGGTACACACGAGGAAGGCTTTAAGCGCGCATTAACCTATGTTATGAACGACTACGCGCGCAAATTCGGTAAGCTCAAAGAAAACGATAAAAACCTGAGCGGCGAGGATGTCCGCGAGGGTATCACGGCGATAATCAGCGTTAAGCTTAAAGAAGCGCAGTTTGAAGGTCAGACCAAAGCAAAGCTCGGCAACACCGAGGTAAGAACGATGGTCGACAAGCTTGTGCGCGATAAGCTGATGACATACCTTGAAGAAAATCCCGCCGTATCAAAGGCGATATTTGAAAAGGCGCTCGCGTCAGCAAGGGCGAGAGAGGCTGCGAGAAAGGCGAGAGAGAGCGTTAGAAGAAAGTCGGCGCTCGAATCCGCACAGCTTCCCGGTAAGCTTGCCGACTGCCAGTCGCGCGACAGCAGCGAGACAGAGATATTCATCGTCGAGGGTGACTCGGCGGGCGGTTCCGCAAAGGGCGGCCGTGACAGAAGGATCCAGGCTATCCTGCCGCTCTGGGGCAAGATGCTCAATGTTGAAAAGGCGAGGATCGACCGCGTTTACGGCAATGATAAGCTGATGCCGGTCATCACCGCGCTCGGCACGGGAATCGGCGACGAATTTGATATTGAAAAACTCAGGTATGACAAGGTCATCATTATGGCGGATGCCGACGTCGACGGCTCGCACATCCGCACACTCCTTTTGACCTTCTTCTTTAGATATATGAAGCCGCTTATCGAGGCGGGTCACGTTTATATAGCTCAGCCTCCGCTCTACAGGATAACAAAGGGCAAGGAGCATAAATACGCTTACTCCGATATTGAGCGCGACCAGATCTTGGCGACTATCGAGGGCAAAACCGAGATACAGCGCTATAAGGGTCTCGGTGAGATGGACTCGGAGCAGCTTTGGGAGACCACTATGAATCCCGATTCAAGGCTTATGCTCAGGGTCGAGCTCAGCGACGCCGAGGAGGCTGACGAGACCTTTACTATCCTGATGGGCGACAAGGTCGAGCCGAGACGTGAGTTTATTGAGAAAAACGCAAAGTATGTGCAAAACCTCGATGTTTGATATTTACGGAGGAAATTATGCATTCAAGAAGTTATATTACGGTAAGATATGCCGAAACAGATAAAATGGGAATAGCTCACCATTCAAATTATCCGGTATGGTTCGAGGTAGGAAGAACAGATTTTATCAAGATGTTCGGGTCGACATATTCAGATATGGAAAAAGCGGGACTTATGCTTCCGGTCGTCAACCTCAACTGCCACTTCAATCTTCCTGCACGCTATGAGGATGAGCTTATCGTCCGCACGTGGTGTATCCATATCACCGCGGCGAGGATAGAATTCTTGTATTCGGTAAAAAAGAAAGAAAGCGACGGCAGAGAGGTAGAGCTTTGCTACGGCACGACAGAGCACGGATTTATCGACGCAAAAACATTTAAGCCGTGCAGCGTAAAAAAACGTATGCCCGAGCTTTACGCCAAACTCAATGGAAACATTAAAGAAATTTAAAATCATAAAGTTCAATAAATTTTTCTGTCGAGAATCAGAGATAAATAAAACAACAACTTTGGAAACGTTTTAAAATGAGGTAATAAGATGGACAACGAGCAGCAAGTGAATGATAAAAGAATAATTGACGTTGACCTGCAAAACGAAATGAGGCAGAGCTTCCTCGATTACTCAATGAGCGTAATCGTGGCAAGAGCGCTGCCCGATGTGCGCGACGGCTTAAAGCCTGTTCACAGAAGGATCCTTTATACAATGTACGAGAGAGGACTCGAGCCCTCAAAGCCCTACCATAAGTGCGCCGATACAGTCGGTTCCGTGCTCGGTGCATACCACCCCCACGGCGACGCGTCTGTTTATGACGCTATGGTTCGTCTGGCTCAGGACTTCTCAATGAGATATATGCTGGTTGACGGCCACGGAAACTTCGGTTCGGTCGACGGCGACCCGCCGGCGGCTTACAGATATACCGAGGCGAAGATGAGCAAGATCTCTATGGAAATGCTCACCGATATAGACAAGAACACGGTCGATTTCGTTCCGAACTACGATGACAGGCTCGAGGAGCCGGTAGTGCTTCCGAGTCGTTTTCCAAACCTGCTTGTAAACGGTTCGAGCGGTATCGCCGTTGGTATGGCTACCGAGATCCCGCCGCACAACCTCGGCGAGACTATCGACGCCGCCTGCGCGTACATAGATAACCCCGATATCGAGCTTCCCGAGCTGATGGAATGTATTCCCGGTCCGGATTTCCCGACCGGCGGAATAATTATGGGCAGAAGCGGTATCCGCGCGGCTTACGCCACAGGTAAGGGCAAAATCACCGTCCGCGCCAAGACAGAGATAGTCGAGGCGAAGAACGGCAGATTCAAAATAATCGTCACCGAGCTTCCCTATAAGGTCAACAAGGCGAGATTGATAGAAAATATCGCGAACCTTGTAAAGGACAAAAGGATAGAGGGTATCTCAAATATTGAGGATCACTCCGACCGCAAGGGTATGCACGTTGAGATAGATGTAAAGCGCGACGCGTCACCGCAGATCGTGCTCAATCAGCTGTTTTCTTATACTCAGCTCCAGGTCACCTTCGGCGCGATCATGCTTGCTATCGTTGACGGCCAGCCCAAGATACTCACGCTAAAGGATATGCTCAAGTGCTATGTTGAATTTCAGGAGGATGTTATCCGCCGCCGCACAGAGTACGACTTAAAAAAGGCTCAGGACAGAGAGCATATTTTAGAGGGCTTGAAGATCGCGATAGATTTTATCGACGAAGTCATCGCGATAATCAGAAAGAGCAAGGATCTTCCCTCGGCGCGCACAGCGTTGATGGAGCGATTCGGACTTGACGAGGTACAGGCTCAGGCTATCGTTCAGATGCGTCTCGGACAGCTCACAAATATGGAGCGTCACAAGATCGAGGACGAGATCGCGGCTCTGCAGGAAAAAATCAAGAACTTCCTCGAGATTTTGGCGAGCGACACAAGAAAGCTCGAGATCGTCAAGGAAGAACTTATCGCTATCAGAAATAAATACGCCGACCCGCGCCGCACAGAGATCTGCGCAATCAGCGGCGAGGTTGATATTGAGGATCTTATTCCTCAGGAGGAGTGTGTGCTCACACTCACCCAGTTTGGTTACGTAAAGCGTCTCGCGGTAGATACATACAAGACCCAGCGCAGAGGCGGCAGGGGAGTATCGGGTATGTCACGCCGTGAAGAAGACGTCGCTACCGAGATGTTCATCATCAATTCCCACGACTATGTGCTGTTCTTTACCGATAAGGGCAGGGTATACAGGCTCAAATGCTACGAGGTGCCCGAGGGCAGCAGACAGTCAAAGGGTCTTAATATCGCAAATCTTCTGCCTATCTCAAACGATGAAAAAGTGACCTCGATGATCAGGGTGCCCGAGTTTGACGAGAACAAGTACCTTATTATGGTTACCCGTCACGGTATTGTTAAGAGAATATCGCTCAACGCGTACAACACTGCGCGCAAGGGCGGACTTATCGCGCTCGAGCTCAATGAAGGCGATGAGCTCGCTTGGGTAAGAATGACAGACGGCAGCGCCAATGTTATCGTAGCCACCAGAAAGGGCGTCGCGATAAGATTCAAAGAAACCGACGTCCGTCCCATGGGCAGACTCGCCCGAGGCGTTAAGGCGATCAGCCTTAAAGAGGGCGACGAGGTAGTAGGAATGAGTGTTGTCCGCGAGGGCGGCCTTGTGCTTACCGTCAGCGAGACGGGTTACGGCAGACTGTCTAACCCCGAGGACTACCGTATCCAGACAAGAGGCGGCAAGGGACTCACAAACTATCATGTCGATAAGTACGGCGATGTAGCCGCAATCAAGGTAGTCGACCTCGACGACGATATCATTATGATCTCGCAGGACGGCATAATCATCCGTATCGCCGCGGAGTCGATCAGGGTCTGCTCGCGTCCGTCAAAGGGCGTTACCCTGATGAAGACAGGCGAGGGCGACAAGGTCGTCACCCTGGCAAGAGCGCCGCAGGTGGTTGATGAAGAAGAGTCGGAAAATGAAAACGCAGAAGAAACATCAGAAGAACCGGCAGAAGAGGATAGCTAAATTGCCGCGTTGCGGCAGCTAAATTGTTTCCGTTGGAAACAGCTAAATTATTTCGCTATGCTCAATAGCTAAATTTTTCGGTAAACCGAAAAGCTAAAAGACTAAAATAGCTTGCGAAGCAAATTTAGCTCAATTAAAGGAAAGTGTATGAAAAAATTAAAAGGAATTACGGCAGTACTGTTGTCGGCTGTGTTTGCGCTC
The DNA here is from genome assembly GCA_902776495.1 of uncultured Ruminococcus sp. GTDB lineage: Bacteria > Bacillota > Clostridia > Oscillospirales > Acutalibacteraceae > Ruminococcoides. The sequence continues at coordinate 13,200 of CACYQK010000041.1, read as the reverse complement.
AGCCTTGCCGCTTGTTCAAAGGACGGCGTAAAGCTCGACATTGAACAGCCAAAGAGTATTTCCACCGAGGAAGACGGCGAGGAAGCGCCTGTTTCCGACGCTATCGAAATGAGCGAAAACGTCAACGGCAGACGGTTTACGCTTACGCTCCACGAGTTTACCGTGCGTTATAACGCGGCAAAAAGGCTGGTTCAAGATACCGACCTGATAATAGAAGGCAACTGGCGGGAGATGGGCGACCCCGAGACCGACAACAAAGGGGTAAAAATTCAATATTATTACTACGACGATTACAACGTCAACATAACCGCCACGGTAGAGACCGAAAGCGGCAAGCTGATGAATGTCGGCGTAGGAACAACTATGAGTCATTTTATGTCGGAGGAAAGCGGCGAGAACAACAGCGACGAGATCCTTCGCAAGGCGGCTCTTATGGCTGACGCCGCCTGCTGCTTCGGCAGCGATAAAATCGACACTCTCCAGGATATTTTTTATCAGATAGCAACGGGACCGGAAGACTCTCTGTGGTACGAGGGCTTTGTGTTCACACTCAGCACCAAGGAGAACAAAAGCGACAGCAAAAACGGAATTATGCTGTTCAGGGTTTTCCCAATCACCGATGAGCTGAGAAAAGAGTGGAGACTAAAAGACTACAAACCGAGTAAAAGCTAAAAGATATTAAACGCAAACTGCTGACGGAAACGCCGGCAGTTTTGCTTTTAAATGAATAGGGAAGAGTGAATAAGAAATAAGGAAGAAAAATATAGTTGCCGAGTTTTCCTTAACATTTAAAGGCTCCCCTGACGTGCGAAAGCACTTTAGGGGAGCTGTCGCGTACGGCTTAAGCCGTACACTGCGACTGAGGGGTTTTCGCTTCCGAAAGCAGTTGATTTGTTATAAATAACGGGTCAAAAACATCAAGGACGACCCCTCCGCCGCCTTAGGGCGGCACCTCCCCTAAAACGCTTCGCGTGTCAGTGGAGGATTTAAATTCTATTCGTAGAGGTCGGTCTTGACTTAACCGCGCCCTCGGAATGACAGGGGTTTTCTTTATTATAAATACAATAAAAATAATCGGAAAAAAATAAAAAAATCACGCTGTCATCTTTTTGGGATAACAGCGTGAAAATCATCATAAAACTATTCGGCAAAAAATTTTATTATCCTATCCAGATAATCGGGAGCCTCGTCATAGACCGCGTGGCCGTAGTTTTCGTACATATACAGCCTTGCGTTCGCTTTTTCGGCGAGCTCAACGGAGGCTTGCGCTCCGAGTACATTGTCGTTTTCGGCGCCGATAACAAAAATCGGGCAGGTGATTTTATCGAGCTCATCGAGCAGATCAAAGCCGTCGCAGGCTTTGGCGTAAACCGCGAACCGCTCAAGCTCAAGGTCGCTTGTATTTATGAGCAGCTCTTTAATAAACTTTCCAAACTGCTCGGAAAACTCATTTGAATAAACAGCATTTAAAAAGCTGTCGATCAGCGCATCGGTTTTTTTCTCCTCGGCAAGCCTTGCCCAGTTTTTGACCGCGCCGCTGTTCTGCTCGGTGATCCTCGCGGCGGTCGAGCCGAGCGCGAGCTTTTTTACAATGTCGGGTCGCTTCAGCGCGATATACTGAGCAATCATTCCGCCCTGCGACACGCCGAAAACATACGCGTGTTTTATCCCGAGTATGTCGAACGCCTCAATGGTATCGTCAGCCATATCCTCTACGGTGTAAACTTCGCCGCAGTCGAGCCTGCGGTCAAAAACATAAACCGTGTAGTCGCTGTTCATCGCCCTGTACGCCGAGGCGACTTTGTCGGTGTTGACCGTTTGGACTTTTACTGACATATTATTTAAGCTCGCTTACGGGGATCCTTTCATACGGGGCGCCGTCTAACGTAAGAGTATCTCCGTCTACCGAATATTTAAATGTTTTGGTTTCTTCTTTGTTGGAGGTATAAGTGTAGGTGATTTGACCGTCCTTTGCGGAGTATTTAGCAAAATAAAACGACACGCCGTAGTTTTCATACATAATTCCGCTCTTATCAAAGTAGTAATATTCTCCGTTTTTGTCCTTCCAAGCGCCGAGCAGGTCTTCGTCAATAACGGGGTCGGGATCGGGAATGGGAACATAAGAGAAGGTAGCGAGTTTTTTGAGCTTGGTTGTTTTTTTGGTTTTGATATTGGTCAAGGTCAGCTCGTTTTTGTCATCGGAAAACTCATATGTATATGTGCCGTTGATGCCGAACATCATCTGCGCCGTAATAGTGGACACAATGTTTCCGCTTCCGTCGTCCTTGTTTTCCACACTGTAATTTTCAACATAACCGTTGGTGCCGACAATAAGGTACGCTTTTTTGTTTCCGTCAAATACATATACAAAGCTCTTGAATTGCGAGCCCTCGCCGTCAACGATCTGCCATGCTCCGGCAAAGTCGTCACCTTCGTAATTGATTGCGTGCAGCTTGCTCAAATCAGCCTGGTCGGCGCCACTGTTGCCGGACTTATCATCAGACGAGGAGTCTTTGTCATTTTGTTCAACGGATGAGTCGCTCGATGATTTGCTGTTATCCTCTCCGCAGCCCGCAAAAACCGCAATTGAAGATAACGCCAGCACAACGCACAGGATTTTGATAAATATTTTCATATAAACAAAGCCTTTCGTAAATAATTTCCTATCTAATTCTATAATTATCCGTCAAAAAAGTCAATACGAAAAACGCCGTCGAATTTTGCGGTGACGCAAAAAGCCAAAAAAAACTCAAATAAAGCAAAAATAGTGTTGCCAAGCAGGTCGTTTTTTGGTATAATAAAATTTAAATATATGTAATGGATGGAGGAAGAAAGTATGTTGGACACAAACTTTGACAACAAATTCGGCAAACAAGGCCTGACCTTTGACGACGTTCTGCTTATTCCGGGCGAGTCAAACGTTGAGCCGAAGAACGTTGATGTTTCTACAAACCTGACAAAAACAATCAAGCTTAACACTCCACTTATGACCGCGGCTATGGATACCGTAACCGAGACCGAGATGGCGATCGCGATCGCCCGTGAAGGCGGCGTCGGTATCATCCATAAGAATATGCCTATCGAAAGGCAGTCCGATATGGTCGACCGCGTTAAGAGAAGCGAAAACGGAGTAATTGTAAATCCGTTTTTCCTCTCACCCGAAAACACCGTAAGAGACGCTGACGCGCTTATGGGCAAGTACAAAATCTCGGGCGTTCCCATCTGCACCGACGGCAAGCTGGTCGGCATCATCACAAACCGTGATATGCGCTTTATGACCGCCGAGGATTTTTCGCAGCCGATCTCAAAGGTAATGACAAGGGGCAGCCTTGTTACCGCTCCTGTGGGAACGACTCTTTTGCAGGCTCAGTCGATTTTGCGCGAGCATAAAATAGAAAAGCTCCCGATCGTGGACGAAAACGGAGCTCTCAAGGGACTAATCACTATAAAGGATATAGAAAAAAGCGTTCAGTATCCCAATTCGACCCGTGACGACAAGGGCAGACTCATCTGCGGCGCGGCTATCGGCGCGACTGCCGACGTGCTCGACAGAGTGGCGGCTCTTATCGAAGCCGGCGTAGACGTTGTCGTTCTCGATTCCGCTCACGGACACAACTCGAACGTAGTCAATTCCGTAGCCAAGGTAAAAAGCGCGTACCCCAACCTCCCGCTTGTTGCCGGTAATATCGCGACAGCCGAGGCGGCAAAATCGCTTATCGCCGCGGGCGCGGACGCTGTAAAGGTCGGTATCGGCCCCGGCTCTATCTGCACAACAAGGATCGTAGCCGGTATCGGCGTGCCGCAGATCACCGCTATCTATGACGCGGCTTGCGAGGCGGCAAAGTCCGGAGTACCCGTAATCGCCGACGGCGGTATCAAATACAGCGGAGATATCGTAAAGGCTCTCGCCGCGGGCGGCAGCGTAGTAATGGTCGGCTCGCTTGTAGCAGGCTGTGAGGAAAGCCCCGGAGAGAACGAGATCTATCAGGGCAGACAGTTCAAGGTCTACCGCGGAATGGGCAGCCTCGGCGCAATGGGCAAGGGCAGTGCGGACCGTTACTTCCAGGCGAGCAACCGCAAGTTCGTTCCGGAGGGCGTAGAGGGAAGAGTGCCTTACAAGGGACTCCTCTCCGACACCGTTTACCAGCTTATGGGCGGCCTCAAGGCAGGTATGGGCTACACCGGATGTGCGACTATCGCCGAGCTTCACGAGAAGGCACACTTTGTCAACATCTCGGGTGCAGGACTCAGAGAAAGCCATCCGCACGACATCCAGATCACAAAGGAAGCCCCGAACTATTCGTACAACTTTTCATAATTTTTGATTTACAGAGGCGTGCCGATCGGCGCGTCTCTTTTTCTGTCAAAAAGGTATATAAATATACATATTTTTATTGATTTAACAAAATATTTATGTTATTATGATTATAAATAATATAAATACCATAAAAGGAGAGTTGTTATGTATAGATTAGGTATTGACCTCGGCGGCACAAACATCGTCGCGGGCGTGGTGAACGAGGAATACAAGATCGTTGCGAGAGCAAGCTGCAAGACAAACGTTCCCCGTCCCGAGAGCGAGATCTGCGACAGTATGGCGGAGGTCGCCAAAAAAGCGGTAGAAAAAGCCGGTATCAAAATGGAAGACGTCGAGAGCATCGGCATCGGCGTACCGGGCGCAGTTAACCCCAAAACAGGCGTGATCGAGTATTCGGCAAACCTGTTCTTCCACAATTGGGAAGTCGTAAAGATGATGAAGGAAAGGCTCGACACAAAGGTGATCATCGAGAACGACGCCAACGCGGCGGCTCTCGGCGAGTACCTCGCTGGCAGCGCAAAGGGCGCGAAAAACGCCGTTGCGATCACCCTCGGAACCGGCGTAGGCGGCGGAATAATCATCAACGGCAAAATCTACAGCGGCTCAAACTTCGCGGGAGCGGAGCTCGGCCATATGGTCATCGTCAAGGACGGCAAGGAATGCGGCTGCGGAAGAAAGGGCTGCTGGGAAGCGTACGCCTCCGCAACGGGTCTTATCAACCTGACAAAGCAGAAGATCCTTTCCGAAAAGCTCGACTTCAGCTATATGCTCAAGGTTGCCGACGGCGACATCAACAAGGTCAACGGCAAGACCGCATTTGACGCGGCGGCGGCAGGCGATCCCGACGCGCAGGAGGTGCTCGACGAGTACTTCGGCTACCTTGCTACGGGTCTTGTAAATATCATCAATATCTTCCAGCCCGATGTTCTCTGCATCGGCGGCGGAATCTCTAATCAGGGCGAAAACCTCCTCCGCCCGCTCAGAAAGATAATCGAGGAAGAGCGCTACACCAAACACAACGACAAGCAAACGCTTATCTGCACCTGCACCCTCGGCAACGACGCCGGAATCATCGGCGCGGCATTCCTTGACTGATAAATCAAATAACATAATAATCACTATACCAACCAATAAACAAACCGTTAAGCCTGCTTCGCAACGAGCAGGCTTGTTTTTTGCATAATTTTTATAAAATACACAAAAAACCAGAAAAATGTTACCTGTTTTTAGTTTTGTGTATTGACTAAATACAAAAAACATAATATAATTAATATAACTAATTTTTTATATTATTTTTCAAGGAGGTTTATTTATGAAAAAAAGCAGAAAAATTTTAGCTGTAATGCTTGCGTTGATATTGACGTTGAGCGTTACGATCGTTGGTTTTTCGACAACAACAGCGTCGGCGGCTGAGGTTGGCGAAGACGATGGTTGCAAAGAGCTGGGCGCAGGAGGCAATTATACGATGTATGTCGGGCAGACTGACTATTTTAAGGGCTCGTCATATTACAGTTACATTCTCTCGATAAAGGTTACTACAAGCAATCCGTCGGTTGCCTCGGTAACCCATATCGGAGGAGGCGAGGTTCGCGTTACCGCGAAAAAACCCGGATCAACCAAAATAACCATCTCTATAAAATCAACTAACGGACTTTATACAAAAACGATCCATTCCATAGGTTATATCACGATTAAAGGAAAACCCGGTACTCCCGGAAATCTCAGACTCCAAAACTACGGCACAGGCTTTAATATCAACTGGAACAAAACAGCATACGCTGCCAAGTACAGAGTATTTTACGCAAGTGAATACGATACCTATTGGAATCATTATGATACGACCAAAAACTACTTTAATCTTACCGATATGACTCCCGGCACGCTTTATTACATCCAGGTTCGCGCTCTCGGAGGCAACAACATTTCAGGCGGTATTACTAAGGCAAAGTCTCTTACGCACGTTCGCGGAACAACGCTTAACAGCGCCGTGTATAATTCAAACGGAACCATAACACTTAATTGGAGCTACGCAAGAGGCGCTAACGGCTACGCGGTCGCAAAGGCAAAAGCGGGAACCAAAAACTATTCATACAAGTATGTATCTTCAACAAGCTTTACCGACGCAAGCGTAGCGGCAGGCACTCGCTATACCTATCAGATCAGACCGTTCTATTCAAACGGCAAGAGCGCGGCTTATGCTCAGTGGAGCAATTCAAAGTCGGTAACAGCATTGTTTAAGCCCACGATCACAAATATGAATTCAAACAGCAGCCGTTTGAATATCAACTGGAATGCGATCAAGGGCGCAAAGAGCTTTAAGGTAGCGTTTAAGCGCACATACGATTCCAGCTGGAACTACCGCACAACAAATTCGCGTTACTTCAACGTACAAAATCCCACAAAGGGTGCGACATATGTTGTTCAGGTCTGCGCGCTCAACGGCAAGAATTCAAGCCCGTACTCGGCGGCTAAGTCGATCACCATCGGTCAAACGATGGCGGCGCCCAAGCTCAGCGGAAACACCAACAGCTCGAGGAACTACCTCAGCTGGAACTCGGTAAACGGAGCAAAGAGCTTCCAGATCGCCAAAAAGACGACCCAGCAGTCGAACTACACTTATATAACAACTTCCTCGACCTTCTACTATGACTATAACTTTACCAAGGGCAAGACCTACACATATCAGGTAAGAGCTTTTAACGGCAGCACATACGGTCCGTGGAGTAATGTTATGACGCTCAAGCCTCCGGTTGACACACCTACCGTTACCGCGTTTTATAAATACTCCAGCAGCAGACTTCGCGCCACATGGTCTTCTGTTCAAGGTGCGGCTTACTACAGAGTAGCATACAAAAAATCAGGCGGATCATGGCAATATCAAAATGTTTCCGGCACCCAAATCGACTTCACAAATCCGACGGCTAATTCAACATATTACTTCTCGGTTTATGCAGTAGGAGAGAACGGAACATCCAGTGACTGGTCGCCCGACTATTACGTATACACCTGATAACCATAAATCAATTCAGCCAAGCGCAAAAAGCGCTTGGCTGTTTTTTGTTGACAAATTTTGAAATCAATTTATAAAACACCAAAATAGTATAGACAAATTAAATGTTTTTTGCTATGATAAATATATATAGCCTTTTATGATTTTTTGGTAATTATCTGTCAGCGCAAGGGGGAGAGATAATGAAAAAAAGAAAATCCGGTTTTGCTGCAAAGCACGCGGTTATTATAGCTGTGCTGTTTTTTGCCGCGAATATTATTCTCGGTATCGTTTTGATAAACGAATCAAGGGATTCTTTGAAAACTTTGATCCACAACCGTATGCTCGATATCTCTAACACCGCGGCGGATATGATAAACGGAGACGATTTAAAATCGCTGAAAAAAGAGGATAAGGGAACTGTAAAATATCAAAAGATCAACGATACACTGGCGGTTTTTCAGGAAAACATCGACCTAAAATATATTTACTGTATAAAACCCGTTGACGACACGCACTTTGTTTTTTCGGTCGACCCTACTATTGAAGACCCCGGAGAATTCGGATCTCCAATCGTATACACCGACGCGCTCGCCAAGGCGGCAAAGGGAACCCCGGCGGTCGACAACGAGCCGTACTCCGACGCATGGGGCAACTTTTACAGCGCCTATACCCCTGTATTTGACTCTAAGGGAGAGGTAGCCGGAATCGTTGCCGTTGACTTTGACGCCGATTGGTTTGACGCGCAAATAGCAAAGCAGTCGTATGCCATCGCGATAAACTGCATTGTCGTTATTATTATCAGCGTGGCTTTGATTATAATATTCACATCAAGAACGCGCAAGCAGATGAAGGCTATCCAAGAGGACCTTGCCGATGTTGCGGCGGATATTGACGAGCTGAACAGCGAGATGAACTCCGATTTTGTACCGAGCCGGTCCGACCAAGGCAAGGTTGGCAATGTGAGCGAGATAGCCCGAAGCATCCATGGAGTAAGGGAAGGTCTAAGGAAGTACAAGATCAATATCCACTCCGAGGTTATGAACATGATAAACGCCTTGGCGTCGGATTACCGCGGACTTTACTATTTCGAGCTTGATACAAAAAAGGGTGAGTGTTACCAATCCCGTTCCGATCTGAGCTTTTTTAATACGGGCGATACGTTTGATTACCTTGAGGCGCTTACAGATTACTGCAACAATTATGTTCTTGAACCGTACCGCGAGGAGTTTTTGCAGATTATCCGACCGGAAAACATCCGCGAAAAGCTTAAAGAAAACCCGGTTATTTCTTACAGATATATGATCAACATCAACGGCGTTGAATCTTATGAGGTGTGCAAGTTAGCGCCGGTAAACGAGCAAGGGAACGACGGCGAGATACATAACGTTGGCGCGTGCTTTATTGACGTTGACCAGGAGACCCGCGTTGAGCTTGAGCAAAGACAGGCACTCAATGAGGCGCTTGCCGAGGCGGAACAGGCAAACAAAGCAAAAACCGTTTTTCTTTCAAATATGAGCCACGAGATCCGCACACCGATGAACGCGATCATCGGTCTGAACAACATCGCGCTCAGCGAACCCGATATCTCCGACAACCTCAGAGAGAACCTTGAAAAAACCGCGTCGTCCGCTCAGCATCTGCTCGAGATAATCAACGAGATACTCGATATGTCCCGAATAGAATCGGGTCGTATGACGATAAATAACGAGGAGTTCTCATTCAAGAAGAACATCGAACAGGTCAACACGATCATCGGCGGACAGTGCAGCGACAAGGGCGTTGAATATGAGTGTAAAAAAATCGGCAATATTGATGATTACTATGTCGGTGACGACACAAAGCTAAAGCAGATAATGATCAACATCCTCGGCAACTCTGTCAAATTCACGCCCAAGGGCGGAAAGATTACCTTCCTTATCGAGGAAGGACGTCGTTATGAAGGCAAAGCGATGCTCAGGCTGACGTTCAAGGACAACGGTATCGGTATGAGCGAAGAGTTTGTTCCGCATATTTTTGACGCGTTTAGCCAAGAAAACGCTTCATCAGGGGCGAGCTACGGCAGCACCGGACTCGGTATGCCGATCACCAAGAGCCTTGTTGAGTTGATGAACGGACATATCGAGGTCGAGAGCAAAAAGGGCGAGGGCACGATCTTTACCGTGACGGTAACTCTCGGCGAGTCGGAGCGAAAAAACGACGCTCCGACGGAAGACAAATCAGAAGCGGTTGATTTGACCGGCAAGAGAATACTTTTGGCGGAAGATATGTCCATGAACGCGGAGATCATCATTATGATACTCAACACACGCGGGATCGAGGTAGACCACGCCGAAAACGGAAGGATAGCGGTCGAAAAATTCAAATCCAATCCCGACGGTTACTATGACGCTATACTAATGGATATGCGAATGCCCGAGACAGACGGACTTGAAGCGACAAAAATTATAAGAGAAACAGACAGCGAATACGCGCAGAAGATCCCGATAATCGCGCTCACCGCCAACGCCTTTGAGGAGGACGTTCAGCGCAGCCTGCAGTCGGGTCTGAACGCCCACCTGTCCAAGCCAATACAGCCCGAAACGCTCTTTGAGACGCTTGAAGGCCTGATAAAATAAATAACCGCAATAAAAATTACACCCTCACGGCAAAACGCTGTGAGGGTGATTTTTTGTTGTATAGTATTAGCCGGCGAGCTTTTTAGGGAACTCGCTGAGGTTTTCCGCGGCGGTTTTTGTATCGGTGTAAGTTATGTCGTTGACGAGCGGCGCCGTCTCCCGTGTACTTTACGAGCTCCGTGTGATAGACCGTTTCGCCTTCCTCAGGCTCGACTCCTACAACAGCGTATTGAAAATCGCCGTCGGTTTGGATCTCCTCCGCGGAAGCTGTCAGCGGAAATATCACGAAGTGACAAAAAGATTGCCGACGTTCTAAGATTGCCGCCGCGACCGTTTGTTCCGCTGAAAATACCGCTTGTTCCAAAGCCGTTGATTTATTTGATGCCGTTGTGTATAATCTAAACAGAAAAATCGGCAATAACGTCTTGCCGGAAGAAAGGCGGGTGGCTTTGTTATGAGATTACAAACGATGCAGGCAGAAAATGTCATACGCGGAAGCTGCAGCTTTTTTGTATGCAAATGCTGCCGCACCAAACGCGGATGGGAGCATCAGCCGTGGTGCGAGTACATTTCGTTGACCGAGCCCGGGTGTGACGATTGTCATTACTGCGACCGCCGGGGCAGCGGATGCGTGCACCCCGCAAAGAGAATCGAACGGAGGGATAATGGTTTTGAAGAGGATCAACATTCGCTTTGAGCAGGACAATAAGCTCGGCGATATCGAGGTCATCGTCCGCGCCGACGGGCAGGACGATCAGGTGTCGGAGCTGATAAGAAGCCTCAAAAAACGCGGACAGCAAAAGCTGATGGTGCTTGACCGCGACAACTGCCAGAGCGTGATTGAAGAAAACGATATAGTGTTGGTGTCGGCTGACGGAAAGGTCGTTCGCATCGTCGCGACAAGCGGCATCTACAGCGCCAAGCAGTCGCTGCAGAGCGTAGAGCAGCTTCTCGGCAGGAGCTTTTTGAGGGTATCGCGTTTTGAGATAGTAAACCTTAAAAAGGTAAAAAAATACGATTTTACGATCATCGGAACTCTAAGAATAGAATTTGAAAACGGAATGGAAACGTGGGCGTCGCGGAGATATATCCCGCAAATCAGAAAGCGCCTTTCCGGAGAGGAGGGGTATTTATGCTGAAAAAAGTATTATTACGCGCCGGGATCGGTTTCCTTATCGGCGCGGTGGTCGGCAATCTGATCGCCTTATTGACCGGGAACTCGGATACAAACGGCGTTACCTTTTCTTCGCAGCAGCTGCTTGCTATGTCCGGCGGAAGCGCGGTATTGGCTATGGTATTGCAGAGCCTGTTCTCGGGCTTATACGGCGCGTTGTGCTTTGCCGGTATGAGCTTATACGATGCCGAACGCCTGCCCCTCGCGGCGGCAACGGCGCTGCACTGCGGACTTATAGTCCTGCCCTTTATCCCGATCTCATACCTGCTCGGCTGGGTAGGCGGCATTGTTGAGACGCTCATCATAGCCGCGGCACAGATCGCAGTGTTCTTTATCGTCTGGCTGATTTTGTATTTCGGATATAAAAAGCAGATCAGAGAGCTAAACGAGATGCAGGAGCGTTTTTCCGACAAAAAATAAAAGTTGTTACAGGCATATTTGAGCGGTCGGATAATACGGATTCACCATATCCTGCTTACCCTCGAAAGGTGATGATACTATGAGCGTATACAGCTATATAGAAGAAGATCTGGGAACCCTGTGCAGATCTTGTCTCAATAAGAAATATCGTGTTAATCTAACGCCCAAGAACTGTGAGTATGATGATTATCCCCGCCCGTGCTATCGCTGCGAGGAGATAAAAAACATCGTCTGCGGGATTAAACCGGGCAAAAGATTACTATTAAGGCTGAAAAGTTAAGGCAACGCCGCAAGATCCGCGCGCCTCAAAAAAGCATTTGCAAACGTTTCAAATAAAGACAACACCGAAAGGAGAATCCAAATGAAGAAAAAACTATTAGCAATCCTAGTGGCGCTGACGATGCTTATCGGTATCTTACCCATGAGCGCCTTGTCCGCGTACGCGAAGGAGGTCGGGGATCAGCTCGCGACAACTGGCTTTGACCCCAACAACTACAAGGGAAAGATCACCAAGATATCCGTCAAAGAGCCATATACCAAGGACGGGATCACCTACCTGCCTATGGAGGTGAATTTCCATGTGAACGAGGACATCAGCGATTCCAACTCGGTATATTTTATGGAGGGATATAACAATGTCTACCTCGCCGACGGCAGAACAGCCGAGAGTCTGCCCGGAGTCGGTAATACGCTGATTGGTCCGATGAAGCCGGATGTTTCTCTGGAATGGAACAACCAGTTTATTTGGAAATGGAACGGCGGGGAGAACGGCGGCGACGGCACAGTGCGTTATGATGTGCCGATGGCGGCAGATAACGATCCCCAGGAGATCACACAGAGTCAGGCAACAGGCTTAACAGAGGTAAACGGAGTAAAGCCCAACGATCAAATCGGCCTCAGGCTTGAGACCGTTATGAATTCTTCCAATATTCCGGAGAGCGTTCTTCCTCCCGGCGGCGTAGTAGTTTCCGACGAGGCGCGCATCACCATCGAGGACAAGAGCAAATACCCCAAGGAGATTACGATCGGTACGGAAGAAAAAACCGTTGCGCCTCCTGAAGAGGTCGTGCTGCCCTATACCGGTCAGCCGCAGGAGTGTCCCTACAAGGCGACAGCGGGCTATACGGTTTCATTAAACGATCCTCAGACCGACGCGGGTATCTATACCGCTGCTCTGATCCTTAATTCCGGCTGGAAATGGACGGACGGCACCACCGAGGCAAAGCCGGCGGTATGGGCGATCAACAAGGCGACAATCACCTCGGTCACGCTGTCGGCAAACCAACTGACCTACAACGGTAAGGATCAGACCCCCATGATCACTTCCGTCAAGGCGGGCGATCTCACCGTACCCGCGAACGGCTATACCGCGACCTTCCCCGAGCCTTCAAAGTTCAGCGGCAACTACACCGTGACCGTCAAGGGCAAGGGCAACTTCACCGGCTCCGCGAGCGCGGATTATTCGATTCTTGCGTTTTACGCGGACACCTGTAACCACATCGAATATCCCAGAGAATATGAGGACAACAAGGACAACGCAACGCACAAGGCGTTTTGCACTCATTGCGGCGGCTGCCTTGCTAACGCCGAGAAGCACGATCTTAAAAACGAGCCTCAAAATGATCCCGAGACCGGAAAGCCTAACGGAAAGTATCGAACAGTCTGCACCAAGTGCAGTTAT
>CACYQK010000040.1:0-17102 GCA_902776495.1 uncultured Ruminococcus sp. | reverse complement strand
CTTTCACTGTGGATGGAAAACGGAGCCGAACCTACGCTTGAATGTCTGTTTGCTTTATCTCAGGAGGAGCGAACGGAAATCGGATTATATCTAAGCACACTCCCACTTTATAAAATAATAAATGTCAACGGAAAAGAATTTCTTTTGGTACACAGCGGCTTGGGGAATTTCAGATCGGACAAGCCTCTTGAAGACTACAAAACAGATGAATTGGTCTGGGAACGCCCCGCGTTTACAGACAGGTATTTTGAAGATATCACGACCGTATTCGGGCACACTCCTTCTTGGTATTACGGCAACGAGTACGAGGGGAAGATCATCATCAACGAAACATGGATCGACATTGACGCCGGTGCAGCATCAGGTTTTGATCCCGTGCTTTTAAGATTAGATGATATGAAACAGTTTTCCGCGGTAATCAAATAACAATCGGGTCGACTCTTTTTGAGCCGACCCGTTTTTTATTGTTTTGATTTAATCCGTTTGACCGGAGTGAAGCCCAGCTCAGCCTGCATAAGTATTATGAGCGGGATACCGAGGAAAAACGGGAAGAGCGAAGAATTGCCGAGTACGACGAAGAAAAACATCGCGGCGTCTACTTCCGGATAAGAAAGCGCCACAAACGGGGTGATGATCCCCGCCACAAGCAGAGCTTCAACGATGATCACCGCCGTATGCTTCGGGATATTCTTCGGTTCTTTTAGATCGAAATCTTGCTTTGAAATCTTTGCCCAAAACAGATAAAAGCAAAACGGTCCGATAAAGTTCGCAACAAAACCCGCGATGGACGACCACTTTAGGCTGTTGCTGATTATATCTGTAATCAAATTTCCCACAGCATACGCCATACAGCCCGGGAACCCGAAGAAAATTCCGTACACCGGCATCAGCATGGAAACCGGACGTATATCCGTAAAGCCCGGGATTATCTCCATAACCTTGAACGGAACCGAAACGATTAGATAAACAGCTATCAAAGCAACGAATACCGCCGCTCTGTATAAAATTCCTTTTTTCTTATTCAATCCGCTCACGTCCTTTCCGGATTGTTTTCAAGCGGGAGAAATCTATTATATCCGCGAGGTTTCCGATGACGATGAACGCTACACCGATCAGCATAAATATATCGGGAATGACGCGATCAACGAGATTTTCTGGCATAATTACTCCCCAAATCAGCGAGAATACGATTTCCAAAGAATAAATAATAGTTGCCGAGGCAGGCGTCGCCCGTCTTTGAGCGAATATATTAAGCGTCTGGGCAAATACAACGATGAAGTAGGCGTCAATGAACAAGCTCGCAATGATCTGAGCGTTCCATTCGATAGCGGCAAAGGTAGCGGGCTGAATAAACAGCCAGATAACATAACTTATCACTCCGACAAATAGCGCGATCAACGCCGAGAGCGTAATGGGATCGTGTTTCCTGGAATAATCATTGAGCTTGATGATGTAGAACGCGCGTATAATACAACCGCCTACAAGAGTCATAAAGCCAAACGGATTGATGCTGTCGATTTTGCCGATATAAGAGACTATAATACCTAAAAGCACCAATCCCGCAGAGATCCACGTCCGTTTGTCAACACCTTTTTTGCTCATAAAGAGAATGACAGGTAGTATCACTACGGTCATAGAAATGGTAAAAGCGCCGGTAGAAACGTCAAAAAAATCCAAGCCGTACTGATACAGTGTATTGTACCCGCAGTTTAGCACTGAAAGCAAAATGACTCTAAGTATCAGCTTTTTTGTATCTTTCTTTAATACAGACTTGATCCGCTTAAAAAAGCAGATAAATAGCAACGCCGCACCGATCAAACTTGTGATCGATGTAGTCGCGAACGGAACTACGCTGCCCGGTATGCAAGCGTAGATGATAACCTCGGTCGACCACAAAAGCGTTACGCAGACAAGACAAATATTCGCTTGGAATTTGTTCATCCCCATCTTATTCACCGCCAAATAAAATCAAGTTGATTATATCACAGCGTTGTTTTTATTGCAATACATTAATGCATAACAAAAGGATGATTTAATTAGAAAAATATATACTCGTAAAAAGGTTATCAATCACACCCGATAAACACTGTATATTGATTACATCTGTGTAATTCTCATTTACAAACTCCATATCTTGTGGTAGAATTGAAAATGTGAAAATATGCAAACAAATATTTGAATTTAAGGAGGATCAACTATGGAAGCTTACAAAAAGGAATTTATTGAGTTTATGGTCGATTGTCAGGTGCTCAAATTCGGCGACTTCACAACCAAGAGCGGACGCAAAACCCCGTTCTTTGTTAACACGGGCTTTTACAGAACCGGCGCGCAGCTGCGCAGGCTCGGCGCGTACTATGCCGAGGCGATAAACAACACCTTCGGTTTTGATTTTGACGTACTGTTCGGACCTGCTTACAAGGGTATCCCGCTCTCAGTTGCCGCTACGATCGCTATCAGCGAAAAGTACGATAAAGACATCCGCTACTGCTCAAACCGCAAAGAGGTAAAGGATCACGGCGACAAGGGCATTTTGCTCGGCAGCCCGATAAACGACGGCGATAAGGTCGTTATTATCGAGGACGTCACCACCGCGGGAACTTCAATCGAAGAAACTTTGCCCATCATCAAGGCTCAGGGCGATGTCGATCCAATCGGACTTGTTGTCTCCGTTGACAGAATGGAGCGCGGCAAGGGAGAAAAGAGCGCACTTGCCGAAATCGAAGAAAAATACGGCTTAAAGACTACCGCGATCGTCACTATGGCGGAGGTCGTTGAGCATCTGTATAATAAGGAATATAAGGGCAAGGTTATTATTGACGACAAACTCAAGGCAGCAATCGACGCTTATTACGAGCAATACGGTGTAAAATAATCGGAGAATTTTTATGGCTTCTTCAAACTCGTCCGTTCACGACGGGCACAGAAAATCGGTAAAGAAAAAGTTTATAGAAAACGGACTTGATGTTTTCAGTCCGCACGAGGCGCTTGAGCTGTATCTTTTCTACGCTATTCCCAGAAAAGATACAAATCCGCTCGCGCACAAGTTGCTCGACCGCTTTGTCACGATCGCGGGAGTATGCGACGCGCCGATCGACGAGCTTATGAACGAGTTTGGACTTACCGAAAACACGGCTGTTTTGTTAAAGCTTTTGCCGCAGATGTCAAGGCTTTATAACGAGTCAAAGATGTCGAACGATAATATAATCGAGCTTGAGACGATCGGCGACATAATAAAAAACAAGTTCATCGGCAGGACGGAGGAGGTCGTCGTACTTCTCCTCGGCGACGCTAAGGGCAAGATAATCTTTTTGGATGTTATCGCCAAAGGCTCTATCAACTCATCCGATATGCCGATCCGCAAGATCGTTGATTTATCGATCAGGCACAATGCAAAGCTTGCGTTTATCGCTCATAATCACCCCAGCGGCAACGCTCTTCCGTCAAGAAGCGATTTAGAAACCACAAAAATGATTTATAATACGCTTAAATCCGTCGGGGTTCAGCTTTACGACCACTTCATCATCTCCGATGATGACTATGTATCTCTGCGCGAGAGCAATATGATTTGATATGGAATTCAAGATTCATTCTAAATACAAACCGACGGGCGACCAGCCCGAGACAATAGAAAAGCTCACCCAAAGCATATTATCGGGCAACAAGGAGCAGACACTGCTCGGCGTTACCGGCTCGGGAAAAACCTTTACAATGGCGAACATCATTGAGCGCGTCCAAAGACCGACGCTTGTTTTGGCGCACAATAAAACCTTGGCGGCTCAGCTTTGCAGTGAGTTCAAGGAGTTCTTTCCCGACAATGCCGTTGAGTATTTTGTATCGTATTACGACTATTACCAGCCCGAGGCGTATGTTGCCCAGACCGACACATATATAGAAAAAGACAGCTCTATCAATGACGAAATAGACAAGCTGCGCCACAGCGCCACATTAGCGCTTTCGGAGCGCAGGGATGTTATTATAGTCGCGTCTGTTTCGTGCATTTACAGCTTGGGCAACCCGATTGATTACCGCAATATGGTGATCTCACTACGCCCGGGAATGGAAAAATCCCGCGATGAGCTTGTAAAAAAGCTTGTTGAGCTTCAATATGAGCGCAACGACGTCAACTTTATCCGCAATAAGTTCAGGGTAAGGGGAGATGTTGTTGAGATTTTTCCCGCGGCTTCTAACGATTCCGTTATTCGCGTTGAGTTTTTCGGTGACGAGATCGACCGTATCTCCGAGATCAATCCGCTCACGGGCGAGTTAAAGGCTCTGCTCAGGCACGCCGCGATTTATCCCGCCTCGCACTATATCGTATCGCGCGATAAAATGCAGGAGGCTCTCGCTGAGATCGAGCGCGAGCTTGAAGAAAGACTTGAATATTTCAGAGAAAACGGCAAGCTTCTTGAAGCCCAGCGCATTGAACAGCGCACGCGCTACGATATGGAAATGCTTAACGAGATAGGCTTTTGCACCGGAATCGAGAACTATTCGCGCATACTTTCCGGCAGAGCACCGGGTTCATCACCGTACACCTTACTCGATTATTTTCCAAAGGACTTTTTGCTGTTCGTAGATGAATCGCACGTTACGCTCCCTCAGGTTAGGGGAATGTACGCAGGCGACCGCGCTCGCAAAAAGAGCCTGATTGATTACGGCTTCAGGCTCCCGTCAGCTTATGATAACCGTCCGCTCAACTTTGACGAGTTCTACGACAGAGTAAATCAGGCGGTATTTGTCAGTGCGACTCCGGGCGACTTTGAATTTGAAAAAAGCCGGGTCGTCGCAGAGCAGATCATCAGACCGACGGGACTTCTCGATCCCGAGATCTCCGTCCGTCCGACAGAAGGTCAGCTTGATGACTTGGTTTCAGAGATCAATATCAGGTCGGAAAAGAAACAGCGAACTCTCGTGACGACCCTTACAAAGAAAATGGCGGAGGATCTGACCGCCTACCTCGAGACTATGGGCATAAAGGTTCGCTATATGCACCACGATATCGATACGGTTGAGCGTATGGAGATCGTCCGTGACCTGCGCCTCGGTGAATTCGATGTGCTTGTCGGCATCAACCTGCTCAGAGAAGGTCTTGATATCCCGGAGGTGTCGCTTGTCGCGGTCCTCGATGCGGACAAAGAGGGCTTTTTGCGCTCGACTCGTTCGCTTATCCAGATAACGGGACGCGCCGCGCGCAACAGCGACGGTATGGTCATTATGTACGCCGACAGCGTTACCGAGTCTATGCGCGTCTGCATTGAAGAGACGAACCGCAGGCGTGAGATACAGCAGAAATACAACGAGGAACACGGTATCACTCCCAAGACCATCGTTAAAAAGGTCAGCGATATAATTGAGATCTCAACTCACGATGACAGTGAGTTTATGAATACTACAAAGCTTTCAAAAGCTCAGCGTCAGCAGCTTATCGACAGCCTGACAAAAGAGATGAAAGCCGCCGCAAGGCTCCTTGAATTTGAGCACGCGGCGTATCTGCGCGATAAAATCAAAAAGCTCCGCGCGGAAAAGTAGCTAAAATCAGCTTAAACAAAGACACAGGAATACGGCAACGACAGTATTACCACTCTAAAGGGCGCCGACAGAGTTCGTAAGCGCCCTGCGGTAATTTTCGGCTCGGACGGTATCGACGGCTGCCAGCACTCGGTTTTTGAGATACTCTCAAACTCAATAGACGAGGCAAGAGAGGGCTTCGGTAAGAAAATAAGCTTGACCAAGTTCTCGGACGGCTCGATCGAGGTAGAGGATCACGGACGCGGAATCCCCGTTGACTTCAACGAAAAAGAAGACCGCTTTAACTGGGAGCTCGTTTTTTGCGAGATGTACGCCGGCGGTAAATACAACAATAACGAGGGCGAGAGCTACGAATTCTCCCTCGGTATGAACGGCCTCGGACTCTGCTCTACCCAATACAGCTCCGAGTATATGGACGTTGATATCCGCCGTGACGGCTACCGCTACACGCTTCACTTTGAAAAGGGCGAGAATATCGGCGGCTTAAAAAAGGAGCCGTACAGCAAAAGGGATACAGGCACAAAAATCACTTGGAAGCCTGACCTTGACGTATTCACCGACATCAATATCCAACCTGACTATTTTACAGACGTTATGAAGCGTCAGGCTATCGTCAACGCGGGCGTTGAGTTTATCTTCCGCAACCAAAACGGCAGGAGCTACGATACCACTAAGTTTTTGTACGCAAACGGTGTAGTTGATCACGTTGCGGAGGTCATCGGGGAGGAAGGTTTGACTTCCGTTCAGCACTGGCAGACCGAGGTCAAGACCCGCGACCGCGATGATAAGCCGGAGTACAAGTGCAAAATGGACATCGCTGTCGCGTTTTCAAATAAAGTCAACCTGACCGAGTACTATCACAATTCAAGCTGGCTTGAGCACGGCGGCGCGCCCGATAAAGCGGTTCGCAATGCCTTTAAGTATCAAATAGACAGCTATTTAAAAACAAATAATAAATATAACAAATCAGAGAGCTCAATAAAATACGAAGACGTAGAGGACTGCCTTGTCTGCGTTATCTCCTCATTTTCGAGCGTTTCTTCCTACGAGAACCAGACCAAAAAGGCGGTCACAAACAAGGGAATCCAGGACGCTATGACTGCTTTTTTGCGCCACAGCTTGGAGATTTACTTTATAGAGAATCCACTCGAGGCAGAAAAAATCGCAGAGCAGGTTCTTGTCAACAAGCGCAGCCGTGAGAACGCCGAGAAAACAAGGCTCAATATCAAAAAAAAGCTTTCCGGCAATCTCGACATAACAAACCGAGTGGCAAAGTTCGTAGACTGCCGCAGCAAGGATATCGAACAGCGCGAACTCTTTATAGTAGAGGGTGACTCCGCTCTCGGCGCCTGTAAACAGGCGAGAAACCCCGATTTTCAGGCGATTATGCCAATTAGAGGTAAAATCTTAAACTGCCTTAAAGCGGACTACGACAAGATTTTCAAGAGCGAGATCATCACAGATCTGTTAAAGGTTCTCGGTTGCGGAGTAGAGGTCAAGTCAAAAGCAAACAAAAATCTCGCAACCTTTGATATGGACGCACTGCGCTGGAATAAGGTCATTCTCTGTACCGATGCAGATGTCGACGGTTTCCAGATCCGCACGCTTCTGCTCACGATGCTTTACCGCCTTACTCCGACTCTTATTGAGGAGGGCAAGGTGTTTATCGCCGAGTCTCCGCTTTATGAGATAACATCGAAAAACGACGTATATTTTGCATATGACGAGTCCGAAAAGGACGAATTTATCGAAAAAATCGGTAATGATAAATTTACCGTTCAGCGAAGCAAGGGTCTCGGTGAAAACGAACCCGATATGATGAATCTGACTACAATGAATCCCAATACCCGCCGTCTTATCAAGGTTATGCCGGACGACGCGGAGCAGACCGCGCAGATTTTTGACATCCTTTTGGGCGACAATCTTCAGGGTCGAAAGGATTATATCGTCGAGCACGGCAGCGAATATATTGATAATCTCGACGTTAGTTAAGGAGGTGGAAATATGGCACCGAGAAAGAAAAGCACAAAAAAATCTCAGCCCGAAAAAACTCACGGCGTAATAAACGGCGCGGGTGATGTTGTCGAGCAGCCCATAGTTTCCACTATCCGTGAAAACTATATGCCCTACGCGATGAGCGTTATTATGTCGCGAGCTATCCCCGAGATCGACGGCTTTAAGCCTTCTCATCGCAAGCTGCTCTACACAATGTACAAGATGGGTCTGCTCACAGGCTCGCGTACAAAGTCGGCAAACATAGTCGGCGCGACAATGAAATTAAACCCGCACGGCGATTCCGCGATTTACGATACAATGGTTCGTCTTTCCCGCGGTTACGAGGCGCTTTTACACCCATATATCGACTCAAAGGGCAACTTCGGTAAGTTCTACAGCCGCGATATGGCGTGGGCTGCCTCGCGTTATACAGAGGCTAAACTCGCTCCTATCTGTCACGAGCTGTTCAGAGATATCGACAAGGACACCGTTGATTTTGTAGACAACTACGACAACACAATGAAGGAACCATCGCTATTGCCGACTGTTTTTCCGTCTGTTCTTGTAAACGCGAACACGGGTATCGCCGTCGGTATGGCTTCAAATATCTGTTCCTTTAACCTAAAGGAGATATGTGAGACAACCGCCGCGCTTATCCGCGACTCAAAGCACGACATAAAATCGACCCTGCCGGCTCCCGATTTTATCGGCGGCTGTCAGATCATATACGATGAAAAGATAATAGATCAGGTTTACGAGACCGGCAGAGGCAGCATCAAGCTCCGCGCGAGATATGAATACGATAAATCCGCAAACTGCATTGATATACTCGCGATACCGAGTACCACGACCTGCGAGGTCATTATCGAGAAGATAATCGACCTTGTAAAGCAGGGCAGGGCAAAGGAAATCTCCGATATTCGTGATGAAACAGGTATCGACGGTCTCAAAATCACTATCGACCTAAAGCGCGGAACAGATCCCGACAAGCTGATGGCTAAGCTGTTCAAGCTCACGACCCTTGAGGACAGCTACGCCTGCAACTTCAACGTCCTTATCGGCGGAGTACCTATGGTGCTCGGCGTCAAGGCTTTGCTCGAGGAATGGATCGCGTTCAGGATCGAGTGCGTAAAGCGCAGGACATATTATGACCGCACCAAAAAGGCTGACAAGCTCCACTTGTTAAAAGGACTTGAAAAGATCCTGCTCGATATCGACAAGGCGATAAAAATCGTCCGCGAGACCGATGAGGAGATCGAGGTCGTACCAAACCTGATGATCGGTTTCGGTATCGACAAGACCCAGGCTGAATTCGTTGCGGAAATAAAGCTCAGACATCTCAACCGAGAGTATATCCTAAAGCGCACTCAAGACATAGAAAACCTCGAAAAAGAGATTGCAGAGCTTGATGATATTCTCAAAAGCAAGGCGAGAGTTAAAACTATTATTGTTAAAGAGCTCAAGGCAGTTGCCGAAAAATACGGTCAGCCCAGAAAAAGCCTGATTATCTACGAGGACACTGCCGTTTATGAGGAAGAAAAGGAGAGCGTGCCCGATTACGCCTGCACATTCTTCTTCACAAAAGAGGGTTACTTTAAGAAGATAACTCCTAAGTCGCTAAGAATGAGCAATGTTCAAAAGCTAAAAGAAGGCGACGAAATAACGCAGGAGCTCGAGTTCTCAAACGATTGCGATCTGCTCTTCTTCAGCGATAAATCACAGGTATACAAAGCAAAAGCCAACGACTTCGGCGACACCAAGGCGAGCGCGTTCGGCGATTATGTCGCCGCCAAGCTCGGTATGGACGAGGGCGAAAACGCCGTCTATATGGTAGCTACCAAGGATTACAAGGGCATAATGCTCTTTGGCTTTGAAAACGGCAAGCTTGCCAAAGTCCCGCTTGAGGTCTACGCCACAAAGACAAACCGCAAAAAGCTCACAAACGCCTATTCCGACAAGTCAAAGCTCGCCTCCGCCAAGTTCATTGACGAGGATAAAGAGGTGCTGTTAAGGGCTTCATCGGGCAGGATGCTGCTTGTTCACACAGGTGCGCTTGCGCTCAAAACAACGCGTTCAACTCAGGGCGTAGCGGTAATGAAGCTCAAAAAAGGTCACACTTTATACGAAATAACAGATTACAAAGAGGGAATGTTCGCAAAGCCTCAGCGCTACCGCACGCGCTCGCTTCCCGCGTTGGGCGCTTTGCCGTCAAATGAAGATAAGGCCGACGAACAGCTTTCACTTATTTAATACAATAAATTTAAAAAAATTTAAAAAATCTCTTGAAATATTTATTCTGTTATGTTAATATGTATAAGTTGAATAATAAATCTTATACGGATTTCCGTAATTTGAAAGGACGATATATATGGAAAATCAAATCAATGCGTTAGGTATCGCTCTTGGAGTGGTACTCGCTATAGTATCGATTGCTATTATTGTTGTTATTATTTTGCAGGAAGGTAATCAGCAGGGTATCGGCGTTGTAACAGGTGCGGCTGATTCATATTTCTCTAAGAACAAGGCTCGCTCGATCGACGCGTTTCTTTCACGCTGGACAAAGGTTTTTGCGGCTGTATTTGTTCTGTTTGTTATAGCGCTTAATATTCTTTCGTATTTTAAACTTCTGTAATTAGCATATATTACATTCCAAAAGCATATTATAGACTGTCGGTATCGGCAGTCTATTTTTTTGCTCGGAGATGTTTATATGCCTTTGTGGGGAATTGCAGCGATACTTTTGGGATGTTTATTTGTTTTTGCCGTGCTGCATTATTTATCAAGAAAAAAGCACCCTGTAAAACGTGCGCTGATTTCTATGATGATCGGAGCTCTTGCATTGATCATTGTTGATCTCTGCTCCTGCTTTACAGGCGTATACATACCAATCAGCCTATTGTCAATACTTATAAGCGTTATCGGCGGAGTGCCGGGCGTTGCGCTGATGCTCATAATAAATTTATTCTTATAAATGAAGCCGGAAAAGAGTCTTTTCCGATTTTCGAGATCATAAGTAGAAAAAAGCCGATTCTTTAAACCGTCGGTTTAATTGTTCTCTGCTTTATTGAATATTTACATAAACAGTTGCTTGATATTAATCGGGCGACTGTTTTATTATATAAGTACAAAATAAAAATTAAGGGAGAGATACCGTGAAAAGATCATTAGCATTTATATTGAGCGCAGTTTTGATGACGATGCTGTTTTCGTCATGCTCGTGCGTCGGAGGAGAATCAAATGCCACCGCGGATTCCGCATCAAGCGAAACCGGATCTGTGAATGCAGAGGTTAAAAAGATACATACGCTGAATATCAGAGCCCCCAAAGAGACAGGTGAAATAACGGCGACCTTTATGAATACCTCCAACGAAAAGACAGAGGATGTCAAAATGAAAAAAAGCGGCGGGGATGATAAAACTTCCATTTACTGCTGTGATGCGGATGTCACAAAATACAATATGGTGCATCTGAGCTACGGAAGCAAAACAAGTATGGACGTTGCGTTCAACAACTTTATCAGCGGCTGGAACTTGGAAAACGACGAGCTTCTTCCGTATGTAGCGGGTACCGAGCCTGTCTATGACTCTAAGTTTGATACAAAGGTCTTTAGGTTTGACGGAAGAGATAAAAACGTTTACATTTGGAAGCCTGCGGATTATGATGAAAAAGCAGAGGAAAAGTATTCCGTTATCTATATGTTTGACGGTCAGAGCGTCCTGACGACCGGCAAAGAAAAAGGAATGGATAACGACTATATGTGCTGGAATGTCAGCGAAAGCGTGGATAGTATGATTGCAGCTACGGGCAATAAAGCGATCATCGTTGCAATTGATAACGGAAGCCCATACAGAAACGACGAGCTGATTCCCGATTTGGGAAGCATAAATATGGAGGGTAAGGCCTCTAAAATCAAGGAGGAGGATGTCAGCCTTAAGCGCGGAAGCGCCTTTGCAGATTTTATCTGTGATACCATTATGCCCTATATCAATGAAACCTACAATGTTTACACTGACGCAGCCCACACATCTCTTGCGGGCAGCTCATTGGGCGGACTGGAAACCTTCTATACTGTATTGGCGCATCCCGATAAATTCAGCGCAGGCGGAGCTTTGTCGGCGACCTTCGGTATGTACGCCGATAAAGAATGGGAAAACTTCCTCAGCGATAAGCTCGATATGGAAAACGCGCCGTTTTTATATTTTTATGCCGGCGGTTACGCATCCGATAACGGTGAATCCATGGAAAAAATGAACAACTATTTGATTGAAAACGGCTATCCTAAGGAAAAGCTGGTTTTCAACAAGTACGAAAAGGGCGAGCATTTTATCCAGTATTGGAGAAATATCTATCCCGAGTTTTTAGAGGCGGCATTCACACAGAACGTTACCGCTCTTGAGTTTGGCGTTCCCGTTCAATACAAGGATAAAACCGACCCGTATGAGGAATATCTCAAAGAAATGGAGCATGATAAGTCAAAAGACAAGCCCGGTTATGTGTATTATGACAACAGCGCGACCAAGTGGGACAAGGTCTACGCTTATTGGTGGGGCGAAATGTCTGTAAACAGCATAACTAAGGAAATCGATTATTATGCCGAGTGGCCGGGATTTGAGATGGAACGTATAGGAGATACCGATATTTATCGAGTCATAGCACCATTAGGAGTGACAGGTATTATTTTTGATTCCGGCGTAACCGATAAGGAGGTCGCCGAGGGCAAGGACGCGTATCAGACTACTGATTTAACTTATAGCAGCGACTTGATAGGCAAGGTGTACAAGATCGATACATCGGTAGCGCCCAAAGCCGATCCCGGCGCAATGAAATCCAAGCGCAGGTACTCAGCGGGGAACTGGTCGGACTATTCGGGAGAATAACACCCTATAAATATTAAAAGGCTATGGTGATGAACATAATAATCACCATAGCCTTTTCTGTTGTAAAAGTCAATTAATACCGTAAACCTCTTCAAGTGCGCCGCCGACGTTGTCGATATCCTTTGTCATCAACGCGAGCATTGTTTTGTAAACAGTCGAAGGATAGCTCAAAAAGCTTTGTTTTATTATCTCAGCTTGATCGATATCGGGAGCGTAAAGCGTAAAGCTCAAAAGGTCAACATCTCCGCCCGAAACCGTGCATTTAACATTGAATCCGTTTTCGGTTTTTTCAATGTCAACAAAGTTCTCTCTTGCGATTTTTCTGTCAGCAAGCAGTTTGATAGCGCATTTAAGAGCTTTGTCCTTGACCGAATAGGCGAGAGTAGAGTCGAGCTGTTCCGCTATCATCCTGCCGTTATCGCTTAAATAATATGTCATAATACCGTCATCGGCTTCGCTCTCAATAAGATTTTTGTCTGCTACAAGCTCATCAAAAGCCGCGCTGACCTCAAAAAAGTTAGCAAGCTCGTCTTCTCTTATCGCTTCTATAATCAAATCTCTGCTCAAATCTTCTTTAACAGAATAATAAATATAGCAAATCAGTGTTTTTATCTCGTGTTTACTTCTGAGACCGCCCGGGGCGATACCCTCATCAAAGGTATTAAATAACATATAAATCACCTTCAAACTAAATATTTGATTTATTATATCATATAATATTAAAAAAGTGTAGCGTTATTAGAAATATAATTGACTGTAATTACACAATGTGGTATTATTTATTCAGTTAAATATGAAAGGAGCGGTGATATGGAAAAATATATGCCGTTTATTTGGATCGGCTTTGCCGTGTTGATGGCTATTTGCGAGGCGGCAACGACCCAGTTGGTGTCTATTTGGTTTGTTGTCGGCGCGGTCGCGGCGGCTGTCACAACAATATTCACTCCGAATATTTTTATCCAGATCGTCGTTTTTTTGGTTTTTTCGGCGGTGGCTTTGATAGTTACAAGACCGCTTGTAAAGAAGCTGAAAAAGAAAAAGGACATTGTCAACACAAACGCCGACAGGCTGATCGGCAAAACCGGTATTGTGGTAGCAGACATCAAATCTGTTGATGACGTCGGTCAGGTCAAGGTAATGGGAGAGATCTGGACTGCAATTTCAAAATCCGCTCCGGTTCTTAAAGACAGCAAAATAAAAGTGCTTTCTATTGAAGGCGTAAAACTAATTGTTGAACCCGAAAACAAGGAGGATTAATTATGGGATCAGTTGTAGGAATAATCGTAATTTGTGTTATAGCTTTGATTTTGTTGATTCTTATTGTTCGCAATATCAAAGTTGTACCGCAGGCGCACGCGTTCGTTATCGAGCGTCTCGGCACATACCATGTTACATGGGAGACCGGACTTCACCTTAAAGTCCCGTTTATCGACAGGATTTCAAAGAAGGTTTCATTAAAGGAGCAGGTTGTTGACTTCCCGCCGCAGCCCGTTATCACACGCGATAACGTAACGATGCAGATAGACACGGTAGTTTATTTTGAGATCACCGATCCAAAGCTATATACCTACGGTGTAGAGCGTCCGTTGAGCGCTATCGAAAACCTCACCGCCACAACTCTGAGAAATATCATCGGCGATCTGGAGCTCGATAATACCCTTACCTCGCGTGATACTATCAACGACAAAATCAGGATCATCCTTGACGAAGCTACAGACGCTTGGGGCATCCGCGTTATCCGCGTTGAGCTTAAAAACATCCTTCCTCCGCGCGAGATCCAGGACGCTATGGAAAAGCAGATGAAGGCAGAGCGTGAAAGACGCGCGCGTATCCTTGACGCAGAGGGTGAAAAGCGCAGCCAGATCCTTGTTGCCGAAGGTCTCAAGGAATCCGCTATCTTAAAGGCTGATGCTGTTAAGGAACAGAAGATCCGTGAGGCTCAGGGTGAGGCAGAGGCTATCCTTACCGTTCAAAAGGCTAACGCCGACGCGTTGAAAATGCTCAACGAAGCTAACCCAAGCGACAGGATCATTCAGCTCAAGAGCCTTGAGGCGTTCGGAAAAGCCGCCGACGGAAAGGCTACAAAGATCATTATTCCTTCGGATATACAGAGTCTCGCGGGCAGCGTTACCGCAATAAAAGAGATTTGGAATGACGAAAAATAAAAGTAAGCTTTAGGTGATTATTTGTACTGGATAGAATTACTTTGGTACTTTATAATAATTTCATTTCTCGGTTGGCTTTTCAGCGGTTTGTATCACTATATAAGCGAAAAAAAGTTTTATAACAAAGGCTTTTTAACGCTGCCGTTTTGTCCTGCTTACGGAGCGGGCGCGTTAATTTGCTGGCTTTTGTTAGAGCCGTTGACCCATAACTTTTTTATTCTGTTTGTCGGGTCTGCGTTGATACTATCATTTTTCACGCTGTTGGCAGGAGTTTTAGGGCATAAGATTCTTGGATGCAAACCTTGGGATTATTCTTCAATGCACTTTAATATAGGAAGCTATTTGACTTTGCCTTTTATTTTGATCTTAGGCTTCAGCGGAGCGTTTTCCGTAAAAATGCTGATCCCGATAATTAAACTGCTGATCGATCAAATCCCCGATTTAATCAGTATGATCATTTCTCTGTCGATCGCTTTGCTTATACTTATCGACTATGTTTTCTCTTTTATTACCATTTACAGGCTTAAAAAGAGAATTACCATAGCAAAATATGACTCTAAATTCATTAATGATGATGTTTCTGAAGAGCAGCTAAAGGAGCTCGAAACCAACTACTATAAAATATTTACATTAAATATTTTACGCAAAAGAATGACAAACGCCTTTCCCGAGCTTCGCAGGACCGCGTATATCAAAAAGGTAAAGGAAAAGCTTGACGAGGTAAAAGAGGAAAACATAAAGCAGTATGAGCCTTATTATGAGAATAAAGAGGACAAGCCGTTTGCTTCCGGACTTTGTTTTGCGAAACTCTTTATTTTGTTGCTGCTTGGTTCATTTGTAGGTTTTTGCATAGAAACCGTCTACGCGCTTATTGTTGAAGGTCATTTTGAGCTGAGAGTAGGAGTGGTTTACGGTCCGTTCATCCCCGTATATGGCGGCGGAGCGGTATTGATGACCCTTGTGCTGTATAAGCTTTATAAGCTGAGCGATACTCTCGTATTCCTTATCAGCGCGGCGCTTGGAGCATTTTTTGAATTTATATGCTCGTGGGGACAAGAAACGTTTTTGGGTACCGTTTCTTGGGATTACAGCGATATGCCGCTAAATATCGGCGGCAGAACGTGTTTGCTGTATGCTTTTTTCTGGGGATTTTTAGGCTTGGTATGGCTAAGGTACATCTATCCCTTTACATCGAGGCTGATTGAAAAGATCCCCAAAAAGCAGGGCTCTATCATCGTTGTCGTCGTGTTTATCTTTATGCTGTACAACGCGTTTATCACGACTACCTCTATCTATCGTTATAATCAGCGTGCTTCAGGTAATCCTCCGGCTAATAAATACGAAGAATACCTTGATAAACACTTTAATGATGACAGAATGAAGTGGCTATTTCCGCATATGCGCGATTCGGAAACGCTTGAAGAATTGAATAAACCATAATGCGTTCAATCAGGTCAACTCAACCACTAAATTAAATAATCTAAAAGGGCAGAGTAAATCTGTCCTTTTATTGTTTAATCTTACAATGTTATAATTCTTTTACGCTATTGAAATTTTACTCGATTTTTTATATAATATATAAGTTAAAATATGTGCAAAAATCAAAGTTTTATTTTAAGGAGTAATAGTATGAAAAAGGTAGCAATCATAATGGGTTCAGACAGCGATTTTCCCGTTGTTTCAAAGGCGGTAAAAATGCTAAAAGATTTTGATGTTCCGTATGAGGTTCATGTAATGAGCGCTCACAGAACGCCCGATGCGGCGATCAACTTTTCGGCAAACGCAAAGCAGAACGGCTTTGGAGTTATTATCGCTGCAGCGGGAATGGCAGCTCATTTGGCGGGTGTGCTCGCGGCAAAAACTACATTGCCGGTTATCGGTATACCCTGCAAATCATCCCAGCTTGACGGAATGGACGCGCTTTTGGCAACTGTAATGATGCCCACAGGTATCCCCGTTGCAACGGTAGCGATCGACGGAGCCGCGAACGCTGCTATCCTCGCTGTAGAAATGCTCGCTCTCACTGACGATGACCTCGCCCAAAAACTTGAAGATATGAAGGCAGATATGGAAAAAGGCGTTGCCGAAAAAGACAAGGCGATGCAAAATAAGGTGGCTGAGCTTTTATGACAAAAACAAAATTTGTTGACATAGACCCGCACACTGACAAGCTTAATGAAGAGTGCGGAGTGTTCGGTATTTATAATAACGATGACCTTGATTCGGTAGCGATCACCCACGACGCGCTGTACGGCTTGCAGCACCGCGGCCAGATCATGAAAACCATCAAAGGCGGAATTTAACAGCGCGGCGCGCTCGGTCTGGTTTACCCAGTTGCCAAATTCAACACCACGGAACGGCAGCACAGAGGCGAATTTTTCCGGGGTCATGTTCTCACCGTTGCGCCAATCCTCACCAACTCGCGGGCGGTTCCAATCGCGGCGGCATTCTGGGAAATTCTTTAATGCGGCGTAACGCTCCACCAGGGCGGCGCGGTCCTCGTTGTATGCTTTCCAAGCATCGGCGCGGGTCTCAT
>CACYQK010000039.1:0-15750 GCA_902776495.1 uncultured Ruminococcus sp. | reverse complement strand
CAGGCAAAAGTAATCGACAAGGCTGCTTACTATTATGAGGAGCCTGTGTATGAGATGCAATATAAGCAGCTTTGTTGGGGTTGTGATACTGATGTTGGAATTATGACCGATAAAGAAAGGGCAGACCACGCATCTATGCATCACAAAAAGGGGGAAATATCAGGTTATCGTCAATCGGGACACAAAATACAGACAGGAACAAACAGATATGATGTTCCCGAGGTTAGCCACAATGAAACCGTAACCACAAAGCAAGCGTATAATGAACTTGTTTTTGTAACAGACAAATAAGCAACTGTAAACAGGGTGCGTTTAGTACCCTGTTTCTTTATGCCGCTGAGAGTGAATCGCGGCGGGATTTTACGAATAAAAATACAGACTAAAACCAAAAGCGCCTGACTTTCGCGGTCAGGCGCTTTTTGCATTTACTCCGTAGATATAAAGCAGCTTTTTTGCTTCATTTTGCGGTGTCGCCGCCGCGACCTTTGTTTATTTTCAATATACAAACCACTTTTCGTTTGTATAAATCCGACAAATTGTAATTACTTTTTATAATTTAGTAACTTTTTCTTGATTTTTCCGTTCTAATGTATTATAATAGGAACAAGCGGTGTCATTTTGTGTCATTTAATGATTAAAAGTGGCAAATTTAATCCGATTTAACTCGTTTTGGAGGTGAGCTGAGTGTTTTTAGGAACGTCAAACCACAATGTTGACTCAAAAGGCAGGATCGTTTTGCCCGCAAAGTTCCGCGATGAGCTCGGCGAAGCCTTCTACATAACCCGCGGCTTCGGAAACCCCTGTGTTCAGGTGATGTCAACCGAGCAGTTCGAGCGTATCTCGCAGAACATTATGGAGCTCCCCGCCGACAAGGCTATGGCGCTTCAGTACTCGTTCACCGCGTTCGCGACAGAGGTCTCCCCAAACGCTTCGGGCAGGGTGATGATCCCCCAAACACTGAGGGAGTACGCCGCGCTTGACGGCGAGGCTATCGTTATCGGAATGAACAACCGCATTGAGATTTGGAACAAATCAAGGTTCCAGGCGTTTATGGATTCCAAGCGCGATGTGCTGGAAGAGGCGATCTCACTTCTCAAGTTTTAGGAGGGCGTTATGGAGTTTACTCACATCCCCGTTCTTCTTGAAGAAACAATTGAAGGCCTTAACATAAACCCAAACGGGATATACGTTGACGGCACCGCGGGCGGCGGCGGACATTCGAGCGCCATACTCGACCGCCTCACAAGCGGAAAGCTGTTTTCTATCGACCGCGACCCCGATGCGATCTGCACTCTTACCGAGCGGTTCAAGAAAAACGAGAACTCGCTCATTGTCAAAGGTAACTTTGCCGACATCAAGGAGCTGCTTGGGCAGCGCGGAGTTTTCAGGGTCGACGGAGTGCTGCTCGATATAGGCGTTTCGTCCCACCAGCTCGATACCGCCGAAAGGGGCTTTTCCTTTCACGAGGAAGCGCCGCTCGATATGCGGATGAGCCAAAAGGGAACTACCGCCGAGGAGCTTGTGAACACCCTGCCGTATGAGGAGCTCAAGCGGATAATATACGAGTACGGCGAAGAAAAGTACGCTCCCTCGATCGCAAAGGGAATAGTTGAAGCCCGGGAGCAAAAGCCGATCAAAACAACGGTCGAGCTCGCGGAGATAATAAAAAGCAACGTTCCCCAAAGGGTACGGCGCGACGGTCATCCGGCGCGAAAGACCTTTCAGGCGATAAGGATAGCCGTAAATGACGAGCTCGGAGCTCTGCAAAAGGGGCTTGACGGCGCGTTTGACATACTCGGAAGCGGCGGAAGACTGGCTGTTATCACCTTTCACTCGCTCGAGGACAGGATAGTCAAGCAAAAAATGGCTCATTGGGCGCAGGGCTGCACCTGTCCAAAGGACTTTCCGGTGTGTGTTTGCGGCAATAAACCGAAGGTAAAGCTGATTACGCGCAAACCTGTTTGTGCAAATGAACCAGAATTGACTAAAAACCCGAGAGCAAGAAGTGCAAAGTTGAGAATATGCGAAAAATTATGAGAAATTTCTTCTCAACACTGGACAAATCGAGAGTTTTGGTGTAAAATTATAACAAAGTTGTAAATAATGTTACATCTACAACCGATTGTGGTTGTAATAAGCGGAACCACAAAATGTTCCATTTTATCGAAAATGTCCGTTAAATCGGACAGATTGTGTATTAATTGTTCAAACGAAATTGTTAAAATTTTGATACTTTTTTACTTTATAGAAATATAAAGCAGAAAAATGTGTGTTTTATGAAAATTTTTTGATAAAGAAAGGCACAAGGTGCATTCCAATGGCTTATAACAATAATAACGCGGCTTACGACTTGAGTCTTTTCGACGAGGATCTTTACACCTCGGCGGCTCCCGAAAGAGATTACGAAGACGAGTCCGAAAGCAAAGCTAAGAAAAAACAAAAGAATAAAGTAGTTAAATTCTCTGAAGAACACGTTAACAAGGCAAGACGCCGCAAGCACAATCCCGTAAAACTTATCTTGGGCGGCTTGGGTGTTGCTATCGTGACCTTTGTTATCGGCGCAATCATTGTCGGTCAGGTTCAGCTTACCGAGCTCAACCAGCAGATAATCTCCGCGCAGGATACACTTGCGGATACTCAGAGCGTTTATACTCAGAACCAGATGAAGCTGGAGGCAGGCCTCTCGAACGCGGAAATTGAAAAACACGCTACCGAGGAGCTTGGTATGACCAAAGCCTCAAACGCTCAAAAAGAGTTTGTGTCTATTGAGAGCGGCGACAAAGCAGAGGTTTCTTCTCAGAAAAGTGAAAACATTTTCACTCAGTTTATTGAGTCAATTAAAAATCTTTGGTCATAACATTCATTAGAGTTCAATATAATATAATGAAAATGAGAGAAAATGAGAGTTAAGACAAAGTCTTGGCTCTCTTTTTGCAGTTAATACATTTTGCGCATAAGCGCGTATGTGTGATTGAGTCTGAAAGAGTTCGGCGATTTTTAGCTGAAACAAACGCCAATTCGTCAAACTGTTTCACGGGTAGAATAAACTACTTTTTGTAAAGGAGTTTTATTTTGGAAGATAATGAAAAAAAGGTAAAAGGCCGCAAAAAGCGCGTTCAAAAAGGGCCCAATCAAAAGCTCAGACAGCGCACCGCGGTACTGATAATCGTAATACTTGTGCTCGGCTTCGGCGCGGCGCTGATAAGGCTTTCTTTCCTGACGCTTGTTCAGGGCAATTCGCTGCAGGAATCGGCTGTCGGCCAGATGCTCAGAGACACCACGGTAAACGCTAAGCGAGGCTCTATTTTTGATTCAAAGGGCAAGGTGCTCGCCGAAAGCGCGTCCGCGTGGCAGGTAGTTCTCTCTCCGATCAACTTCAAGAACGATGAGCAGCGCGAGGCTGCCGCGAGCGGACTTTCCGAGATTTTGGGCGTTGACTATCAAAACGTCCTCGAAAAAACTCAGCAAAAGAGCTATTATGTGGTTGTAAAGCGTAAGATCGAGGTCGACCAGCGCGACCAGGTAATGGAGCTTACGGAAAAGCTTTCCGATGAGTACGACTGCGACGGAGTTATCCAGCTTTTGGATGACTACAAGCGCTACTACCCCAAGAATGAGCTTGCGTCATGCGTAATCGGATTTACCGGCGCGGACGAACAGGGCCTTGAGGGCGTTGAATTCAAATATGATGATTACCTCGCGGGCAAGCCGGGCAGGATCGTGACCGCCGGCGACGCGCGCGGAACAAATATGCCGTTCCAGTACGAGCAGAACATCGAGGCTGAGGACGGAAATAATATTTACCTCACTATCGACGAAACTATCCAGTCGATCTGTGAAAAATATATGGCTCAGGGCATTGAGCAGAACAACGTCAAAAACCGCGCTGTCTGCATAGCTATGGACGTCAACACAGGCGCTATCATCGCGATGGTTACCGCCAACGGCTACAACCTAAACGATCCCTACACGCTTCCTGCGGATGTTCAGGCAGAGATCAACAAAAAGCCCGAAAAAGAGCGAGAAAAAGCTACTAACGAGGCGCTGTCCGCTATGAAGATGTGTACCGCGTCGATGGCGCTTGAAGAGGGAAAGATCACCGATCAGACCACCTTTGTCTGCGGCGGTTCGTTTGTTGTTGACGACAAGACGATCAACTGCCACGCGCTCGGAGGACACGGCAACCAGACCTTTGTTCAGGCGGTCTGTAACTCCTGTAACCCGGCTTTCATCCAGATCGGTCAGCTTGTCGGTATGAACAAGTTCCGCGACTATTACCGCGGCTTCGGATTTGCCGAAAAATCGGGAGTTGACCTGCCGGGCGAGGCGGACGACAACTTCTGGCCCGAGGGAACGATGACCATGGTCGATTTGGCGGTTGCTTCTTTCGGACAGAACTTCTCGATCACACCGCTCAGTATGATCACCGCTTGTTCGGCGGTCGCAAACGGCGGATATGTATTGCAGCCCTACGTTGTGTCAAAAATCACGGACGCCAAGGGCAACGTTATAAAGAATGTTGAGAAAAAGGTAAAAAGGCAGGTCATCTCAAAGGAGACCTCCGATAAAATGAATGAGATACTGGGATATAACACCGAGACAGCGGGCGCTACCGCGGGTTATGTTTCGGGCTACAAGGTAGCCGGCAAGACCGGTACCTCGGAGAAGATCGGCGTAGAGGAACCCGTCAGCGGATTCGGCAAGGACTATATCTCGTCCTTCTGCGGATACGCTCCGGCGGATGATCCGCAGATCGCGATGCTCGTATTCTTCGATACTCCGGACGGTGGCGCGTACTACGGTTCTCAGGTTTCATCGCCTGTATTCATCAATATTATGACCGAGGTTCTTCCTTACCTTGAGGTCAAGACAGATTATAAGGAAGAGGATCTTGCGTTTATCGACGTTTCTGCCGGCGACTACACCGGACTTTCGCTCGAAGAAGCGCAGAAAAAGGTCGAAGAAGACGGCTTTACCTGTACGATCAAGGGTTCGGGCGACAAGGTGCTCTCTCAGATCCCGACTGTATCTTCAAAGCTTGCTCCCGGCGGAAATATAGTGCTGTACACCGACGAGGAGAGTAAGGGAGAGAAGGTAACGGTTCCGAACTTACTCGATAATACGGCGGCGTATGTTAACGAGGTCGCCGCGGGCTACGGACTAAACGTCAACTTTGACGGCGCGGTAAGCTCGGGAGGAACATCGGTCGCTCAGGATATTCCCGAGGGCACCGAGGTAGCTCCGGGTACGGTAATAACCGTGACATTTGAGGCGTCTACGGATACCGGATTTAACGATTAGCGCATCAGCGTTTGACGGTTATTTATGAAAGGAACGAAAAAGAATGATTGTTTACGGAATATGGACGTTTGCCGCGGCGGTGCTCGCGTTTCTGATCTCCGCCGTTACGGGTAAATATTTGATCCCGTTTTTGCACAAAATCAACTTTGGCCAGACAATCCGAGAGGAAGGCCCCGAGTGGCACAAGGGTAAACAGGGAACACCCATAATGGGCGGTATTATGTTTATTCTGGCGATAGTGGTAGTCGGAGTGCTCAGCACGGTCATATATTTGGCGTTAGGCAATAATTTCATCGACTTGTTTTTAAGAGATATCAGAGGCGAAGCGATTTATATCTTTGCCGGTCTCGGACTCGCTTTGGCCAATGGTCTTATCGGTTTTGTTGATGATTACACCAAAGCTGTTAAAAAGCGCAACCTCGGACTCACCGCTATACAAAAATTATTGTTTCAGTTTGCGGCAGCGGCGATTTATCTTGCCGTGCTCGGTTTCTCGGGCTGCGGCACAAGCACCATCATTCCGTTTGTAGGCGAGGTCGATCTCGGCTTCTTCTACTATATTATTTCCGCGATAGTGATCGTCGGAATCGTCAACGCGGTCAACCTGACCGACGGTATCGACGGGCTCGACGGCTCAGTGACATTCTTTGTCTGCGTGGCGTTTATGCTTATCGCGAGCAGGCTCTACTATCTCGGCATCACCGCTCTCAGCGCAGCCGCGGCAGGTGCGTGCCTTGGATTCCTTGTTTGGAACTTCCACCCCGCAAAGGTATTTATGGGCGACACCGGCTCGCTCTTCCTCGGCGGCTTGGTATGCGCTCTCGCGTTCGCAATAAGAATGCCTATCCTGCTTTTGCCGCTTGGCATCGTATATCTGTGCGAGATGTTTTCGGTCATTCTTCAGGTCGGCTACTTCAAGCTTACCCACGGAAAAAGGCTGTTCAAGATGAGCCCCATTCACCATCACTTTGAGATGTGCGGCTGGAGCGAGGTAAAGATAGTCGCTGTGTTCAGCGTAGTGACAGCTATCTTCGGCGCTTTGTCTTTCGTTTTGGTAGTGTTCACGCCGATTACTTAACTAATAATCATTGGAGGATGAATAATGGCTCCAAAAAAAAGAATGATATTTCAGGCGGATGTCAACCGCATTTATGACGAGGAATATCAAAGAGATAAGCAGGCGCAAAAAGAAAAGCTCTTCATCAGACCCTCGCGACAGCGCAAAATGAAAAACGCCAAGTGGTTCGGTATCGGAATGGGCATAGATCTTCCGTTCTGTATCATCCTGCTTGTGCTGCTGACCGTGGGTACGATAATGATGTTCTCCGCGAGCTACGCCTTTGCGTACTACACTCAGGGCGACAGCTATTACTACCTTGTCAGGCAGATAATATTTATCGTCATCGGACTTGCGGCAATGTTCGCGATGTCCTTCCTGAATTACAATAAACTTCATAAAATAGCTCCGATCATTTTGGGAGTGGCGTATTTTTCGCTTTTGCTTGTGCTTATATTGCCGGCGGGCGAGGGAGGCGTTAAGCGTTGGATCCCGCTGGGAATATTCAACATCCAGCCTTCCGAGATCGCAAAGCTTGCCGTGATTTTGTTTTTCTCTCACTGGGCAAGCAAATACTACAACAAAATGGAGCTTGCAAAATACAGCATACTCCCGGGCGTTATAGTTTTCGGTACAATAGCGATCCTGCTGTTTTTGGAACCGCACTATTCGGGTATCGTAATCATCGGCATACTCACCGTTCTTATGCTCTACATCGGCGGAATGAAGACAAAGTATCTTCTTATCGGCGGCGGAGTACTGGTGGGACTGGTGCTGATTTTAGCCGTGACAGGCGGACTGTCCTACGCAATGAGCCGTATGGCGGGCTGGGGACAGGCGCTTGAATATACAGACGACGAGATGTGGTGGGATACCTACCAAACCCGTAACTCGCTCTATGCTATCGGCTCCGGCGGCTTGTGGGGACTCGGACTCGGTCAGTCAAGGCAGAAGTACCTCTATATCCCCGAACCGCAGAATGACTTTATCTTCGCGGTCGTTGTTGAGGAGCTCGGCCTTATAGGTGCGGCGATCATCCTTTTGATCTTTGCTCTGCTTGTTTGGAGGGGAATCACCCTCTCGCTCAGAGCCAAGGATAAATTCGGCAAGCTGCTCGGAATAGGTCTTACCTCGCAGGTAGGAATACAAGTCGTGCTTAATATCTTGGTTATTACCGACTGGCTGCCAAACACCGGTATCAGCCTGCCGTTCTTCAGCTACGGCGGCAGCTCGCTGATCATGCTGCTCGCGCAGATGGGCATTGTGCTCTCGATCTCGCGCACGGCAAACATAGAGAGAACATAATCAGCATATTATTAAAACCCCCGCCTTCGGCAGCGCGATTTTGCGCAAAAATGCCGCGGGCAAATGGGCTTTTAAAGGAGCAAATATGAAGGTACTACTCGCAGGCGGCGGAACCGCCGGTCATATCAACCCCGCGCTGGCTATAGCGGGCTACATCAAGCAAAAACAGCCCGAGGCGCAGATTTTGTTTATCGGCAACAAAACCGGAATGGAACAGCGCCTTGTAAAAAACGCGGGCTTTGAGATCAAGTCGATAACTATCAGCGGTTTTCAGCGCAGCCTTTCGCCGAAAAGTATGGTTGCTAACGCCAAAACCGTTAAAAGGACATTTACCTCGTCCGCGGAGGCTAAAAAGATAATCAAAGAGTTCGCGCCCGATATTTGTATCGGCACGGGCGGTTATGTTTCGGGCCCCGTTGTCCGCACTGCGGCAAAAATGGGTATCCCGTGTATAATCCACGAGCAAAACGCCTATCCGGGCGTTACCAATAAAATGCTCGCCAAACGCGTCAAAAAGGTTATGGTAGCCGTTGAAGCCGCAAAGAAATACTTTGACAAAGCCGATGTGGTCGTTACCGGTAACCCCGTGCGCGGAGAGATTTTGACGACCGATAAAAAGGAGTCGCGCCAAAAGCTCGGCCTTGACCAGAGGCCTTTGGTGCTTTCGTTCGGCGGAAGCTTAGGAGCAAGAAGAGTCAACGAGGCGGCGGCGGAGCTGATCATCAGAAGCGCCAAGGACGGCAGGTATCAGCACATCCACGCCTACGGCGGCAACAACGAGTGGTTCTTGGAGCTGCTTGACGAAAAGGGAATCGAGCTTTCCGAGTGCCCGAACCTCGACATCAGACCGTACATCGACAATATGAACGTCTGTATGGCGGCGGCCGACCTTGTTATCTGCCGCGCGGGAGCGATCACGCTCAGCGAGATACAGGCGATGGGCAAGCCCGCTATCCTTATCCCGTCTCCCAATGTTGCCGAAAACCACCAGTATCACAACGCTATGGCTCTTGTTAATAAGGGCGCGGCGGAGCTGATAGAGGAGAGCGACCTCAGCGGAGAAACCCTTATCAAAACCGTTGACTCGATGCTTTCCGATACCGAAAAGCTCCAAAAAACCGGCGAAAATTGCAAGAAGATGGCGATCACCGATGCAAACGAGAGGATATACTCGGTTGTAAAAAAGGTGCTTCACCTCGTATAAATTCAACGTTCCCTATTCACTAAACACCCTTATCCGCATACAATGAATTGAGATTTGTTTAGAGGGTGTTAGTGTGTCAAAGCTACTGGTTACGGGACGCAAAAAACTGTCGGGCGAGATCAGCGTTCAGGGCGCAAAAAACAGCGTTCTGCCTATTCTTTCGGCGTCGCTGCTCGCAAGGGGAGAGAGCGTTATTTACAACTGCCCCGACCTGACCGACGTTGAGGCTTCCGTTAACATTCTGCGGTATCTCGGCTGCAGAGCCGAGCGCAGCGGACAAACGCTTGTGATAAACACCGACGGCTTTGACCGCTGTGATATACCCGATTCGCTTATGCGCAAAACCCGAAGCTCGATAGTGTTTTTGGGCGCGGTGCTCGCAAGGGCGGGCAGGGTGAGGCTAAGCTTCCCCGGCGGCTGCGAGATCGGGCTCAGACCGATAGATATGCACCTTGACGCGCTGAAAAAGCTCGGCGCGGAGATCCGCGAGCGCCACGGCTGTATCGACTGCCGCGCGCCATACGGATTGAGCGGCTGCAAGATCTCGCTCGATTTTCCGAGCGTCGGTGCGACCGAGCATATTATGATAGCGGCGTGTCGTGCGCACGGCACTACCACCATCACAAACGCAGCACGTGAACCCGAAATAGTCGATTTGGCGGATTTCCTTAATTCCTGCGGAGCAAAGATCTACGGCGCGGGCGAGGGAGAGATCGTGATCGACGGCGTGGGTTCGCTTTGGGGCTGCGCTCACAGTGTGATCCCCGACAGGATCGTTGCGGCGACCTTTATGTCGGCAGCCGCGGCAACGGGCTCAGAGATCACGCTTACAGATGTTATTCCCGCCCACCTCGGCGCGGTCATACCGCTGTTTGAGGATATGGGCTGCAAGATAAAAGCAAAAGAAACAAGGCTCAAAATCACCGCTCCCGAGCGGTTAAGAGCGCTGAAAACAGTCAGCACAATGCCTTATCCGGGCTTTCCGACCGATGCTCAGGCTCCGCTTATGGCGGCCGCCTGCGTTGCCGACGGAACGTCCGTATTCATAGAAAACATTTTTGAAAACCGCTTTCGCCACACACGCGAGCTTGCCCGAATGGGCGCTAAGCTAAAGACCGAGGGCAGGGTTTGCGTGGTAGAAGGACGCCCAAAGCTTTACGGCGCAAGGGTAGATTCCACCGACCTGCGCGGAGCGGCGGCGCTTGTAGTCGCGGCGCTTTGCGCGGAGGGAAAGACGCGGATCGGCTCGCTCAACTACCTTGAAAGAGGCTACGAGAGCTTTGAGCTTGCCCTGTCGTCACTCGGCGCGGACATAAAAAGGATATAAAGAAGATACATAAATAAAGGAAATATGAAACAAAGAATTTCAGAAAGGAGGATTGCCTAAATGAGCGATATTTCTTCAAAAGAAAAAAGAGAGCTTGCAAAACAGCGCAAGGAAGCCGCAAAGCAGGCTCAGAAGTACCACAAAGAACAGAAGAAAAAGGCAAAAAGATCCTCTGACGCAACTCAGGTTGTAAGAATCCCCAAGGTAAAGAAGAAATCGGGCAGCAAAATAGAAGAGGCTGTCAATTCGGGAAAAACCACTAAATTTGAAAAAATCAGCCGTGAAGAAAAATTCAGACGCGAGAGCGAGGAGCGCATCCGCAACCTTGAGCCGCAGGATTTTGAGGACGGCTATTACATAGATGAGTACAGCGAAAAGCAGCGCAGCGAGCGCCGCGCGCAGGTTATCCGCAAGCAGGAGCGCGAGGTCATCAGGCGCAACAAAAAGCCTGTTACCCAAAAGCAGGCGCGCAACCGCAGGATAATTATCGGAGTAGCGATCTTGCTCGCGGTCCTTGTTATAGGCGCGATACTCAGCCTCACCGTTTTGTTCAAGACTGAAAAAATCGAAGTTGAGGGCGACGAGTATTATTACGAGGATCAGATAATTGCGTTCAGCAACGTAAGCCTTCAGCAAAACATCTTTTTGGCGGCGATGGGCGGTACCCCGCAGGAGATCGTAAAGAATCTCCCGTATGTTGAGGACGCGAAAATCAGCTTTGCGATCCCCGACACCGTAACGATCAAGATAACGAACGCCATGCCTGCATTTTATGTTAAGGACGGCGACAAATACCTTATAATCAGCTCAAAGGGCAGGGTGCTCGACACCGAGACCGAGCCGCCCGAGGGCTTGACCGAGCTTATCTGTAACGATTTCAAAAACAAAGAGGTCGGCAGCTACATCGAGTTTGAGGACAAGGCTATTCCCGATATACTTGAAACCGTGGCGAACAGCCTGAAGAGCAACGGGCTCGATAACATAACGGCGTTTGACGTTACCGACCCCTCGTCGATAAAGATAAATTACGCCGGACGGATCGTGATAAACATCGGCGTTGCGGAGGATATAGATTATAAAATCAAAACCGCGGCGGCGATAATCACCCAAAAGCTCGACCCGAACAAAACCGGACAAGTTTACGGTACACTCGATGTTTCGACCTGCAGCAAAAACAAGATGTCGCACTTCAAGCCTGCCGAGACCCAGCCTGCAACAGAACCCGCGTCTACCGTTCCCGCTCAAAGCGCGGACGGCGGCGCTGCAAACGGCGGCACAACGAACGACTGGAGCGGTGAAACATACGACTGGAGCCCCGGAGTATATTACGACGGCGGAGTTTACGATAATGGCGCGCAGTATGACAACGGTGCGCAGTATGACAACGGTGCGCAGTATGACGCCGGAGCCGACTACGGAGCCGGAACGGAAAACTACGGCGGATACGATGCAAATGCCGGCGGCGATCAGGGATATTATGATAACGGCGGAAACAATAATGTCGTTGACAACGGCGGCAATAACGGCGCAAATAACGGCGGAGATGTCGGCGGTCCGGGCGCTGACGGAGCTGCGGCGTACTAAAACGTATTAAAACCGCACAAAAAACATACAAAAATTACAAAGAAAAATATCAAGAAAAAAGACACAAAACCATTGATATTTTTACTAAAGTATGTTACTATATAGAATGTGATTGAATATAATAAGTATACTATGCGCTTTTTATAGATAATCTAAAGGATTTTAAGGAGGATAACAAAATGGCTTTTGAGCTTGAACTGGAAAATGAGTATATGCCTAAAATTAAAGTGATCGGCGTCGGTGGCGGCGGCGGAAACGCTGTAAACCGTATGGTCGCTATGAACATCAAGAGTGTAGAATTTATCGCTATCAACACCGACGGTCCCGTTTTGAGACTTTCAAAGGCTTCGCAGAAGATTCAAATCGGCGAGAAGCTTACACGCGGTAAGGGCGCGGGCGCAATGCCCTCTATCGGTCAGGAGGCCGCAGAGGAGAGCAAGGAAGAGATCGCAGCTCTGCTTAAAGATACCGATATGGTATTCGTTACCGCAGGTATGGGCGGCGGCACAGGTACAGGCGCTGCTCCCGTAATCGCAAAGATCGCCAAGGAGCTTGGTATCCTCACTGTAGGCGTTGTTACAAAGCCCTTCGCGTTTGAGGGTAAAAAGAGAATGACTCAGGCTGAGCAGGGCATTGCCGAGCTCACTCCCTGTGTTGACTCGCTTATCATCGTTCCTAACGAGGGACTCAAGAAGGTTTCCGAGGAGCCTATCACTCTGCTCAACGCGTTCGAGATCTCGGACGACGTTCTCCGCCAGGGTGTTCAGAGTATCTCAGACCTCATCCTGCTTCCCGGTCTTGTAAACCTCGACTTTGCAGACGTTACTTCGGTAATGAAGGACGCCGGCTACGCTCATATGGGTATGGGCAAGGCTTCGGGTAAGGACAAGGCTAAGGTTGCCGCTACAAAGGCTATCTCAAGTCCGCTGCTCGAGACTTCTATCGACGGCGCAAAGGGCGTTATCATCAACATCACAGCTTCTTCGGACGTAAGCCTCGAGGATATCGACACCGCGTCAACAATGATCAAGGACAAGGTATCCGACGACGCGAACATCATCTGGGGTGCTGTTATCGACGACAAGATGAACGACGAGATGAGCGTTACCGTTATCGCCACAGGCTTCGGCGGCGACGGTGTTCCCTCAAAGCCCGTTACTAACGATTTTGACAATGTTATCGTTGACAATACTCCCGCAGAGGAGCCCTCAAAGGCTACAAAGGACACAACAGACGACGATGACGACACATTCTACGACATTATGTCGATCTTCAATAAATAATTAATTTCAATAAAATGCCGGCGTGATTGTTTTCACGCCGGTTTTTTGTTATTCTGATAGAACATATTCAGATAATGAACTACATATTTTTTTAATCGTTCCGTTTGAAAATGATTGAAAAATAGAGCCATCAAAGGATTGCCATATAACAATACCGTCAATGTTAGTTTGCTCGATTACATAATAATCATTTGGAATAGTGGGGTTGAATTCTCGTTCTTCCTTTGTGACAGTAATTACGTTTAGTCGAGGAAAACTACAAATACCTGTTATCTCATGATTGGCATAGCTGATAGCACCAAAGAATAAAACATAATTTTTATATTCCGTGTTGAATTGAAGTTGTAACTCTTTCTCAGCTTTTTTGATATCTAATTCTGTTGCACCTTTTTGATGATGTAAGCTCTCTAAATTATTAATTATATCTTTTATATTATTCACTAAGCAGAACCTCCAAGTACTTTTGTCATTGTTTTCCAAAATTCAGTTCTTTGTGTAATCCAATTGGTTCCGGTTGATGGATTGTCTGTTGCTCCACCGATTTCATGCCAAATATTATAATTCCCTTTTGCTCGGTGTTCTGCTCTTGTTAAAATAGCGATTGTAGAATTTGTTTTTTGCCCGATATGATGTAATTCGTAAGGAACACCAGTTGGATCAAGCGGCGCCAACCCCTTTTGCATTCGCGTGAGGTTTGTCATACCGGTAGCTTCATCAATATAATTCAAATCAATATTTCTAATCAATGCTGTTTTGCCATTAATCATTTGTGTTGATAATCCAGCATCCTTCAGTACTTGGTATTGTTCCATGTTGCCCAGTTGTTTTATTACATCAAGAGGGTATTTTGATTCTTTTTGTATTTGTGCAACTTGATTCATAGTTAAGCCGCCTTTAGCAGTGCCGCGTAATGCAACAGCTTCACTGGCTCCGCCTGAAATAGCTCCTGTAATAGCACCCCACTTATAACCCTCGCTACCTGATAGAGCAGCTGCTTTTAATGACTTATCGAAATCATGAGTTTCTATTCCTGTAAATACTCCTGCGGCAGTTGCCCCTAGGACACCTGACGAAATCGCTGCTATTGCTCCTGATTTGGCAGAAACAGCAAATATTGCTGCGGCAGCAGGGGCTCCAGCACCCTCGGTTACAACTGTTAAGACAACACAAACAAGAATAACTCCTGTTCCAATAGCTATATTTAGAAAGATTTTATCGTATGTATCATCATATGGTTCAAACTCTCTTACAGTTGTTTTACCGTCCTCACCAAGTGTAAATACATATTTTGTTCCTTGAAATTGCTTATCTAATTCATCTAATGTATATCCAAAGTAGATATTCGACTTAGAGTTATATGCTGAATCCTCTAAAAACTCTTTTGAAATATATACAGCGGAAACAT
The DNA here is from genome assembly GCA_902776495.1 of uncultured Ruminococcus sp. Classification (GTDB taxonomy): domain Bacteria; phylum Bacillota; class Clostridia; order Oscillospirales; family Acutalibacteraceae; genus Ruminococcoides. Next base: position 1,284 of record CACYQK010000039.1, on the reverse strand, counting down.
TTTCAACAGCATATTTTTCGTTGTCTATGTGTTTTAGTGTTTCTGAATATACAGAGTCCTCCATATATTTTATTAATCGAGTATCATTTAGATTTACGAAACTATTTGGCGTTTCATCATGGTATGAAGCTGTAGTTGGTTGAGATAATTCATCAGGTGTTGATTTACCAGTAGTAGAGTTTTCTTTGATTTTTTCTGTACATCCTTGAAAAAAAGCTAAAACCATAAGCGTTGCAAGAAGAAGGGACAGGCACCTTTTTGCTTTTTTCATCTTATTTTACCTCCTGATCTTCTGCAAAAACTTCTATATTTACATACTTAGTTTTTCTCTTTTTCTTTTTAATTGCAAATATAATAATGATAATTACCACAATGAAAACAAGTGTGGAACCACCAATAATAAACCAAATCAAATTATCAATTAAGAAGTTGTTTTTAACGGAATCTTCAGTTGCAGCGGGCTCTTGCAAGTTGCTTTCATCAATAGGAACAGTTTCATGATTTGATAGAAGGATTGTACCGTCATCTTTTACTTCTGCGCCATTATTGATATAATCTTGAACAACCTTTACTGATAGACCGGTTGTTGCTACTGCTTTAAGCAATTTATCATTTCCAACATATATTCTTTTTGAACTATTCTGCATGGTGTAACGATTGTTTGCGGTAATTGTGTATATTCCTTCTTCTGTGTACTCTTCTCCATCTTTTGCGGGGCGATTAAAGCGGATATCTTCGGAAAGAGAGTTTCCGTTTTTATTCAAGATTTCTTTTTTTATATTTATATCCAAATAACGTGAATTTGCAAAATCCAAATAGAATCCGTTTTCTGTAACTGAGGAATTACTTAGTTCACCTTTTGTCTTTACATCAAAAGGATATACCATACAATTCCCGTTGCGAACAGAGAACTTGAAGAAGATTTTATAATTGGTATATGTAGGAACAATTGAAAAATCAAATATTTTGCGAGGGTTATCCATTATTTCATAATCGAGAGAAACCTCATAATCACCTTCTTCACATAGTTCGACTTCTGTATCAGCGTCTTTAGATGTTTTAGCGGGTAACCGTCAAATAAAACACCGTATTGAATTCCGCCCGGTGAATGTGAGAAAATATAAGCAAAAACGAAGTGTGCGGTTGTAGTCAGCTGTATTCGAACGAATACAATTGTACACCATTGTACACAATCACACGAGGTGGATCATGTCAAAAGGCATACAAATTATCAAGGAAAACAATAATCTTGCAGAATGGTCACGGCAGGTTGAAGAGTGTCGC
>CACYQK010000038.1:0-11876 GCA_902776495.1 uncultured Ruminococcus sp. | reverse complement strand
GGAACAAATGTGGTTATTATCATCAAAACCACCGCCAGCGCGGCAATCAGCGCGCAAAAGGCGATTCTGAAGGTCTTTTTATTTGTTGTGCTTTTCATAATCAGCAGGATCTGCAGCAGCTGCACAGGCAGTCTGCGCACATTATCGCCGTGCAGATATCGCATACGGAACAACCGGTGTTATCCATAGTTGTGTTTGTATTATAGCCGCCGTAGTTGTATGAGCGTTGATTGTTCATATTGTTGACAGCAGTACGGTATTCGGGATTGTTCGGATCCATATTGCAGGCAGTGTTGAAGTAGCTGTTAGCCTGTTCGTTAAAGCCTCTGCGGTATGCGCACATTCCCTTTAAGAAATGCCATTCAGCGTCACGATCGGAAACGGGAGCTTCGTCAAGGATCCTTTCAGCCTCGTTGATCATATTGCGCTGTATGTATATCCTTACGTTGTAAAACTTTGAATTTTGTGTGTAGTTGTAAGAGCTGTAATCGTTTGTGCCCTGCGAACCCGTGCCCTTGCCCTTTTGGCGCATACGGTTTATCTCGTCATAAGCCTCGTTGACCTCTTTCATCTTTTGCTCGGCAACATCGGCAAGCGGGCTGTCGGTGTAATTATCGGGATGATATTTTTTGGCAAGTTCTCTGTATGCCTTTTTAATCTCTTCATCAGTGGCGTTCGGTGAAACACCGAGCACCTCATAGGGATTATTCATCTTTGACCTCCTGCTGATTTTTCAATACAGCGTTTTGTTTTTTGGGTAAACCATAAACCAAGGTATTCTCGATTATCGGCTTAAAATCTATTATATCAAGCAAATTATACGCGTCATAAGCTCTTGCGAGCGATTGGCTCAGCACCGAGCCAATATACTCTTTGTCAAATATATCCGACGCGATAAATGGATTGAAATTATCACAGTCTTTATCCTTTTCATAATCGTCGGCGGCGTCAATAAGATACACCCATCTGCCGATATGATAGCCGAATTCGCGCAATACTCTTTCCTGCATTTCGTCTTCGGCTTCTATCGCCAAGAGCTCCGAGAGCATTTTCGCTGTGGGATGAGCGGCAGCGTCAATTGTAGTATACGGGTCTTTTTCAGCTTCACGTTGATTTTGCATCATCTCGCTGACTGCTTTTTCTATCTCGGGATACCGATTTGCTGCCTTTTTTTGCCAATGGCGAAAGAGCGGCTTTAGCAGTCTGCAGGCGGTTTTCTTAAAAAAACCGCTGTCACTGATATCATCAAGAACCTTGTAATATGCGGAAACCACCGATAATGCAGCCGCCTTGCTAAAAGCGTCATCCCTGCATTTTGCGAACTTGCATTTTTTGAGCGGATTGAATTTGCACCGCCCGTCCCTAAAGCCTGTGCATGTCCGCTTGAGCGACATAAGTATAATCGAGTAAAACGTGCAGTCATAGCTTAAAATCAGTCTTGTCAGAAAACAATAATCCTTACCGAGCTGTTTGCAAAGCCCGCAATAGACCGATTTGTACGCCTCGTATTCTTTTACCTTTAGCTCATCCTTATGGATTTGAAGATATCCAAACACAAATGCTCTCCTAAAAAAGTACTATTCCAAAACATTATACTATATTAAAGCGAATTTATCAAGTGTTAGGATGAAATTTTTCTAATTTGGAAATTTAATTGTTTTTTTATGTGATAAGATTACTTTCGGTGAGAATATGAATGTTTATGATTTTGACAATACGATATACAAAGGTGACTCCACCGCGGATTTTTATCTGTTTTCGCTAAAGAGGCATAAAAAAATAATTGTACTCGGCCCTTCCCTTTTGGGCGCGGTAATAAAATTTTATGTGTTCAAAAAGGGTACAAAAACAGATTTTAAAGAAGTTATGTACCGTTTTCTGCGCTATTGCGACATAGACAGGGATGTTGCGGATTTTTGGGAAACACATCAGAATAATATAAAAAAATTCTATCTTGACCAACAAAACAGCGACGACGTTATTATCTCCGCGTCTCCCGAGTTTTTGCTTGAGCCGATAATGAAAAAACTAAAGATAAAAACGCTTATGGCATCGCGTGTTGACAAGCACAGCGGAAAGCACGACGGGATAAACTGCCACGGCAAAGAAAAGGTTCGCAGATTTTACGAGGTTTTTCCCGACGGTAAAATCGACGAATTTTACTCAGACAGCTACAGCGACACCCCCCTTGCCGAAATTGCCGATAAGGCGTATATCGTTAAAGATGAAGAATTAAGTGAATGGGTATTTAAATAGCAAACAGCTCCTCAGATAACGAGGAGCTGTTTTTATACTATGAATTGCTTCGTGCTTTTTTCTTGATCGCCGGCGCGTCTTCTTGTTTTTTGCCGTTGATGATAACATCCTTAAAAAATACGTATGTCGTATAGGCATATAGCCCGACAAATATCACCGCTGTCCACTGCAAAGTGAGGACCTCATAATTACCGAATAGATAATAGCAATAGCCGCGCAGGCTGACAAGGCCGGAGATCACGGCGATAGCGTAATGCTTGCGAGCGACGACAACATACAAAATCAAGAGGATATCGAGCAGATAGCTGTAGCGTTCGTGCATTGAGCTGAGGAACATCAGGCAGCTGAACGAAGTCCAAACAGCCGTAAACAAGAAGTTTTCGATGTTTGTCAGGTCAACTTTTTTATACAGGATAAAGCACAGTCCGACCGCGAGAACAAGGAACGTCAGCCAAATCGAAATCGGCTTGAACAAGTAGTAATACTGCATATCGCTTCCGTTGCACATAAACGCGTAGATATTGGGGCAGTTCATCTGGATAAGCTTGCCATAGTCGGTTTGGTCAACATATATCTTGAATATATCTAAAAAATTGCGCCCCATAAATACCACCGGCAGACAAACGAGGATATCGACCACCGGAATGATAAAGAAATGCAAAATCGAAATCTTTTTTGACGAAAAATAATAATAAAGGAACAAAGGCAGAATAAACACTACCTGAAGCTTGAACGCGAGTGATAATCCCAAAAATACAAATGCCCAGATATTCCTGTTTTTCCTCAGCATATAAATAGCGAGCAAAATGAAGGTGACATAAATACTGTCGCACTGAGCCCAAAATGCCGAATTAAAGATAACAGTTATCGAGCAGAACACAAGCGTGTATGTAAGCGCAGGCACAAAGCTGAAAAACTTCCTCTTCAGCGCTTCGCTTATGACTAACGCTGCGCTGAACGCAAGCGCTATATCAAAGACGATTGACAGCAGCTTGTAGGCAGTAAGCGCCTCGACAGGCAGCCGGGTCATCAGGAAAATAATAATTTGATACGGAATATTATAGTTACCTACCTGTTTTGACAGGCTTGATGCTCCGCCGTTCTTAATAATGCCCCACCAGCCGTTGAGAAAGCTGTTGAAATCATCACTTTGAAAATCGATCGCCTTATAGCGAATTATCAGACCGATCAAAGTCGCTCCGATAAATATAAAAAGCGGAAGATGCTTTTTAATAAAATCAATTATTTTTCTCTCAACTAAAGTCATATATTACCTCTCTGCATAAAATAATCTAATATATTATATCACTAAAATTCAACAAAGTAAATAGAACAAAAAGAAAATCTCCCCTTCCCTGCCCGCTGACGGACAAATAAGGGGAGTAAACTAATTTGATCTAACCTCGACCGGAACTATTTGCAGCTGCAATTGAACTTTGCCGTGCCCGTGTCTTCTTCGCTCGTTGACGGCGGAAAGAAAGAATCGCTCGGAAATTCTATCTTATTGAAAGCCTCGCACGGATCGTCGGTCTGATCGTCACATTCCTTGCGCGGCACGCAGAAGTCGTATGACGGGATGTTGAGCTGAACGCTCCTGCTGAGCTGTATAATAGAAAAAATGCCCAGCGTTGTTGTTACCTTTGAGTTGTAGGAGCGGTGAGCTCTCCTCCGAAAAACTCGGTAACATTTTCGGGAACAAACGGCAAAATCTCGGGAACCGTTACGGGAGAAATCCCTGACGAGAGAACCATCGGGAACGACACCTGGACCTCCGCCTTTGGTAAAACGCCTGTTTCAGCCGAGCAAAGGTTAAAGTCCGCGGGATCGATCGGCTTTGCTTCATCCTCGCTTGTAAAGCTCTTTACATTAGCGTCGCTGCCATACAGCACGGCGCGCTTTGCATAGGTCGCCAAGCCCGTAACTGTAGTCGGCAGACTGCCGGACGCGTTGTAGATCTCAACAAATACCGCAAAATAGAAAACCGCGTCAACAGAGTAATAACCCCTGTGGAACGCCACGCTGTCCACATTTACCGTAGTTGTCAGGACACTCGCTCTTGTTATCCTCGCGGCTGTTGCGGATTCGACGAGCTCTTGGTCTTCGGCGGTAAAAAATACCGTTAAATCTCTGAGACAATCTTTTGCTCCGCAGCTGTCATAGATTTGGTCAACATCGACGCATACCGGCTCAAAACCGGCAGCGTTCGGGTCTGCGTCGTTTTCAAAATCATTCGGCTGTGTTTCCATAGCTTCAGATACTTCCGACATAAAAATACCTCCATATAAGTATTTACAGGTTTTAGGCATTATTGTGCTCAATTGCCCATTCACTGTACAATACATTTTATGGAGGTGTTGTTTTTTGGTGATTATACCGCGTATTTTTGAAGAACTTTTTTTAAACTATCGGAAATAACCTTGCAATTCGATACAGAACTGTTTGTTAACGCGATAAATATTTCGGATTTATCGGTATTATATATTAGAGTAGAGCCGAAAGCGTCGTATCTTCCGGAGGACATAGCCGTCTTTCCGTCCAGCTTTACTCCAAAGCCGTATTCGGTTTTGCTGTCTTTTATCGACTCTATCTGATTTGTAAACATCTGCTCAAACGATTGTGCAGATAAAACCTGATTACTCAGTAAACCGTCTGTCCATTTTAAAAGATCGGAAACACTTGATATCATTCCGAAGGCCGAATACCCTACGCCCTTATAGTTAAGGCTCTGAGAAACAACTTGTTTTTCATAAGGCAGCGCGATCCTTTTGCCGGGTTCAAATCCGGTGCTTCCCATACCGAGGGGTTTAAGAATCGATTTGTCCAAAAACGTATAGTATGATTCTCCGCTTGCCTTCTCTATTATATCGCCGAGCAAAAAGTAATTGCTCTCGGATTCTTCAAATTTTGTGCCCGGCTCAAACACAATATCCTGGGCAAAAATCCAATTCAAAATGATTGTTTTATTTTCTTCAGAAGAATTATTTTCTTTTACAGCTCCGTTTATATCGCTAACAAGGTAGTTCGACGGAGTTGTAATATCGTTATGACAAACATAATTCTTTATTCCCGAGGTCATGGTAAGGAGCTGCCTGACGGTGATCTTCGCTCCCTTAGAATAATCGGGGAAATACTTGTCGAGAGTATCGTCAAGGCTCAGCTTTTTTTGCTCGGATAAAAGCAATACCGCGGCAGCCGTAAACTGCTTTGTGGCGTCACCGACATAAAAACCGGTATTGATCGAATTATCAATATGCTTTTCGCTGTTTGCGTAACCCGTTGTTTTTATGTACTCAAAATCATTTCCGAGCTTCATATAAACCGCGCCGCTGAACTTTTTATCATCAATTATCTTATCAAACTGAGAAATGATCTCGCCCGATTTTTTCTTGATAGCAACATAATCATAATTTACGCTTTTGAGCGTTTTCTTAGGATTGTCAACCGTAGCGGGCAAAGTTGTAGTCGGAGCAACTGTCGTAGGCGCAGCCGTCACGCTCTGGGTCGTCGGCTCTGTTTCAGACGATTGCTCGGGCTCGGACTCGGCTTCGCATCCGCACAAAACAACGGACATAACAAGAAGCAAGCATAGTATTATACTTATCGGTTTTAACAAAACGAATCACCTCTTTAAGCAATACCGAATCGACAAATTTCTAAATCTTTTCCATTTTGCAGAAATTTGCCATAAGTTTTTTTGTTCCTGCCTTGTCAAAGGCTATTTCAAGCAGAGTATCGTTTCCCATTTTTTCAGCTGAAACGATCATACCCTTGCCGAAAATCTTATGAAGCACGGTATCTCCGACCGAATATGTCACGCCGGATTTTACCGCGGGCTTTTGATAGAAAGCGGGCTTTGAGGGGCTGTACGCTGACGCAGGCTTGGTACCGATACCTACCGTATTTGAGCTTACGGCTCCGCCTTGGAACATACGGCTCTCTCCTGTTTTTTCAAGGAGCTTGTCCGGTATCTCGGTAACAAAACGGGATTCTTTGTTGAATGAGGTTGAACCGAAGAGCATCCTCGACTTGGTTTTTGTAAGGTAGAGTTTTTCTTTTGCGCGTGTTATGCCGACATACGCAAGACGTCTTTCCTCGCCTATTTCCTCGGGATTCATCATACAGGCTATCGAGGGGAACAACCCCTCTTCCATACCCGTGATGAACACAACGGGAAATTCAAGTCCCTTTGCGCTGTGAAGCGTCATCATTACGCAGGTGTCTGACTCCGCATCGTAATTATCAATATCCGACAACAGCGAAATCTCCTCCAAAAAGTTGGATAGATCTGCCTCGTCGCCGTAGTCTTCCTCAAACTTTATGATATTTGAAGAAAGCTCCTCTATATTTTCTATCTTAACCTCAAAGTTTTCCTTTTCGGTTCTTAGGTAATTTTCGTAATCGGTGTGCTCTATTATCAGATTATACAGCTCGGCAAGCGAATAGTCTCCGCTCTCTTCCGCCTCAATAAAGCCGTCGATCAACTCGACAAATCCCTTGAGCTTTGACGCGGCGCGTGAAAGCTGAGGATAGGAATCCGCCTCTTTTATCACGGAATATATACTCTCGCCGAGTCCCGACCCTATCTCCGCGGCAACGGTAACGGTCCTCGCTCCTATCCCGCGCTTGGGAACATTGATTATCCTTGAAAGTCTGACGTCATCGTGAGGGTTGTTTACGACCTGAAGATACGCCACCATATCGCGGATCTCTTCTCTGTCATAAAAGCGGTGGCCGCCGATTATCCTGTGCGGGATACCGCTGCGCGATAATGCCTGCTCGATCGCGTTCGACTGTGCGTTTGTACGGTAAAGAACAGCGTAGTCGCTGTATTTTCTGCCGTCCGCGACGCCGTCCGTGATAGTCTTGGCTACAAACACAGCCTCGTCACGCTCGCTGTCGCAGGTATGGAGCTCCACCTTTTCGCCCCTGGGGTTCTGTGTCCAGAGGGTCTTGCCCTTTCGCGTCGTGTTGTTCGAGATCACCTCGTTAGCGGCGTCAAGGATAGTCGATGTACTGCGGTAGTTCTGCTCGAGCCTGATGACCTTTGCGCCCTTAAAGGTGTTTTCAAACGACAAAATATTTTCGATGGTCGCGCCTCTGAATTTATATATACTCTGATCATCGTCGCCGACAACGCAGATATTGCCGTGCTTTTGCGCGAGCATAGCCACAAACTTATACTGGACTTTGTTTGTGTCCTGATACTCATCGACCATTATGTACTTGAACTGTCTTTGATAGAATTCCAAAATCTCGGGATGCTGCTCAAAGAGCTCAACGGCGTTGCAGAGCAAATCGTCAAAATCCATAGCGTCGGCGGTTTTTAGCCTTGATTGATACACTTCATAGATCTTGGCGATCTCGAGCTTGCGCGAGTCAAACTCTGCTTGCTTGAGCATATCCTTGGGCGACTGCATTTTATCCTTGGCTTTGGATATCTCGCTCATCACAGCCTTTGCCGGCGTGCGCTTTTCGTCTATCCCGAGCTGTTTTGTTATATCCTTGATAAGTCTTTTCTGGTCGTCGGTCGCGTATACGGTAAAGTGGCTCGTATAGCCGAGTCTGTCGCCGTATCGGCGAAGAATACGCGCGCAGGTCGAGTGGAAGGTCGCCGCCCATATATCCATTCCGCCGTCGGGAACAGCTGCGCATATCCTCTCTTTAAGCTCGCCCGCCGCCTTGTTTGTAAAGGTTATGGCAAGGATATTCCACGGGTTGCACAAGCCCGACTGTAAAATATACGCTATTCTGTTGACGAGCACAGTGGTCTTGCCGGAGCCCGCTCCCGCAAGAATGAGCAGAGGTCCCTCGGTGGTAAAAACAGCCTGCTGCTGCATTTCATTCATAAAAGAAAAGTTGCTTTTTATATCGTTTTGCTCCATAAAACTACCTTGTATCTGTATAATAAAATCGGGCGAACACCGCCGCCCGAACTCTTCATTTTCCCCTCGAAATTCATTACTATTATAATACTTTTTACGACAAAGTCAAGATTTATTATAAGATTGTAACAGAATACGATATATTGTATATTTACTTTTTTATTCAAATAAGCTATAATAATATTATTAAATAACAGAAATCTGAAAGGTGGTTTATTATGAGAGGCAGATTCAGAGTAAAGTGTCCCAATTGTCAAGCTATACAGGATATAAACGGTCCGATAATGTGCAAATGCGGAACTCAGCTGACACCGCAGCCCGGAGAGCTCAGACTATACCGTATGGGTAATTTCTTTGGCGCCGCAGGCGGATTCGGCGTTTATGTCAACGGTGAAAAATTCGGCTATATCGGCAACAGAGAGACCGTAGCGTATTCTCTTCCGTTTGGCGAATACAACATTCATATCGCTGTCGGAATGAACCGCAAATGCACCGATATTCTTGTAAGACTTACCCCCGAAATGCCGAATGCGTATTTAAAGGTACATATGGTTCCCGGATTCATTCAGAACAAATTTATTTTGGAACCCTCCACACCGGATCAGATGCCCGATCTTAAAATATAAAAATGCAAAAAGCCGTAACATCCGTTTGGATGCTACGGCTAATTTTATGCGCTTTCTTTAAGCTTTTTGCGCTTGATCACCTTTAAGCGGCTGAATTCTTCTCTGTCTTTTTCTTCAAGAGCGTCGGTGATAAATTTAACTGTTTCCTCAAATCTGGGGATCATAATGTTTTTAAGAGCGTTGGCGCGCTTCTGCGTTTTCTTAATAGAAACCGCGAGGCGGTAAACGCTGTTCTCTATCTCCGCGAGCTCAACGGTCAGGTTTTTGACCTTTGTAAAGAGAATGAATGTATTGTCTACAGCGGAATTCGTTGTCCTCGTTCCGTAATGCAGATAGTTGCAGACCTCATCCGGCTCCATTGTCAAAATCGGGATCTCAACGCCCATTACGCTGCGCGAATCGAGCGCGAGACCGTCCTCTATCGGCACAGCCTTAGAGATATCCTCACAAAAGCCGTTAGAAATATTTGCGGTTTGCAGCGCGATATACGCCTCATCATACGCGTTATCGATCTGCTGCTGAATAGCGTTTGCGTGGTCGATAAGCGTCATCATCTCTCTGATAAGGATATTGCGCTTTCTGTCGAGAAGCTCATAGCCGTTTTTGGCGAGCGCGAGCGACTTTTTCGCGTTCATCAGATTACCCTTGGTGGGTACTGCCTGTACAGCCATAATTACACCTCTTGGCCCTTGTAGTAAATGTCAAGCACTGCGTCGTCGACGCGGTCAAGCTCGGCTCTGGGCAGAGTTGAGAGCAGCTCCCAGCCCAAATCGAGACTTTGCTCAATGCTGCGGTTCTCGGTAAAGCCTTGGTTGACAAACCGAGACTCAAACAGCTTGCCGAACTCGATGTACTTTTTATCTATCGGAGAAAGCTCCTCCTCACCGATTACCGAGGCAAGCGCACGGGCGTCGATCACCTTCGCATAAGACGCGAAGAGCTGGTTTGCGAGCGGCTGATGGTCGGCGCGGGTATAGCCCTCGCCTATGCCGTCCTTCATCAAACGTGAAAGCGACGGGAGCACGCTGACGGGCGGATAGAAGCCCTGTCCCTGGAGCGTGCGGTCAAGAACGATCTGACCCTCGGTGATGTAACCCGTGAGGTCGGGGATCGGATGAGTGATATCATCATTAGGCATCGTGAGGATCGGGATCTGAGTTACCGAACCGGGATGATCCTTGATCATACCCGCTCTCTCGTACAGCGACGCGAGGTCTGAGTACAAATAACCGGGATAACCCTTTCTTCCGGGGATCTCGCCCTTTGAAGACGAGAACTCACGGAGAGCCTCGGCGTAAGACGTCATATCCGTCATAATTACGAGGATGTGCATATCGAGCTCAAACGCGAGATATTCGGCGACTGTAAGCGCGCATCTCGGAGTAAGAGTACGTTCGATAATCGGGTCGTTGCTGAGATTTAAGAGCATTACGACCCTTGAAAGCACGCCGCTTTCCTCAAAGCTTTTGCGGAAGTACTCCGCGACGTCCTTTTGAACGCCCATAGCGGCAAAAACAACGCCGAAGTTGTTATTATCGGCTCCGCTGATCTTAGCCTGACGTACTATCTGAACAGCTAAATCGTTGTGGGTCATACCCGAGCCGGAGAAAATCGGCAGCTTTTGACCGCGGATAAGCGTCATAAGTGTATCTATAGTCGAAATACCCGTATTGATATAGTTTTTCGGATATACTCTTGATACGGGGTTGATCGGGGTTCCGTTGATATTCGCCTTTTTTACCGGGAAAATATCACCGAGTTCGTCAAGAGGTCTGCCCGCGCCGTCAAGCACTCTTCCCAAAAGCTCGGGCGTGAGCGGCATTTCCATAGGATGACCCGTAAGGCGCGTGCGGGTGTTTTTAAGGCTGATCCTTCTTGTTCCCTCAAAAACCTGAACAACTATCCTTTCGCCCTCGATCTGAACCACACGACCCTGGCGCACGGTTCCGTTATCGAGCTTTATATCTACGATTTCTTCGTTGGAAACGCCCTTTACGCCGTCCATTACAACAAGCGAGCCGTTGATTTCTTTTACACCAACATAATCAATAATCAATGTGCGTTTCCTCCTTTACAGTGTCAAACTGCCGAGCTTTTCATCGATCTCGGTAATATAACCGTCGAACAAATCAAGCCGGTTGTTTGGAATATCATACTTCATCTTGATGAGCTTATCAAAAAGCCCGAGATGGATTATTTTTGAGATTGGTATCTCCGCGGCTACAACATCCTTTGCCTTTTCGTGAAGATGAAGGATGACCTTCATCATCAGCTTTTGCTTTTCAAGCGGAACGTATGTATCCTCCGCGTGGAAAGCATTTTGCTGCAAAAAGCCTACGCGGATGACCCTCGCGGTCTCGATAACAAGCTTCTGGTCATCGGGCAGAACGTCAGAACCGATGAGCTTAACGATCTCCATAAGCGAGCTTTCCTCCTGAAGAAGCGCGCTGATACGATTTCTGTATTCAACGAACTCATCGCCGAGGTTCTCCCTGAACCAAGGGTCAAGGTCGTTAAAATACTCGCTGTAGCTGTCGATCCAGTTGATTGCGGGATAATGTCTCGCGTAAGCCAAAGCTTTATCAAGCGCCCAGAACACGCGTGTAAATCGCTTGGTATTCTGTGTCACGGGCTCAGAAAAATCGGAACCCTGCGGCGAAACCGCGCCGATAAGGGTAACAGAAGCCTGTCCGCCGCAGAGAACATCTGCGCGTCCGCCCCTCTCATAGAACTCAGCGAGTCTTGAGGGAAGATACGCGGGAAAGCCTTCCTCGGCAGGCATTTCTTCAAGACGACCGGAGATCTCACGCAGAGCCTCCGCCCAACGCGAGGTGGAATCAGCCATCAAAGCAACGTCGTAACCCATATCTCGGTAATATTCCGCAAGTGTGATACCTGTGTATATTGACGCCTCACGCGCCGCGACAGGCATATTTGATGTATTAGCGATAAGCACGGTCCTGTCGGTCATCGGACGATTTGACTTAGGGTCAATAAGCTCCGAGAACTCATTAAGCACCTGGCTCATCTCATTACCGCGCTCGCCGCAGCCGACGTAGATAATGATATCCGCGTCGCACCACTTGGCAAGCTGGTGCTGGTTCATTGTTTT
>CACYQK010000037.1:0-17096 GCA_902776495.1 uncultured Ruminococcus sp. | reverse complement strand
GCCTTGATGATTCCGCCCTGCTCGCCCATTTTTCTGGGCTTAACGTGCTTGGATACCATATTTACTTTCTCTACGATAACCTTGCCTTCCTTGGGGCTTACGGCCATAACCTTGCCTTTTTTGCCCTTGTCCTTACCGCTGATTACGATAACGGTGTCGCCTGTTTTTACATGAACTTTACTCATTGTGACACCTCCATTAAAGTACTTCCGGAGCAAGGGAAAGGATCTTCATATAATCTTTATCACGAAGCTCTCTTGCTACGGGTCCGAAGATACGAGTACCGCGGGGGTTCTTATCTTCTTTGATTATTACAGCTGCGTTTTCGTCAAAACGGATGTATGTGCCGTCCTCACGTCTTACGCCCTTTGCGGTGCGTACAACTACAGCTCTTACGACTTCGCCCTTCTTAACAACGCCGCCGGGCGCTGCTTTTTTGACAGAAGCAACGATTACATCGCCAATATTGGCGTATCTCCTGCGGGTACCGCCGAGAACACGAATGCACATAAGTTCTTTTGCGCCGGTGTTGTCGGCAACCTTGAGGATGGTTTGCTGTTGAATCATAACGATTCCTCCTTTTCTCTCAAGCTGCTAAACTTATTTAGCTTTCTCTATGATCTCGACGAGTCTCCATCTCTTATCCTTGGAAAGAGGACGGGTCTCCATGATCTTTACACGGTCGCCGATACCGCACTCGTTGTTTTCATCGTGCGCCTTAAAGCGAACTGTGCGCTTAACAATTTTGTTGTAAAGTTTGTGCTTTACGCTGTCCTCAACGGCTACGACGATGGTCTTGTCCATCTTGTCGCTTACAACCTTGCCGACAACGCTTTTTCTCATATTTCTTTCACTCACTGTTAAGTCCTCCTCTCTTAAGCTTCAATACCGAGCTCGCGCTGACGAAGGATAGTTGAAACTCTTGCGATGTCCTTCTTAACGGCTCCGATTCTTGATGTGTTTTCGAGCTGGTTAACAGCAAGCTGGAAACGAAGATTGAATAACTCTTCCTTGAGTTCTGTGAGCTTTGTCTGAAGCTCATCAACTGTGAGTTCTTTGAGTTCTGATGCTTTCATTACTGCTCACCCTCCTCTTTCTTAACAAACTTGCACTTGATGGGGAGCTTGTTGGCGGCAAGGCGCATAGCCTCTCTTGCCGTTGCCTCGTCAACTCCGCCGAGTTCAAACATAACTCTGCCGGGCTTGACAACAGCTACCCAATATTCAACGTTACCTTTACCTTTACCCATACGGGTCTCAGCCGGTCTTGCGGTTACGGGCTTGTCGGGGAAGATCTTGATCCAAACCTTACCGAAACGCTTGCAGTAACGAGTCATAGCTACACGGGCAGCCTCGATCTGGTTTGAAGTGATCCATGCGGGATCTACAGCCATAAGACCGTAATCACCGTAAGTTACCTTGTTGCCACGGTAAGCCTTACCTGTCATACGACCGCGGTGAACTCTTCTGTGTTTTACTCTTTTAGGCATTAACATTATTTTCTGCCTCCTTCTCTGCGGGGTCTTCTGGCAGGCTTAGACTCGGCTACATTGAGAACCTCGCCCTTGTAAAGCCATACCTTAACGCCGATTTTGCCGTAGGTTGTGTTAGCCTCGGCAAAGCCGTAGTCGATGTCCGCGCGGAGCGTCTGAAGCGGGATAGTACCCTCGTGGTACTGCTCAGAACGCGCGATCTCCGCGCCGCCGAGACGGCCTGAACACATAATCTTGATACCCTTTGCTCCGCGGCGCATAGCGTTGCCGATAGACTGCTTCATTGCGCGGCGGAAGGAAATTCTCTTTTCAAGCTGCTGAGCGATGCTCTCTGCAACGAGCTGCGCATCGAGCTCGGGAGCTTTTACTTCTACGATGTTGATAGAAACGGGCTTGTTGAGCTTAGCCTCGCACTGAGCCTTGAGCTTCTCGATCTCAGAGCCGCCCTTACCGATAACAAGACCGGGCTTTGCGGTGTGGATAGAGATCCTTACTCTTTTGCCGTCTCTTTCGATTTCGATCCTTGAGATACCGAAGTTGTAGAGCTGAGCCTTGAGCTCGCGACGGAGGTTATAGTCCTCGTAAAGAGTCGCGCCAAAGTCCTTTTTGCTCGCGAACCAACGTGAATCCCAATCTTTGATTATACCTACACGAAGACCGTGCGGATTAACTTTTTGACCCATAATTTAACCTCCCCTTAATCTTCTTGTTCCTTGAGTACAAGGGTGATGTGAGATGTTCTCTTATTGATTCTGTACGCTCTACCCTGTGCTCTGGGACGAATTCTTTTAAGGATGGGGCCTGCTGTTGCATTGCACTCGGCAATGTAAAGCCTGGATACATCCATATCATGGTTGTTCTCAGCATTTGCCATAGCTGACTTGAGCAGCTTTAAGAGCGGCTCGCAAGCGGCCTTGGGAGTGTGCTTAAGAACAGCTTCCGCATACTTGACGTCCTTGCCTCTGATAAGGTCGAGAACAACGCCAACCTTGCGGGGTGAAATACGAACAAACTTCGCAACTGCTTTAGCTTCCATTTGCAATACTCTCCTTCCGCTTATTTGCTGGTCTTTGAACCGGCATGACCCTTGAAGGTTCTTGTGGGCGCAAACTCACCGAGCTTGTGACCAACCATATCTTCTGTTACATATACCGGAACGTGCTTACGGCCGTCGTGAACGGCGAATGTATGTCCTACGAACTCGGGGAAGATCGTTGAGCTTCTTGACCATGTCTTAAGAGACCCTTTTTAGTACTTCTACTCATTATTAAGCTCCTTTCTGCCCTTACTTACCGTTTCTTCTGCGAACGATAAGCTTATCGCTCTGCTTGTTGTGCTTACGTGTCTTGTAACCGAGAGCGGGCTTACCCCACGGGGTTACAGGGCCGGGACGGCCGACAGGTGATTTACCCTCACCACCGCCGTGCGGGTGGTCGTTCGGGTTCATAACAGAACCGCGTACTGTGGGACGCCAGCCCATGTTTCTCTTACGACCGGCTTTACCGATTTTTACGTTAAAGTGATCGGGGTTAGAAACCTGACCGATTGTCGCCATACAGCTTTCGGGAACGTTTCTGAGCTCGTTTGAGGGAAGTCTCAAAAGAGCAAAGCCGTTCTCACGCGCCATAAGCTGAGCCATATTGCCTGCTGAACGGGCGAGCTGGCCGCCGCGTCCGGGATAGAGCTCGATGTTGTGTACGAAGGTACCGATGGGGATAGCGTACAGCGGAAGGGCGTTGCCCGGCCAGATGTCCGCGTTCTCGCCCGCGATTACCTTATAGCCAACCTTGAGACCCTCGGGGCAGAGGATGTATGACTTTTCGCCGTCTGTGTACTCGATAAGAGCGATGAACGCCGAACGGTTGGGATCGTACTCGATTGTTTTTACTGTACCCTCAACGTCAAACTTGTTGCGCTTGAAGTCGATGATACGATATTTTCTTCTGTTGCCGCCGCCTCTGTGACGAACTGTGATTCTTCCGTAGCTGTTACGTCCTGCCTTCTTATTTAAAGGAGCGAGCAAGCTTTTTTCGGGGGCAACCTTTGAAAGACCTGAATAGTCAACAACCGACATATTTCTTCTTGAGTTGATTGTCGGCTTATAAACCTTAATTGCCATTGTGATTTCACTCTCCTCATGATGGTTTTGCGGGAAATGGCGTTTCCCATAACTACTTTTTGTTTTGTATGCGGTAATTTTTGTCAGCGCACACAAACGTGCTGTCGAGCCTCTTTGCGCTCTGCGCCTCGGCTCTTAGCACTGTGCCTGAAAACGGTCGGGTTATCAAGATGGATTTACGAGATGATTTTTTGCCGGTCGAGGAAAAAACCGCAGTAATGCTGGCGCATTACGAGGATTTTTGACGAAGAGCGGCGGAAAATCAGCCGTAAAGACGCTTGATGTTCCGAGCGGTTTCGGCACTTACATCATGCCTTCAAAAAATTCGATAGGCTTGCTGCCCTCTGTAAGGGTGATGACTGCTTTCTTCCAGCTTCTTGTGTAGCCGCCGTTGTTTCTGCCCTGACGGCGGAACTGGCCGCGAACGTGAAGGGTGTTTACCTTAGCAACCTTTACCTTGAAGACTTCTTCGCAAGCTTTAGCGATTTCGATCTTGTTAGCTGTCTTTGCTACCTCAAAGGTATATACTTTGTTTAACGCGCCCGCCATGCTTTTCTCAGTGATGATGGGACGGATAATAATGTCGTGAGCTATCATGCATATACCTCCTCAATCTTGCTAACCGCGTCCTTGACGATAACGAGCTTCTCTGCGTTGAGAATGTCGTAAACATTCAGGGTGTTGACCTGAGCTGTCTTTGCGCCGGGAATGTTGTTAGCGGATTTGATTACCTTTGTGTCAGCGGTGTCAAGAACGATGAGAGGCTTCTTTTCTGCCTCGATAGCCTTGAGCATCGCGACGATAGTTTTTGTCTTGAACTCGTCAAGAGCGATTGAATCTACAACGATGATGTTGTTTTCCTGAGCCTTAACGGAGAAGGCAGACTTCATAGCGAGTCTTCTTACCTTCTTGTTGACGGTGAATTTGTAGCTGCGGGGCTTGGGAGCGAATACTACGCCGCCGTGTGTCCACTGGGGTGATCTTGTTGAACCCTGTCTTGCGCGGCCTGTGCCCTTTTGTCTCCAAGGCTTTTTACCGCCGCCGGAAACCTCTGCTCTTGTAAGAGCGGACTGTGTGCCCTGACGCTGCGCCGCGAGGTAGTTAACTACCATCTGGTGCATTACTGTCTCGTTAGGCTCAATACCGAATACGGACTCGGCAAGCTCGATGTTACCTACGTTCTTGCCTTCCATATCTACTACTGATAAACTTGGCATTTATAATCCCCCTTCCTTTAAGCCTTTACGGAATCTTTGATCACCCTTTACAGCGATGAGGTTGTTTTCTGCGTCAACCTTAACAACTGTGAGGTTCTGAACTGTTACCTGCTCTGCGCCGAGGTGACCTGCCATTCTCTTGCCCTTCCATACTCTTGAGGGTGAGGAGCAGGCACCGATCGAACCGCCGTGACGAACGCAGGGACCTGTACCGTGGGTTTCTTTAAGACGGTGGAAATTCCATCTCTTAATAACGCCCGCCGTACCTTTACCCTTGCTCTTGCCGGTTACGTCGATCTTGTCGCCGGGGGTGAATACGTCTGCCTTTACGAGGTCGCCTACATTGTAAGCGTCTGTGTCAGCAAAACGGAACTCTTTGAGAGTTTTCTTAGGTGCTACGCCTGACTTATCGAAGAAACCCTGCATAGGCTTGTTTACCTTGTTGGGCTTTAAGTCGCCGAATCCGAGCTGTACGGACGCGTAGCCGTCATTTTCAACTGTCTTTTTGGCTGTGACCACGCAAGGGCCTGCCTCAACAACAGTTACGGGAACTACTCTTCCCTTTTCATCGAAAATCTGTGTCATACCGATTTTCTTACCGATGATTGCTTTTTGCATTGAAATGTATCCTCCTTTTAGGTTATTGGTTGGCTGTGCCAACATTTACCCTGTCTGCTTGTAGGTTGGTATCTTACTCTTAAGCCTTTAATGACAATTATAACTTAATTTCGATATCAACACCGGCAGGGAGCTCTAAGCTCATAAGAGCCTCGACTGTCTTGTTTGACGGTCTTAAAATGTCGATAAGACGCTTGTGAGTTCTGATCTCGAACTGCTCGCGGCTATCCTTGTACTTATGAACAGCACGAAGGATAGTAACGATCTGCTTCTCTGTCGGGAGAGGTACGGGACCGGATACCCTTGCGCCTGTGCGCTTGGCTGTTGCCACGATCCTCTCTGCGCTCTGATCAACCAGCTGGTGATCATAACCCTTTAATCTTATCCTGATTTTTTCCTTGACTGCCATTATCGTCGCCTCCTTAAAATTTTGGTAGCGCAAGCTGTTGCATACGCTGTCTTGTAGGCGGGCGTTTCGCTTTCAATCCGTTGTGAAAGTTTTTGAAACTCTGCCGGGTGTTTCTTCACCCCGCATTAAAAAACCCGTTTAACCATTCAGTTAACCGGGAAACGTCCTGAAAGCATTTGAGCATAGCATAGGCATAGCAACCCTTAAAGCCGCAGTTATACTCAGTGTTTCGTTGTAATACTAATATTCATCAGTATTTTCGCCCGGTTTAAAATCGGACATACTCCACGGAAAAACCGGCTTAATAAGCCGCAACCTCCCGCTTCATCGCATATCTTGTGCAGTCACGCAAGGTTTATTATAACTTATATATGGCTTTTTTTCAAGTTTTTGGGCGTTTTTTTAAAAATTCTTCGCATAGAACTTTCACAAACATTTAAGCAAAAATTTGTTTAAATTGCTGTTTGCCAAACGAGTAATAATGGGTTATAATCTATATATAGATTATAATAGGGTATTAGGCATATATCTTGGGTTTTTATAGAGGATGGTGCTGTATGGTTCACATTTATTACGGCGACGGAAAAGGCAAAACGACCGCGGCGACAGGCCTTGCCGCAAGGGCTGCGGGCAATAATATGCGCGTTATGTTTGTGCAGTTTTTAAAAACCGACGGCTCGGGCGAGCGGCTTTCGCTCGAAAAGCTGGACACCGTAACGCTCACTCCCTGTCCGCGCGAGCTGAAATTCACGTTTGAGATGGACGAGCAGGAAAAGCAGCAGGCAACTGCCCTGTTCAGAAATCTGTTTGAAAGAAGCGTCGCGGCAGCGCTGTCACAAAGATACGATATGATAATCCTTGACGAGATCTTTGACGCGATAAACGTTGGAATGGTGAGCGAAGGCGAGGTTTTTGAATTTATCGCGAACGCACCGTCAAGTATGGAGATAGTTTTGACCGGACACGAGCCCGGCGAGAGGTTTATTGAAACCGCCGATTATGTCACCGAGCTCAAAAAGATAAAACACCCTTATGACAAGGGCGTCAGCGGCAGGATCGGAATAGAATTCTAAATATACTAAAACAAAAAGCAGCTGTCATTTCTGTGAAACGACTCACAGTATGACAGCTGTTTTGTTTACTATTTGTTAATTTGCCAATGCTTCCTTAATGCTTTCAGCTACGATCTTCAAGCCCTTCATAAGCAGATCGTCTTCGATAACGAGCGGAGGCATTATTTTGAATACCGCACCGTCTCTGCCGGCACATTCGCAGATAACTTGCTTGTCGAAGCATTTTTCGATAACGACCTCCGAGAGCTCGGGATCGATCTTTCCGAAGTCGATACCCCAGATGAGTCCCATTCCGCGAAGCTCAAGGCGGGAATCAAGAGGAAGTATCTCTTTTTCGATAAAGCTCTTTACAAGCTCGCCCTTGCGGCGGGTCTCGGCTTCAACGTTGTTTTCGAGCAGCCAGTCAAAAGACGCCTTGCCTGCTACAAACGAGAGCTGGTTGCCTCTGAAGGTGCCGTTATGCTCGGCGGGCTTCCAGATATCGAGCTCGGATTTGAGCAGAACGATCGCGAGCGGCATACCCAATCCGCCGATCGACTTTGACATTACGACCATATCGGGTACTATGCCCGCGCGCTCAAACGAGAAGAAGCTTCCGCAACGGCAGCAGCCGACCTGGATATCGTCAACTATCATAAGAATATCGTTTTTGTCGCAGAACTCACGGACGTCGCGGAGGAACTCATCGCTGAACGGGCGGATACCGCCCTCGGCCTGGAGGGTCTCCATAACTACCGCAGCGGGCTTTTCTACGCCCGAGTGGTCGTCGTCGATAAGAGTCTGCATATACTTGATAACGTCAAGTCCCTCGAACATATAGGGAGCTGGAATGTGGGTCACATCACAGAGAGTCGCGCCCGCGCCGCCTCTGGCGTACATTTCCGAAGTAAGCGAAAGCGCGCCGAGAGTCATCCCGTGGAAGCAGCCCATAAAGGCAAAGATATTGCTTCTGCCCTTGTTCTTGCGAGCAAGCTTCAGCGCCGCCTCTACCGCGTTTGTACCGGTAGGTCCGCAGAACTGGATCTTATAGTTGAGTCCGCGGGGCTCGATGATCTTTTTCTCGAGAGTTTCAATAAACTCGCGCTTGGGAACGGTGTACATATCGAGGGCATGGATGATGCCGTCGGTAGAGAGATAATCAACCATTTTCTGCTTTATGTACTCGTTGTTGTGGCCGTAGTTGACCGCGCCCGCCCCGCAGAAGAAGTCAATATAATCATTTCCGTCTTCGTCGGAGAGCACAGCTCCCTTGGCGTTTGTAAATACCTTTGGGAAGTGTCTGCAATATGAGCGAACGGCTGATTCGTAGTTTTCAAATGTGCTTGTATTCATTGATCTATCCCTTCCTCCAAAAATTATTGATTAACATATATTCTGTATTCTTTCTGTTATCCCCTATGAAGTTTTCACATAATACTTCAAATATCCCGAAAGCTCTCCCTGAGCTATCGCTTCTATCTGTTCGGGATCATCGGGCAGCATTATCATAAGCTTTTCGCCTGATTTTAACACATACCCGTCGTGTCCGTCAATACCTCTCAGCTTTTTGATCAGCTCGGGCTCGCTTTCAGCGGCGGCGTTTGAGATAACCTTGACCGCGTTGCGGTTGTCGGCAAAATCAAGTCCGCCGATCAAAAACGTTACTTTGCATAAGTCAAAAGCCTCTATCAATTTTGAACCCAGAGCGTCGTTCTTTGTTGCGAATGATGATCCCGAATGGCTAAGCTGATTTGCCGAAAGGCACTTTATCAACGTCCGCTCACACATTGAGGTTTTTTGAGCGGAGTAGAAAACTATTCTATATTCCACCTTGCACCTCCTAACGCTGAGCGTACTCCGGTTTAAGCTGAGGCTCAAATACCGGCGCTATGGTCATATCTGTCTGAACACAGTTGAATTCGAGTCCCCATTTCTTAAACACATAGTCATAGTATTTATCGCTTGGCTTCTTCGGATTTGCCGGCGGTTTTGCCGCCTTTCCGTCGAGTACCTTCTGGGTCGAGATCAATGATCCGTCATAATTTATGAACTTGACCGTATGATATACGACCAGATCCGTGGTTGGCGGCGGTGGTGAGGTGGTTTCGGCATCCTTTGGTTTTTCTGTAGTCGGCGGTGCGGTCGTCGCTCCGCTGACAGATACCTTTTGCTGCTTAAAGTCATACTTGCCGTCGTACCAGTTGATCTGCTTAGCCTCATAGGCTGTGCAGAAGTCCGTGACCTTTGGACGTTCGCCGCCCCTTGAATTGTAGTAAACCTCCGGCCAAACCGCGTTATCGTTCAGCGATGCCTTGCTGACGTCGACCTTGGCGCTTTCGCCGATCCTTACTCTTCTTGCCACGATAACGGTTCTGAAGTTAGTAAACTCATAAGAGCAGGTCGAGAGAGTGATGAGCTCGTCATCCTCATTGACATTAACGGGGCAGTTGATCATCGAACGAACTCGGACGTTATAGACATAGTTCATAAAGTCCTTTTCGTTCTGGAAGTTGCCTATCATATAGTTAAAGAATTCGCCTTGGCTCGAGAGGGTATTCGTTTTGAATACCGAAATTATTTTATACGTTCCCGGAGCCTTCGGTGTATCAAACCTTATCGTCGGCTGTTCCTTGTAGAAGTCAAGGTTGCCCGAGGTTCCGCCGTAGTTCATCAGCTCGCCGAACATTGAACCGTCGTTCATATGGTGGCCGTGCATAATGACGTTTTTACTGTCGGTTCCCTGGGTACAGCGGTAATCAAGGAAAATCGTGCCGTAGGAATCGTACTCTTTTTTGTAGTTATGGTTAAGGTAGAACTGACCCGACCTGTCGTCGCCCTTATGCCAAAGCACCGGATAGTCGATTTGGGTATCTTTGATCTGGATCCAGCCTACGATCTCGTCGTTGATAGCCTTTAGCTTTTCCCAGTCTATGCCGTCTTCGCCGACATCCGGAGCATGTGGATCTTTGTTGCCGCCGTGAGCTATGCTCTGGATCTCGCCGTTGAGCTGGGCGTTGCGCAGGCTGAGGTAAACCATATTGTAGAAAAGCAGACCCAATGCCGCTAAAAACACAAGGAAAGCGGCGATTACAACGCATTTTCTGCCGACTTCTTTTTTGGAATCTCCCCTGCGAGGGATATATCGGTCAACAAAACCGGTTTTTGGAGGAGTATAATCCTCTTCGATGAAACCGTCGGGAAAATCGTTTGCGGAGTTTTCAAACACCTCAGTCGTTCTGACAGCCGCCAGCGCCGCGATCTCGGCAAAGTCATTGTCCGTCAGCTCAGCCTTGGGAACAGCCGCGACACGGATCCCCTTGTAAATGAAACAATAGCCCTTATATCCGTTGCCAAAGTCACCGAGCGAGAACACCTTTGCCTTTTTGCGGGAAAGTGTGTATTCCTTTTCGAGCTCTTCAAGCTTTTCTTTTTCGAGCTTCTTTTTTCGTGCCTCGGCAAACGCCTTGTTGCGCTTCTTCCAGTAATCCTTTGGAACAGGCTCCGACTCGGCGCGCTCGGCTGTTACGACCGTCTCTACAAAATATTTTTTGAACGACGTACTGTCCTTTGTACGCAGAGCGTTGGCAATAATAACGATATCGGGCTTTTCTTCGCCGCCGGCAAGGTTATTGAGCGTTGAGTTGATCGTAACGGGATTCATCAAAGTCTTGTGTACGGTGTTTAACGAATAACCGTATTTATCAAGCTTCTGTTTCAGCTCGTCCGCACGCGTGGTCAAAACGTCGGTTTCTTTCTTTTTATTTACCGAAATGATTTCAATAAACACGCAGGTCCGTCCTTTCGTGTAATTGTTATATGTTATGAAATATACGTGGTTTTCAGGTTTTGAAGCGCTTCTTCGATCAGCGGCTCAAAACCGGCTTTCTCCTGAGCCTCTTTTACAAACTTGAGCACGGGCTTTGTGCGCGGGTGCTTTGGAGTGAACACCGTGCAGCAGTCCTCATAGGGCTCGATCGAGGTTTGGTATGTATCTATCTTGTAGGAGATGTCGATGATCTCCTGCTTGTCCATTCCAATGAGCGGTCTGAATACGACCATATCGGCGGCTTCGTTCGTACAGCCGAGCGCTCCTATAGTCTGGCTCGCGACCTGTCCGAGGCTTTCGCCCGTGATAAGCGCCTGGCACTCGTTTTGCTCGGCTATCCTCTGCGCGATCTGAAGCATAAGCCTGCGCATTATGATAGTGAACAGCTCCTCGGGGCAGTCGTCCCTGAGCTTTTCCTGGAGCTTTGTGAACGGCACGGTGTACATCTTCATCGCGCCGGAGTACTTGGCGACCTTTTGCAGCAGCCTTACTACCTTGTCCTCGGCTCTTTGGCTGGTGTACGGCGGGCTCGCAAAGTGTATGGCGGTCAGCTTTATACCGCGCTTTGCCATCATATAAGCCGCAACGGGTGAATCTATCCCGCCGCTGATTAGTATCGCCGCCTTGCCGCCTGTGCCGACGGGGATACCGCCCGCGCCCCTTATCGCGTTGGTGTGGATGCACGCTCCGAAGTCGCGGATCTCAACATACACGGTGACATCGGCGTCATGGACGTCGACCTTTAGGTGCGGGAAGTTTTGGAGGATCACTCCGCCCGCCTCACGGCAGATCTCGGGGCTTTTGTACGGGAACTTTTTGTCGCTCCGCTTTGCCTCTACCTTGAAGGTCTTGGCGGCTTTGAGCTCCTTGGCTAAGTATTCGGGAGCGGTTTTGAGCACCGATTCAAGCGTTTTTTCGTCGCAGATAGCTGCGCGTGAATAGCTCACTATTCCGAATATCCTGCCGACCCTGTCGCAAGCCTCGTCCAAATCTATGTCCTCGCTCAGCGGTCTTACGCAGACAGTCGACTGCGCCGAGGTGATCTCGAACTTGCCGAGCGGACTAAGTGTATTTTTTATATTCTTTTTAAGTACGTCCTCAAACTGGCGGCGGTTTAGTCCTTTAAGAACTATCTCGCCGTCCTTGAGTAAAATGATCTCTTTCATATTCTTCCCTATCTGTGCGCGAGTACCTTTAAGCCGAGCTCGATCCCCTCGCACAACGCGTCTATGTCTTCTTTATTATTGTGCTTTGAAAAGCTTATCCTCAGCGCGGAATCGGCTCTCTGTTTATTGTAGCCCATCGCGCTCAAAACGTGGCTTGGCTTGCCCTTTGCACAGGCGCTGCCCGAGCTCACATACACTTCTCGCTCCTCGAGGAAGTGGAGCATGGTTTCGCTGCGCACCCTGCCTGCGGTGATGTTGAGCACATACGGCAGAGCGTCCTGCGGCGAATTTATTAGCACGCCGTCGATCTTCGCGAGTTTTTCCTTTGTGTAACTGTTTAGATCGGATACCGCCTCATAATTACCCTGAATATCGAATTCCTCACACGCCGTGCCGAACGCCGCGATAAGCGGAAGCGGTTCTGTGCCTGGGCGGAGCTTCTTTTCCTGCTCACCGCCGTACTGACGCGGAACAAGACGAACTCCTCTTTTGATATATATCGCTCCCACGCCCTTGGGCGCGAAAACCTTGTGGCCGCTGACGCTTATCAAATCCGCGCCGAGCTTTTTTGCCTTTATCTCGAGCTTGCCAAACGCCTGAACAGCATCGGTGTGGCAGATTATCTGCGGATTTTTTTCGCGCGCCTGCTCAAAGATCTCATCAACTGGCATTATAGCTCCCGTCTCATTATTGACAGACATTATAGAAACAAGCGTTGTGCTGCCGTCGATTTGTTCGGCGACATCCTCGGGGTGGATCTTCCCGTCCTCGCGCGGGGAGATGTACTTTACATCCCAGCCGTTTTGCTCGAGGTGCTTTGCAGCCTCAATAACGCTACTGTGCTCGACCGAAGATACTACGATCCTCTTGCCCGATCGTTTTTTTGCCTCTGCCGCGCCGAACAACGCGAGGTTGTTTGCCTCGGTACCGCCGCTCGTGAAGAATATCTCTTCCTCCTGAGCGCCGAGCTTTGATGCGATGACGCGGCGGGCGTGCTCAAGCTCCTTTTCAGCCTCGATACCCTTTGTGTGAAGCGATGAGGGATTGCCGTAGATTTCGGTCATTACCTTTAACGCTTTTTCAGCCGCCGCCGCGGACACCGCAGTGGTCGCGCTGTTGTCAAGATAGTGCTCCAAACCCTTCTCCCCCATTGTAAATAGTTATATTTATACTATTATACTACATTCCTTAAAAAAAATAAAGTGATAAATTCAACATAATTAAAGAAAATTCAGACAAAATAAGTGTATATCAATTATCATTGGGTGATACTATGGTTACAAATAAAGAATATGATAAAATTGTGAAGAGAAATTCACCGAAATCTAAAACTTATGTGAATTGTTTAAAAGCTTTTATGATCGGCGGTGGTATTTGCGCTCTCGGGCAGGGGCTTTTGGAGTTATTTATGTTTTGGGTAGCAGATATGGACAACGCGAAAACTCTTGTTTCGGCCTCGCTGATCTTCCTCGGCGTGCTTGTCACCGCGCTGGGTTTTTACGACAAAATCGCCAAGCACGCGGGCGCGGGTACGCTCGTGCCGATCACGGGCTTTGCAAACGCAATGAGCTCACCTGCGATAGAGTTCAAAACCGAGGGCTTTGTCACGGGCTTGGGCGCAAAGATGTTCATCATCGCAGGGCCGGTCATCGTCTACGGCGTATCGGCTTCGATTATTTACGGGATCGTGCTGTGGGTTTTGCATTTGTTTGGAATTACACTGTTTTAGCTAAATGTACCGTCGGCACGCTAAATTTTTATTAATTGAGGCAACGGTATTTATTGTAGGGGCGGACTATAATGTCCGCCCGTTAGTTATCGCAAATATTGTTTTGATTCTCGGGCGGACACACGGGTCCGCCCCTACGATCTCTTTGAAAACGGGACGATATAGGATAGCTCGCCCCCTCCGTCACGCCGCTTTGGCGGCGCGCCACCTCCCCCGCACGCGGGGGAGGCTTTAAATTCTTTAAAACAACAAGCCGCTTCACTCCAAATCGGAGCGAAGCGACCCTTCACTGTTAGTTGTTAATCGTTAATTGTTAATTAAGAAATCGCTCTTACTCTGATAACGCCTTCAGTGTTTTTGATAGCGTCTAAATCGTAATCGCCTGCTACATCAAAGATAGTGTAAGCGTAGTCGCCGCGGCTCTTGCTGAGCATATTCTCAACATTGCCCGAGATCTCGCCCAATACTGTCTTGAACAGCTCGGGAACATTCTTGTGGATAACGCAGATACGGGTCGTGCCTGCTGCGCGGGGCAGTGAGATCGCGGGGAAGTTGACCGAGTTGACGATGTTGCCGTTCTCGATGTACTCCTTGACCTGGTTGCACGCCATAACAGCGCAGTTGTCCTCGCTCTCGGGAGTTGAAGCGCCGAGGTGGGGAAGTACGATAACGTTCTCCTCGCCGAGGATAGTATCGTTACCGAAGTCTGTTACATACTTTGAAACCTTGCCGCTCTTGAGAGCCTCAAGCAGAGCCTCTGTGTTTACAAGACCGTCACGGCTGTAGTTGAGGATGCGAACGCCGTCCTTCATCTTGGCGATCATATCGGCGTCGACCATATCCTTTGTATCGGGTGTGAGCGGAACATGGATAGTGAGGTAATCGCAGCTTGTCATAACCTCTTCGCCGCTCTTTAAGAACTTGATGTGGGGGTTGAGCTTCAGCGCGTTGGGAACAGACATAAAGGGATCGAAGCCGACTACCTTCATACCGAGCGCAACTGCCGCGTTCGCAACGAGGATACCGATAGCGCCGAGTCCGATAACGCCGAGAGTCTTGCCTGTGATCTCGGGACCTACAAACTGGCTCTTGCCCTTTTCTACCATTTTGCCGACAGCGTCGCCGTTGCCCTTGAGGGTCTTAGCCCACTCGATTCCCTCTACTACCTTTCTTGAAGAGAGGAAAAGGCCTGTCAAAACAAGCTCCTTAACGGCGTTTGCGTTTGCGCCGGGAGTGTTGAAAACTACGATTCCCTGCTCAGAGCACTTATCCTTGGGGATATTGTTTGTGCCCGCGCCCGCTCTCGCGATAGCGAGGAGGTTGTCGCCAAACTCCATATCGTGCATAGCGGCGGATCTTACGAGGATCGCGTCGGGATTCTGGATATCGTCAGCGCAGTGGTACTCGCTGCCGAGTCTGTCTGTGCCGCAGGGTGCGATTTTATTAAGCTTAAGTACGTTATACATTAAAAATCAATCCTTTTCTATATCAATTGGGCGGATAAAAATCCGCCCTTGAAAATGCCTGTTAATTATTTGTTATTGGCTTCAAATTCCTTCATGAATTCTACGAGCTTTTCTACGCCCTCGTAAGGCATAGCGTTGTAGATAGAAGCTCTCATACCGCCTACTGTGCGGTGACCCTTAAGGTTTACAAAGCCTGCCTCGGTCGACTCCTTGACAAACTTAGCGTCGAGGTCACTATCGCCTGTTACGAAGGGAACGTTCATAAGCGAACGGTCCTCGGGAACGACTGTGCCCTTGAACATCTCTGAGCTGTCGAGGAAATCGTAGAGGAGCTTAGCCTTCTTCTCGTTGAGTTCTTTCATCTTGTCGAGTCCGCCGACTTCGTTCTTGATCCACTCCAAAACGAGCTTTGCGATATAGATCGAGTAGCAGGGCGGTGTGTTGTAAAGTGAACCCGCGTTTGCGTGAGTCTCATAGTTGAGCATTGTGGGTGTGATATCCATAGCGTTGCCGATAAGATCCTCGCGTGCGATAACGATAGTTACGCCGGCACCGGACATATTCTTCTGAGCGCCCGCGAAGAGGAGACCAAACTTTGAAATATCAAGGGGCTCGCTGACGATGCAGGATGAAATATCAGCTACGAGCGGGATGTCGCCTGTATCGGGAAGCTCGTGATAAACAGTACCGTAGATGGTGTTGTTCATACAGATATAAACGTAGTCAGCGTCTTCACGGAACATCGACTTGTCTGTCTTGGGGATGTAAGAGAAGGTCTTGTCTGCCGAAGAAGCTACCGCAACAGCGTCGCCGTAACGCTGAGCCTCTGCCAAAGCCTTCTTTGCCCACTGACCTGTTACGATGTAGTCAGCCTTGTTGTTCTTGTTCATAAGGTTGAGCGCTACCATTGCGAACTGTGTTGAGCCGCCGCCCTGGAGGAACATTACCTTGTAGTTATCGGGAATGTTCATTACTTCTCTGAGAAGCGCCTCGGCGTCCTTGATGATGTTGTCAAACGCCTTGCTGCGGTGTGACATTTCCATTACGCTCTGACCTGTGCCCTGATAATCGAGCATTTCTTCCGCTGCTTTTTTGAGAACAGACTCCGGCAGCATTGAGGGGCCTGCTGAAAAATTATAAACTCTTGCCATTGATCATACTCCCTTTTCTATATGTTTTGAAACTCCGCGGGGCAAAACCCCACAGTCTCATAAAATAACGAATTAAATTATACGCCCTTTGAACCGCTATGTCAATATTTTGACCGATATTTGTTAAATATTTAACGGTTCAAAAACACGCTTATAATGATATTGTGCCGATAGTTGAGATAATATCGTTTTTCATCCTGATCGCTTCGTTGCGGGCTGCTTCGGCAAAGTCCTCCTCGGTCAAGCCCTGCTTCTTCCAAGCGCACATAATTCCGCGGCTTGAGTTGATGATAGCGCCCAGTCCGTTATTGTCAAAGGCGTTCTTAGCGTCCTGTGCTCCGCCGCCCTGCGCTCCGTAACCCGGAACGAGGAAGAAGGTGCGGGGCGCTTTTTCTCTCATTTCGAGAAGCTGGTCGGGATAGGTCGCGCCTACTACCGACGGTCGCTCCGTTTGTAAGCTCCATATCCTGAAGCTCGCCCGAGCTCGGGTTCGAGGTCTTGACGAGGACGAAAATACCCTTGTCCTCTGCCTTGCAGATCTCCGCGAGCGGTTTGATGCCGTCTGTGCCGAGGTATCCGTTGACCGTGAGCGCGTCCGCGCCGAAGGCGTGGACTTCTTCTCCGCAGATGTCGGTAGTGCCGAGGTGCGCCGCGGCGTAAGCCTGCATTGTTGTGCCGATGTCGTTGCGCTTGCCGTCGGTTATGACGAACATTCCCTTTGACTGAGCGTAGGCTATGGTATCGGCGAGAGCCTTTACGCCCTGCCAGCCGTACATCTCATAATAAGCCGCCTGGGGCTTTATAGCGGGAACGATGTCGCATATTTTGTCGATAATAGCCTTGTTGAACTC
>CACYQK010000036.1:0-11958 GCA_902776495.1 uncultured Ruminococcus sp. | reverse complement strand
CAACTACGCCATAGATGAAGTTACAAAGTACATCGAGCAGGCTTACGGAAGCGATTATCTGCCCGCAAAGCCGTGATTCTTTAAATCACGCAAAAACGCTCAGGACGGTCACGAGGCTATCAGACCTTCAATGCCTTCTCTTGAGCCGGATAAGATAAAGTCGAGTTTGACAAGTGATCAGTATAAGCTATATAAGCTGATTTGGAGCCGCTTTACGGCTTCTCAGATGGCTGAGTGCGTTCAAAAGACGACTCAGGCGGATATTGAGGCTAACGGCTATACATTCAAGGCTTCGGGTTACTATGTTTCTTTCCCCGGCTTTACCGCGCTTTATGTTGAGGGTAAGGACGAGGCGGAGGAAAAGTCATCACAGCTCCCCGACCTTGAAAAGGATATGCCCGTAAAGCTCAGAGAGCTCAAAAAGAATCAGCACTTTACCCAGCCTCCCGCAAGGTATACAGAGGCTTCGCTTATCAAAACGCTTGAAGAGTACGGTATCGGCAGACCTTCAACATATGCTGCTACTATCACAACGCTCACAAGCCGCGAGTACGTCAAGCGCGAGGCAAAGACTCTTGTGCCGACCGAATTGGGCGAAGTGATTACTAAGCTGATGAAGGAGCGCTTCCCGAACATCGTGGATGTCAAGTTTACCGCTCAGATGGAGGAGGAACTTGACAGCGTAGAAAGCGGCGACGTTCAGTGGGATGAGCTGCTTAATGAGTTCTACACCGATTTTGAGCAGACGTTAAAGGACGCTAAATCCGATATGGAGGGCGTTAAGCTCAAGCTCAAAGAGGACGAGACCGACATCATCTGCGAAAAATGCGGACGCAGGATGGTTGTTAAGGTCGGCAGATACGGCAAGTTTATCGCTTGTCCGGGATATCCCGACTGTAAGAATATAAAGAAATACGTTGAAAAAACCGGTACCGTTTGTCCCAAGTGCGGCGGCGATATTATTGTTAAGCACACTAAGAACAAGAGAGTTTTCTACGGTTGCTCTAATTATCCCGACTGTGATTTTGTAAGCTGGAACGAGCCCACTAACGAAAAATGTCCTCAGTGCGGCGAGGTGCTTTACAAAAAGAAGGGCAAAAAGCCTGTGCTGTTCTGCGCAGCAGAGGGCTGCGGTTATACCGAAACACAAAAAACGGAAAAGAAGTAATGCATATTAATGTAATCGGCGCGGGTCTTGCCGGCTGCGAGGCTGCCATGCAGATCGCTAAACGCGGAATAGAGGTTCATCTTTACGAGATGAAGCCCGTCAAAAAAACTCCCGCGCATAAATCCGATTTGTTCGGCGAGCTTGTATGTTCAAATTCCCTGAAGGCTATGCGGATAGAAAGCGCGGCGGGTCTGCTAAAGGAAGAAATGCGCGTACTCGATTCTTTTTTGATGAAGTGCGCGGATAAGTGTAAAGTTCCCGCGGGCGGAGCCTTGGCTGTTGACAGAGAAAAATTCGCGACTCTCGTTACTGATGGGATAAACGCCGAACCGAATATAAAAGTTATCAACATAGAGCTGACGGAGATTCCCGAAGGCGATATAACTATTGTCGCAACGGGCCCGTTGACTTCCGATGCTTTAGCGCAAGATATTGAAAAACGCTTTGGCGGATCTCTCTCATTCTTTGACGCGGCGGCGCCTATTGTTACTGCCGAGAGCGTTGATCCGGAGTTCTCTTTTACAGCCTCGCGTTATGACCGCGGCGGAGATGACGACTATATCAACTGCCCGATGAACAAAGAGGAATACGAAAATTTCTATAACGCCTTGCTTTCTGCCGAACGCGCGCCTCTGCACGACTTTGATGTAAATAACCCGAAAGTTTATGAGGGTTGTATGCCTGTTGAGGTTATGGCTCAGCGCGGCGAGGGTACTTTGCGATTCGGCCCGATGAAGCCCGTAGGCTTAGTTGACCCCAAAACAGGTCACAGGCCGTGGGCGGTGTTACAGCTTAGAAAAGAAAATTCCGCGGGTACGATGTACAACCTTGTCGGCTTTCAGACAAATCTGAAATTTCCCGAGCAAAAGCGTGTGTTCTCAATGATACCCGCTTTGCACAGGGCTGAATTTGTCCGTTACGGTGTTATGCACCGCAACACATTTATTTGCTCGCCAAAGATTCTCAACTCGGATTATTCTGTAAAAGAAAATAAAAATCTTTTTTTTGCGGGACAGATAACCGGAGTAGAGGGGTATATGGAGAGCGCGGCTTCGGGCATTATGGCTGGCATAAACGCTTGCAGGGTGTTGGAAGATAAAAAAACGATGACGCTGCCTGACGATACAATGATCGGCGCGTTGTCCGCGTATATTTCCGATCCGACCGTTAAAAAGTTCCAGCCGATGGGCGCGAACTTCGGCGTATTGCCTGAGCTTGAAAACAGACCGAGGGATAAAAAAGAGCGGGGTGCGGCATATTCCCAAAGGGCGCTCAACTCACTTAATAAATATTTAGAGGGTATAGGTGACTGATATGAAAATCATAGTAGACGCATTTGGCGGCGATAACGCTCCGCTTGAGATCATCAAGGGCTGCGCGCAGTCGGTTGAGGAGCTCGGCGCGAACATCATCCTCACGGGAAATGAGAAAATCATCCGTGAGACTGCCGAGAAAAACAATATTTCCCTGAACAATATCGAAATAGAGGACTGCTCTGAGGTCATCACAATGGAGGACAAGGCCGACGCTGTGCTGAAAACCAAAAAGGACAGCTCTATGGCGGTCGGCTTTAAGCTGCTCAACGAGGGCAGGGGTGACGCGTTTATCAGCGCCGGCAACAGCGGCGCGCTTTGCGTCGGTGCGACAATTGCGGTCAAGAGGATAAGGGGTATCAAGCGCCCTGCATTTGCCCCCGTTCTTCCGAGCGAGACAGGCTTCTTTATGCTGCTTGACGGCGGCGCTAATGTTGACTGCCGTCCCGAGATGCTTTACCAGTTCGCTCTTATGGGCTCTGTATATATGGAAAAGGTAATGAAGGTTAATAACCCGAGAGTTGCTCTTGCCAATGTCGGCACAGAGGAGCACAAGGGCAATGAGCTTTATCAGGAGACCTACAAGCTTTTAAAAGAAAGCAACCTCAACTTTGTAGGCAACGTTGAGGGTCGTGATATCCCCAAGGGCGTATGCGATGTTGTGGTTTGCGACGGCTTTACGGGCAACCTTATCCTAAAGACATACGAGGGTGTTGCAATCATACTTATGAAGAAGATGAAGCACTTATTTACCGATAGCGCAAAGGGTAAGCTTGCCGCGGCATTATGTATGAAGGACTTAAAAGAATTCAAAACAAAATTTGATTACAACGCATACGGCGGAGCGCCTATACTCGGAGCTTCAAAGCCTGTATTCAAGGCTCACGGAGATTCAAAGGCGGTCACGCTTAAAAATGCTGTCAAGCTCTCTATGGACTATGTAGAGGCAGAGGCGATTAAAGAGATTTCATCGGAGTTATCAAAATGACAGAATTAGAAGCAAAAATCGGATATCGTTTTCGCAATATTGAGCTTATGAACGAGGCGCTGACTCATTCTTCTTATGCCAACGAGCATAAGGCTCAGCACGTTAAGTACAACGAACGCCTTGAATTTTTGGGCGACGCTGTGCTGTCGATCGTCGTAAGCGATTACATATTCAAGAACTGCCCCGATCTTCCCGAGGGCGGACTTACAAAACTAAGAGCTTCGCTCGTTTGTGAAAAGTCGCTTTACGAGTTCGCGAAGCAGATCGATTTGGGCAAGCACCTTGTGCTCAGCAAGGGAGAGCGCAACAACGGCGGAGCCGAGAGACCGTCGATACTTTCCGACGCTTTCGAGGCGCTTATCGCCGCGATCTATATTGACGGAGGTATCCAGCCCGCGTCAATGCACATACTCAGCTTTGTTATCCCCGCTATAAAGAACCAGAAGGTAAAGCGCGTCAAGGATTACAAGACAACCCTGCAGGAGATCGTTCAGCAAAACCCGGGCGAAAGGCTCCAGTATGTTTTGGTTGACGAGAGCGGTCCCGACCATAACAAGCACTTTGTTGTGGAGGTTCACCTCAACAGCAACGTCATCGGCAAGGGCGGCGGAAAAAGCAAAAAAGAGGCTGAGCAGCAGGCTGCAAGGGAAGCCTTGGAGCTGATGGGCTATTAAACACGCTAACGTTTCGATTTTCATCCCGCACAACGGATGTCCGCATATGTGCAGCTTTTGCAACCAAAGGAGCATTACCGGGCAGGCATATCAGCCTTCCGCGCAGGATGTAGAAAAGACTTTGTTAAAAGCAGTTGATGATTTGGGCGAGAGAGCTGAGAACACCGAGATAGCATTTTTCGGCGGCAGCTTTACCGCGATCGACAGAGAGTATATGCTCGAGCTTTTGAACGCAACAAAACCTTTTATAAATCGTTTTTCGGGGATAAGGATATCTACGCGCCCTGATTGTATCGATGATGAGGTTTTGGCTGTACTTAAAGAGTACGGCGTGACTTCGATCGAGCTCGGCGCACAGTCTATGGATAATTCTGTATTAGAATTAAACAACCGAGGACATAACTCCGAGGATGTTGTAAAAGCGTCAGAGCTGATAAAGAAAAACGGCTTTTCTCTCGGACTTCAAATGATGACGGGTTTGTATGGCTCGGATTTTGAAAAGGACATAAAAACCGCCGAGAGCTTTATCGCGCTAAAACCGGACACTGTCAGGATTTATCCGACCGTTATTATGAAAAATACCGCGCTGGCGGATTATTATACTACGGGTCAGTATATACCTTTTACGCTTGATGAGAGCGTTGATTTATGCGCAAAGCTTATCGTTATGTTTGAGAGCGCGGATATTAAGGTTATCAGGCTCGGTCTGCATTATTCCGAAAGCCTTGTTAAGGAAAGCTTGGGTGATAATTATCATCCTGCTTTTAAGGAATTGTGCGAAGCTAAGATTTTCTATAATTCGCTTATAGAATTAAGTAAAGATTGTTCATCAAAAAAACTTGATGTATTTATAAATCAAAAGTCGCTGTCAAAGTTTTTGGGTCAAAAAAAGAGTAACCTAAAAAAGTTTAATGATTTGGGTTATGACATCACCGTGAATTTTGACAACGACCTTTCAAAGTACCAGATTAAAATAGGGGAAATAAGATGAGATTAAAATCTCTGGAGGTTCAGGGTTTTAAAACCTTTCCGGATAAAACTAAATTATCCTTTGAACACGGGATAAC
The DNA here is from genome assembly GCA_902776495.1 of uncultured Ruminococcus sp. Lineage (GTDB taxonomy): Bacteria > Bacillota > Clostridia > Oscillospirales > Acutalibacteraceae > Ruminococcoides. The sequence goes on along the minus strand of CACYQK010000036.1, from coordinate 6,748 downwards.
TTCGGTAGTAGGTCCCAACGGTTCGGGTAAGAGCAACATCAGCGACGCTATTCGCTGGGTTTTGGGCGAGCAGTCGCCGAAAAGCCTTCGTTGCTCAAAGATGGAGGATGTCGTTTTTAACGGCACGGATACCCGCAAACGCACAGGCTACGCCGAGGTTACTCTTAATATTGACAATTCGGATCGCTTTCTTGATTTTGACGGCGACGATATCGCCGTTACCCGCCGCTACTACCGCAGCGGTGAAAGCGAGTATCTTATAAACAAAGCAGCTGTCAGATTGAAGGATATTAACGAGCTGTTTATGGACACCGGTCTCGGCCGTGACGGTTATTCTATGATCGGTCAGGGCAAGATCGACAGCATCGTTTCTTCAAAAAGTGAGGACAGGCGTGAGATATTTGAAGAAGCCGCGGGTATTTCGCGTTACCGTTACCGCAAGATCGAAGCGGAGCGGAAGCTGAAAAACACCGAGGATAACCTGCTCAGACTCCGCGATATCGTGACCGAGCTCGAGGAGCGCGTTGGTCCGCTTAAAAAGCAGAGCGAAAAGGCTCAGCAGTTTTTGGAGTATTCCGAGGAAAAACGCGGACTTGAAATCGCTCTTTGGCTTATCTCGCTCGACAAAAGTCAGGATAATCTTAAAGAACAAGATGAAAAAATCTCGATCGCCCGCGCTCAGTATGACGAAGCCGAGCAGGCTTTGGCAGAGATACAGAGCGAGACTGAGGAGATTTATCAGAAGAACGGCGAATTATCCGCAAAGGCGGACTCGCTCAGAGCAGAGATATCAAAGCTTGATTCCGAGATTGCAGAGAAGCGTTCATCCATCTCTGTTGCGGAAAATGATATTCTTCACCACAACGAGAATATCGAGCGCATCAAGGGAGAGATAAGCAGAGCGGATGACGACCTGTCAAAGTTAGAGCAGAGTATAAGTGACAAGCAGGAGAAAATCACATCTCTTGACGCGGAGATCACAGGCAAGCAAAAGATGTATGCCAAGGTTTCCGAAGAACTTAACGAAATAAATATGGATTCAAGCAAAAGCGGAGATGAGCTGCAAAGCCTGACCTCCGAGCTTTCCGCGCTTACCTCTCAGTCCGCGGATGCGAGAGTTATTGATATGACCGCGGATACGGGGATCGCCGAGCTTGAATCGAGAACAGAGGTCTTACATCAGACTGTTGAAGAAAAGACGACCGTACTAAACGAGCTCGTCGAGCTTCAAACTAAGTATGATGAGGATATAAAATCCGCTAACGATGATATTCAGTCGTTTGAGAACTCTATCGAGGGCTTGAGCCTTAAACTCAGTTCAAAGGAAAAAAAACGCGCTGAGTTAAAGGCTGAGAGCGAAAAGCTCGGGCTTGATTTAAGAGAGCATCAAAGAAAAATCGACTTCCTTGAAAACCTCGAGCGAAATCTTGAAGGCTTTTCAAAGAGCGTAAAGTCGGTTGTAAACGCTTCAAAAAACGGCAAATTAAAAGGAATCTGCGGACCTGTTTCAAGGGTTATTTCAGTACCGTCTGAGTATGCTGTCGCTATTGAAACCGCTCTCGGCGCGGCTATGCAGAATATCGTTGTCGAAAACGATAACGACGCTAAGCAGGCTATCAAATACTTGAAAAGCACGGACGGCGGACGAGCTACGTTCCTGCCGATAAATACTATCAAGCCCAGAGAGCTAAAGGAAAACGGTCTTGACGACTGTTACGGATTTGTAGGTGTAGCTGCCGAGCTTTGCTCCTGTGATAAAAAGTATTCTAAAATACTCGGGTCACTGCTCGGTAAAATCGTTATCGCCGATGACCTCAACAGCGCGGCGGCAATCGCCAAAAAGTACTCATACCGTTTTAAGGTGGTAACCTTGGATGGTCAGGTCGTTAATGCCGGCGGTTCAATGACAGGCGGTTCTCAGCTGAGAAGCACCGGAATGCTCAGCCGTCAGTCCGAGATCAAAAAGCTTAAATCGCAGACTGAAAAGCTAAGCAAAAAAGCGCAGGGCGCGCAAAAGCAGAGCGAACAGGTCAACCGTGAATACGCTGCTATTGAGGCGGATTTGCTCGGTTATCGCGCGGATCTTTCTAACAAGCAACAGGATCTTGTAAGGCTCGAAGCCGAAAAACGCGCCTGCGATCACGAGATAAATAACACACAGGCGGCGGTTGAGAGTGCCGAGCAGGAGCTTGGCGAATGCGCCGACAAGATAGAAAACCTAAAAGAGGGTCAAAAGGACGCAAAGGCAAAGCTTGCGGAGCTTAATGTTAAGATCGCTGAGATCGAGGATCGCGTAAATTCCGTAACGGGAAACCGCGCAGAGCTTACTAAAAAGCGTGAGGAGCTGAGCGTTAAGCTGCAAAACATCCGCCTTGAAATCGTTACCGCTCAAAAGGACATTGACGCGCTGAATTCCGAGATAGTTTTCGCGCGTAACGCCGGTTCGGGCAACGATAAGCGTAAGGCAATGATGCTCGCCCAGATCGAGGGGATTGAAAAAACGATAGAAGAGATCAATGCCGATATCGCAAGTTATCAAAGTGATATAGAAAGCCTTGAAAATACTCAGAAGTCCATCACCGAGCAGATCGAAGCTATATCATCTCAGCGTGAGTTGCTCGAAAAGCGCGGCGTTGAGATAAGAAACGTTGAGCGCGACAAGAACAACGAGCGTGAGGTTTCGGGCAGAGAGCTTGCAAGGCTTGAAGAGCGAAAGATCAATATCCAGAAGGATTATGATAATATCATCTCTAAGCTTTGGGATGAGTACGAGCTCACAAAGCGAGAGGCTGAGAAGATCGCTATTGAGATCGAGGATAATTCAAAGGCTCAGTCGCGACTTAATGAATTAAAGCGCAGCATTAAGTCTCTTGGCACCGTCAACGTCAGCGCTATTGAGGAATACAAAGAGGTTTCCGAGCGATACGAGTTTATGAGCGCTCAGGTCGCCGATGTTGAAAAATCCAAGAGCGAGATAGAAAAGCTGATCACTAACCTAACAAAGCAGATGAAAGAAGTCTTTGTTGAGAGCTTTGATCAGATCAACAACAACTTTACACGCACGTTCAAGGAGCTTTTCGGCGGCGGTACGGCTTCACTTTCGCTGTCAGACCCCGAAAATATCCTGACAAGCGGAATTGATATACTTGTTCATCCTCCCGGTAAGATCGTCGTTCACCTCGACGCGCTGTCCGGCGGTGAAAAAGCGCTTGTCGCAATCGCGCTGTACTTCGCTATTATGAAGGTAAGACCCGCTCCTTTCTGCGTAATGGACGAGATCGAGGCGGCGCTTGACGATGTGAACGTATTCCGTTTTGCAAGCTATCTGCGTAGGATGACCGGCAAGACGCAGTTTATTCTTATCACGCACAGGCGCGGAACAATGGAAGAAGCAGACGTGCTGTACGGCGTTACTATGCAGGACGAGGGAATTTCAAAGCTGCTTGAGCTGCGATCGACAGAAGTGGCCGAAAAGCTCGGCTTAGATAAATAATAAAGGAACATAATTATGGGATTATTCAGTAAAATCAAAGAGGGATTGAAAAAGACGCGCGCTGCGGTAATGGGACAGATCGACTCAATGCTCAAATCCTTTACCAAAATCGACGAGGATCTGTTTGAGGAACTCGAGGAACTCCTTGTTATGGGTGATGTAGGCGTTCCAACCGCGGAAAAAATCTGCGATGAATTAAGAGTAAGAGTTAAAAAGGAAGGCGTAACCGACCCGTCAGAAATCAGCGGACTATTAGAGGACATCATCACAGAGATGCTTTCGGGCGGAGAGGAGCTCGATATTTCGACCTCACCGTCTATTATCCTTGTGATCGGCGTTAACGGCGTAGGCAAGACCACTACGATCGGCAAGCTTGCAAAGCAGTTGTCCGATCAGGGCAAGAGGGTACTTTTGGCGGCTGCCGATACTTTCCGCGCCGCCGCTATCGACCAGCTTGATATCTGGGCTCAGCGCAGCGGATGCGAGATAATCAAGCAGGGAGAGGGCAGCGACCCCGCCGCTGTTATCTTTGACGCTATCGCCGCCGCAAAGGCGAGAGGAGCGGATGTTATTATCTGCGACACCGCCGGCAGACTTCACAATAAAAAGCACCTTATGGACGAGCTTGCGAAGATCAACAGGGTCATTGACCGCGAGCTTCCCGACGCCGCAAAAGAAAAGCTCCTTGTGCTTGACGCTACTACAGGACAGAACGCTGTCAATCAGGCGGAGCAGTTCAGAGAGGCAACGGGAATCACCGGTATCGTGCTAACAAAGCTTGACGGAACCGCAAAGGGCGGAGTCGTGCTTGCTATCAAGGAAGGACTCGGTATCCCGGTTAAATATATCGGCGTAGGCGAGCAGATTGACGATTTACAGCCCTTCAATGCCGAAGATTTCGCAAAGGCATTGTTTGCCGAGACGGAGTGATTTGATGAAGTTTATTATTGCTACCAACAACGCAAAAAAACTTGTTGAGCTTGAAAGGATATTAAACCCGCTCGGGATAGAGGCAGTTTCTGCAAAAGAAGCAGGCGTTGTTCTCGACGAGGTAGACGAGACAGGCACAACTTTTTCGGAGAATGCCTTTATTAAGGCTAACGCAGCTTTTGAAAAGACAGGTATGCCCGCGGTCGCGGACGACAGCGGTATCTGTGTGGACGCTCTTGACGGCAGACCCGGGATATTCTCGGCCCGCTACAGCCCCGAGGATTGCATTACGGACGAGGACCGCACAGCAAAGATCCTTGAAAAATTAGAGGGTGTTCCCGATGGAGAGCGAACGGCGCACTATACCTGCGCTATCTGCTGCATTTTGCCCGACGGCAAAAGGATAGACATAGAAGAAAGATGCGAAGGTAAGATCGGATACAGCTTTATCGGCAACGGCGGTTTTGGCTATGATCCGATTTTTATGCAGGGCGATAAATCCTTTGCCCAGCTTACCGCGGAGGAAAAGGATAAAGTCAGTCACCGTGGAAAGGCGTTAAGAAAGCTCAAAGCAGAGCTTGAAAAAGAATTTTCATAACAGAGGTATTTTATGCTAACAAGTAAACAACGCGCGTATCTCAGAGGTCTTGCCAATAGTATGGAAACTATCCTTATCATCGGCAAGGGAGAGATCACTGACAATATAATTATGCAGGCGGACACCGCGCTGACCGCGAGGGAGCTTATAAAAGCCAAAACGCTTGAAACAAGCGCGTATTCCTCGCGCGAGGCGGCTGATCTGATCGCGGAAAAATGCAAAGCAGACGTGGTTCAGGTCATCGGTTCAAAGTTTGTGCTTTACAGACCAAACCCCGACGAGCCGAAGATCACACTGCCGAAGGTTAAAAAGAAATGAGCAAAATCGGAATTTTCGGCGGGACATTCAACCCGATCCACTTAGGACACATCCGGCTCGGTCAACTCGTTTTGGATGAAATAAAGCTCGATAAGATTTTGTTTATCCCCGACAACACGCCTCCGCATAAATCCAATAAAGAGTTGGCGAGCGGCACGGATAGGCTCGAAATGATCAACATTTCCTTAAAGGATCATAAAAATATGGAGTCGTCGGATATCGAGCTTAAACGCGAGGGGAAGAGCTATACATATGAGACCCTGCTTGAATTAAAAAAACAAAATCCGAATGACGAGCTTTTTCTTTTGACGGGCGCGGATATGTTTCTGACTCTTGATAAATGGAGAGAGCCTAAAACTATTTTTAAAACCACGAACATCATCGGCGTACCGAGGGTCGATTCCGATTTTGAAAAGATGGAAGCATACGCCGAAAATGTGATAAAGCCTATGGGCGCAAAGGTTTTTATGCTTTCACAGACCGTTTTTGACACCGCGTCCTCAACATATGTCAGGGATAACATAGATGATTATCAAAAAATCAAGGATATGATAACCCCTGAGGTTTACAAGTATATAACAGAGAACGATTTATATCGGAAGTGATATGATGGAAAATCCCGATTATAAAAAGATTATAAGAGAGCATATGGGTGATTACCGCTATGAGCACAGCGTAAATGTTGCCGATGAGGCGGTAAAGCTCGCCGAGCTGTACGGCGGCGATGTTGACAAAGCATATACCGCCGGAATACTGCACGACGTCACAAAGGAGATACCCAAGGACAGTCAGTTGCAAATTATTAATGACGGTGGTATAATCTTAGACGATGTTCAAAAACAGGCGCCAAAGCTGTGGCACGCTATAAGCGGAAGCGTTTATATTCAAACGGAGCTCGGGATAACCGACCCTGATATAATAAACGCGATAAGGTACCACACCACGGGCAGGGCGAATATGAGCCTGCTCGAAAAGATAATCTACACCGCGGATTACACCGCCAAAGGCAGAGATTACAACGGGGTAGAGGTTATGAGAGAACTGTCGCGCAAAAGCCTTGAGGACGCTATGATATTCAGCTATCAGTTCACGATAAACAAGCTGTCTTCTCTCGAGAGCGCGATACATCCCGATGAGATATTCGGTTATAATGATATTGTAATGAAAAGGAATAGAAAGGAATAGATTATGAATTCTTATGATACCGCGATAGCCGCGGCAAAGGCGATAAGCGGCAAAATCGGACTTGATATACAGGTCATAGAGATCAGCGACATTACCGTGATCGCCGATTATATGGTTATCGCCACAGGTAACAGTTCAACCCATGTAAAGGCACTCGCCGATGAGGTAGAATATCAGCTTGACAAGGCGGGAGTTTCCGTCAGTCATATAGAGGGCTACCGTTC
>CACYQK010000035.1:0-12047 GCA_902776495.1 uncultured Ruminococcus sp. | reverse complement strand
GATACAACCGTTTTTTAGTTTAGTAACTACGCTGTTGCGTGATTACTTCATGCTGTTTTCGTAAGACTCGATCATCTTTTTAACCATCTGTCCGCCGACGGAACCTGCCTGGCGTGATGTGAGGTCGCCGTTGTAGCCCTGCTTGAGGTTTACGCCTACTTCGTTTGCGCACTCCATCTTGAAGCGGTTCATAGCTTCTCTTGCCTCGGGGACATTGATCTGGTTACTGTTATAATTTGACATCGTTTTTTCTCCTTGTCTATCTATATTAAGCGGCGGATCAACCTCTTGATTTATCGCCGCATTAGTAGTGTTAGGAGAAATGCGTTTTTTATGATTTGAAAATTTTGTTATTTATTTTAATTCCGGTTTGCCTCCCAGATCAGCTCCTCGAGGGTGTTGTAGAGGTGCTGCGGTTCTACCGGCTTTGATAGGTGGGCGTTCATACCGACCTGGAGAGAACGCTGAACGTCCTCGTCAAAGGCGTTGGCGGTCATGGCGATGATCGGCACCTTTTTGGCGTCGGGGCGATCAAGCGCGCGGATATTTTGGGTGGCTTCGAGTCCGTCCATCTCGGGCATACGCACATCCATCAAAACGGCGTCGTAATAGTCCGGCTCGCTTTTTTCAAACATCTCGACGGCTATTTTGCCGTTTTCGGCGTGGTCGATTAACGCTTCCTTTTTGAGCATAAGCTGCTTCATTATCTCGGCGTTGATAAAAACGTCCTCCGCCATAAGTATACGCTTGCCCTTTAGGTCTACAACCACGCTGTCGTTTATCAGGTTTATGTTGTTTTTGCGCGCGACACGCTCAAACTCGCTCATCACGTCCGCCGCGTTGGTCGGCTTGAGCAAAAAGCTGTCTGCGCCGCACGCGACCGCCTCTTCCATAATATCATCAAAGCTGAACGCTGTCATAATGATGACTGTCGTCTCTTTATCGTATGTGCCTCGGATCTTTTTGGCAATTTCAAGGCTGTCTTTGCCGCGCACGTCTCTGTCCAACAGCACCAGATTGTACGGATCGTGCTTGACGGACTGCACGCGGAGCTTACGCATTGCGTCCTTGCCGCTGTTGCAGATATCCGCCGTGACGCCGATCTCTCCAAGCACGAGCTGAGCGTGTTCGGCGGCGATATTGTCGCTGTCAACAACTAGCACGCGCATATCCTGCGGCTTGATGCTGCCGGCTATCATACCCTTGTGGTCGCTGTTATTGAGCGTCACGATCACAGTGAACTCCGAGCCGAAGCCCTTTTCGGACTCAACAGTGATAGTGCCGTTCATCAGCTCTACGATGTTTTTGGTGATCGCCATACCGAGTCCGGTGCTGCCGTATTTGTTTTTCTTTTCGCTGTTTTCCTGGGTGAACGGATCGAATAACTTGGGGATGAATTCCTCGCTGATACCGATACCCGTATCCTTTATGACAAATTTGAGGGTTGATTTATCTTCAAACGTCGCTGTGCGCTCGACCGTAAACGTCACCTTGCCGGGAGCCTCGGTGAACTTTATGGCGTTACTCAGGATGTTTATGAGCACCTGCTTGAGCTTTAGATCATCGCCGAAATAGTAGTCCGACAACTCACCTATCAGTCTGCACTCATAGCGCAGTCCCTTTTCGCCGCACTGCGACATTACGATGCTGTTGATCTGCTCCAACATTCCCCTGAACGAGAATTCTTCGGTACGCAAATTAAGTCTGCCGGATTCGATACGGCTCATATCGAGTATATCGTTGATGAGCATCATAAGATGATGCGCGCTTCCGTTGATTTTTTCAAGATAATTTCGGGTCTTTTCCGATATATTATCATCCTGCAGCGCCAAGCTGTCGAGTCCGATGATGGCGTTCATCGGTGTGCGGATCTCGTGGCTCATATTTGAGAGGAAGGCTGTTTTTGCTGAGTTTGCCTCTTGCGCGGCAGCCAGCGCCTGAGCAAGCGCCTCGTTCTTTGCAATAGAATCGCGCATCTCAGAGTCAACATTGGTAAAGCCCAAAACCACAGCGTGGATCCCGGTTTCTTCGCCGTCGCCGCCGCTGCGGACGCTTGCGGCTCTTATCATCTCGTAGTATTCTTCTCCCTGCCGCCTAACAAGATAGCGGTAACCGATTATGCTGTTTTTAGTAAGCTCTCCGCGGATATTCTGCGGATCGATAAATTGCAGGAACCCGTCGCGGTACACCTCGTCAACAGATGCTTCGGCGTATTTTGAAAAGTACTTGATGTACGGAAAGTGAACGCCCTCGTCGTGCTGATCCAACGCAAATGGATCGGAACGGTAGCATACGGCGTCGTCGGCGTCAAGATCGACATGGTAAATGCTGCGGTAGTCGGAGGAAAGGGCGTTGATCATCTTGTCCTGCTCCTCGCGAATACTTTGCTCGCTCAGCAGACGCTCCTGAAGCTTTAGCTTTTCCTCAAGCTCCTGTTGGCGGACTTCTCTTGCCTTGATGTGTGATATCTCGGTAACATCAACGCACAATCCCATTATACACTGCTTGCCTATGCTGTCGGTAAACTTTACCTTTGTCGTCTGCAGACTACGCGCCTCCGTCCCGTCGCTGCCGGGCACGTCCTCATAGAAAACATACGGCTCATCCATAGACAAAGCCTTTTGATCCTGCTCGATAAACCGCTTTGCGTTCTCTTCGTTAAATATATCATAGTCGGTCAAGCCCACGACATCGTCGGGCTCACTTTTGTGGGCGTATTCGGCAAACTCCTGATTGCACGCAAGGTAAACTCCTGTTTCCGCGTCCTTTGAAAAGGTCATCGCCGAGATATTTGCGAGCATTGAGGTTATGGAGTCGACAAGATCGGCGATTCCCTGTACGTTTTTTACCTGCTCTGCAAGGCGCTTGTTTTCTTCCTTTGTCTTTTGGACTTCAAGCAGCGCGCGTTCGGCGTCTCTAACCGCGCGCAATTCCGAGTCTACATCCTTGAAGCCGATAGTTATTCCCATACGGTTTCCGTACAATTCCAGCTTTCCGATATCGACACGGAAAAAACGCGGCGCAGATCCGTCGTCATACTGACGGAGAAACGTGGTCGAAAACTGATCCTTGTCCTTAAGCTGCTTTATCATTTCTTTTACAGACAGCTCACGCTGCACACGCTCGCGATCCTCGGGGGCTACCATCGTGTTGACAAGGACCTCCCTGTCGCGGGAATAGTTAGTTTCCCTTGCGGGCTTTCTGATAGAATTCGGGATAACGCTGTTGTCAAAGGTATCGGAAAAATAAAGAGTCCAATGCTCGGTCTCTATGTCGTCGATTACCCATACAGTGTGGTAAAAACGCGTCAGAGTCCTGATTACCGCCTCGTGCTTATTGTTTTCTTTGATGTGTCTCTCGCGTTTTCTTGTGATATCCGATATAAAAACATAGTAAAGTCCGCCGAAGTTTTTATCCTCGACATATTTGCCGTAGTCATTTACCCAGCGAAGGACTCCGTCCCTGCGCCGGATGCGGTACTCCACATAGTCATAATGGTTTTTATTCTCATTGATTTGGCGGATGATAGATTTTGAGATACCCGGATAATCCTCGGGATATACCATTCCGCGGAAGGTATATCCGGTCAGCTTGCGAAATTCTTCCTCATTGCTGCATCCGAAGATCTCATACGCCGCATGGTTGGCGTAGAGCAGTTCTTCTTTTTCATCCGCTTTATAGATAAAATATCCGCCCGGCATTTGGTCGCAAAATTCTCTCAGCCAGGGGTCGCTTATTCTGTTAGGATCAAAGTGCTGCTCAGACATATAGACACCTCCTGACGATAGCTCTGAAAAGTAAGCGCAAACTGTTGGATTGCGCAAAAAATCATAATTATCACAAAGTATACTTTTATATTCTATATTTTAACATGATGTCAAACGCTATGCAAGACAAAAAAGTATTGATTAATTTAGGCAGTTTGCACATAAAAAATCACGCTTGACCGCGGGAGCGATATGAGATAAAATGTATGGTATAAACTATGAAAAATAAGGGGACAAAATGATTTACATAGGCAATCATGTTTCGGTATCAAAGGGATACCTTGCTATGGGAAAGCACGAGCAAAAGCTCGGCGGGAACACCTTTGCGTTTTTTCCGAGAAATCCGAGGGGCGGAAAGTCAAAAGCCGTGCCCGATGAGGATATCACGGCGCTGAGGGAGTTTATTAAAGATAATAATTTCGGCAAGCTTGTCGTTCACGGCGCTTATACTATGAACGTCTGCGCCGCAAAGGAAGAGATCAGGGCAAACTCGCGCGAGATGCTGCGCGATGATTTATTGAAATTGCAGGCCTTGCCCGATAACTATTATAACTTTCACCCGGGGTGTCATGTCGGCCAGGGCAATGAAGCCGGTATAAAGCTGATTGCCGAGGCGCTCGCCGCTGTTATTGACGAGGTCGAAAGCGCAAGCTCAGCCAAGCTAAAAAATATTGTTTTACTTGAAACTATGGCGGGCAAGGGCAGCGAGATCGGCAAAAGCTTTGAGGAGCTCAAAGAGATTATTGATATTGCAGTGTCGCTCGGCGGAGACAGCTTTAAAGCTAAGCTCGGCGTCTGCCTCGACACATGCCACGTCTGGGACGGCGGGTATAACATCAAAAATGACCTTGACGGCGTGCTGAGTGAATTTGACCGCGTTATCGGCTTGGATAACCTGTATGCCGTTCACCTGAACGACAGCAAGAATGAGCTCGGTTCGCACAAGGACCGCCACGAAAAGCTCGGCGAGGGTATTCTCGGCACGGAAGCGCTGAGAGCGGCAGTACAGCACCCGCTGCTCCAAGGCCGCCCGTTTATCCTTGAAACGCCCAACGATGACGCGGGTTACGCAAGGGAAATAGAAACCGTGAAGGGCTGGATTAAATAAGCCGCTTGACGTTCAGCGTTCAAAAAACTAATAACCATAAAGAAAAACCTGCCATTCCGAGCTTCCGCTTAGGATGACAGGTTGCTTTTTGTTTTATTATGCAGGGGAAGATTCTTCTTCCTGTGCTTGCTTCAACACATCTTCATACAGCTCAACAACACGCTCTACAAAACGCTTATCGTTGAACATCTTAATCTTTTCGAGCGCTTTCCGGCTCATTTTTTCACGAAGCTCTTTGTCCAAAAGGATTTTTGAAACAGCGTCCGTAAATTCCTGCTCGTTCTCGTAGATAAAGCCGTTTTCACCGTTTTCAATAACGTTTATCAGGCAATCGTCTTTGCGGCAAACCTGCGGCAGGCCGCACGCCATAGCCTCGTAATAAGTCATTCCCTGAACCTCAAAGGTCGACGCACATACAAACACATCTCCCAATGCGTAATAGCGATAGACTTCATCCGGCTCTACTCCGCCCGTAAAGTGAACACGATCCGATATTCCCGATTGCTCGCAGTATTTCTCCAGCCGCTTTTTGTCGGGACCGTCGCCCACGATCACAAGCTGAGCCTCCGGAACGACCTTGAGCAGCGACGCAAAGTACTGCAATATCTCCATTAGATTCTTTTCTTTGCTGACGCGCGTGACCGTAACCACCGTTAAGCCGTTGTCCTCGATATTATACTTGCGCATAAGCTCGGCTTTTTCCTCTGCCGATACAGGCCGCTGAAACTTTTCCGTGCGTATGCCGCTGGGGATCACCGAAACAATATCGTTATACGGCTGCATCCATACAAGTCCGCGTGACTTTTCAGACGGAACTATGATCGCGTCGGCGTGCGGATAGTTTATCTTGCCGAAAACTTTTCCTCCCGCGCGAACAGGCGGAATATCATAAAAACGACCGAAAATGTATTTTGCAAAATCGGTATGATTATTCATAACAAGCGGCGTATTTGTTTCTTTTGCTATTCTAATGGCGATCCTGCCGATCATTCCCTCGGTATGGGAATTGATGATATCGGGGTTCCAGCTTATCAGCTCATCGATCAACGGATCCTTATGCTTTATGCAAATACGCTCCTTCGGATAATACAGCGCGGGAACAGAGCACAAAAAACAGTCGTCGCCGTTTTTAAATGATTTACCGTTGTAGGACGGCGCAAGTACCCTTACCTCGTGACCGAGCTGACGCAATCCGCTGACAAGTGTGCTCAACACGGTGACCACGCCGTTTGTCTGGTATTTATATGTATCCGAACAAATAAGTATTTTCATAATCTTATTCTCCTGTTCTGTGCGCCGTCAAACTTTCCTTGAAGCGCATTTTGAATACATGTCTATCCACATTTCATATATTTTAGGCTCGCTGTATGTTTCGTAAATCTCCGCAGACAGCTCTGCCATTCGCGCACAGTATTCGCTGTCGCTTTGCAGCTTGCGAATATGCCCGACAAATTCCTCTGTATCGGAGCCGCAGAGATAATAATCCTTGTAAACCGTTTTGTAAGGCGGAAGATCTCTCAGTAAAATCGGGGTTCCGGCAGCAGCCGCCTCTAAAATCGACATACTGAACTGTTCGTGGAAGGACGGCAAAAAGAAAAGGTCGGACGCGTGCAGAAGCTCATAGACCTCCTCGCGCGTAATGATCCCCGTGAAATTCAGATTCTTCGGCGGGTCATTTACAAGCTCTTTTAGTTCTTTATGTCCGTCGCTGATCGCGCCGAAAGAAAAGCCTCCCGCCCACACGAACTTGACATCGGGCAGCTTGCGCGCGCACTCGGCAAAATCGAGAATACCCTTTCTGGTTTGGAGCTGTCCCGAGCCCATAACGACAAAATCATCTTGCCCATAGCCGTACTTTTTTCTGAGCTCATCGCGCTGCGAAGGGCTTATTTTCTTAAAGCCGTCGGCAGCTACAACATTAGGGATCCAGAATATTCTGTCTTTGCTTACTCCGTATTTCTCCAAAACCTCCGCCGTATCGGGATGAACGATATGCAGATAATCGGCGCTGCGGTAAAACGAGATCATATACGAATAGAACATCTTTTGGAACGGCTTAGGCAACCTCAAAGAACCGTCTACTGTTTCGGGCATCAAGTGAACCGACGCTATCGTCGGAATCTTAAATCGTTTAAGACAAAAATAGCTGACAAGGTCCAGCGTATGGCAGTGAAGAATATCACAATGGCGCAAACCGTGACGAGTTATGCTTATATCGTCCTTGCCGTATTTTGTCAGCAGATTGATTAGCTCCGCGTACGCGCTGCCTACTCCCTGCGCCTTAATAGAAGTCGCCAGCGAACGCATTCCTGCTTTAATCAAACGATCACATCCCATTTTTAAACTTACTTTAAAATTAATTATACCACATAATTTATTAAAAATCTACACTAAATCTTTAAAAATGTCAGAATACAAACGGGCAAAGAGATCGCCGTCGCATATACCCTGCACGTTTTTGGCTTATATAGTAACTATTTTTCAGACAAATCAAAAGGCACTATGACTGAATGTATCAATGCCATAGTACCTGTGTGTTAAACTATTTCAAAAAACGCGTCTGCTTTTATTTTAACTGCTCCTGAACATAATCGGTAGTCAAAATCTTCTTTACCGTGCCCTCTACGTTGAGCAAATTGGTGTTGTGGCTGGTGTAAGACTCGTCAGTCTCGGTGTCCACCTCGCCCTTTACTACGAACTGATCGTAGTTGAGGTCGCGGCTGTCGGCAGCAACGCGGTAATACTGTCCCATATCCTCGGCGCGGAGCTTCTCCTCCCTTGTCATAAGGGTCTCGTAAAGCTTTTCGCCGTGGCGTGTACCGATTATCTGAGCGCCGGTATCGCCGAACAACTGCTGAACCGCCTTTGCGAGAGTGCCGATAGTTGAAGCGTCGGCCTTCTGTATGAACAAATCGCCGGGATTAGCGTGCTCAAAAGCGAATTTTACAAGGTCGACCGCCTCGTCAAGATTCATCAAAAAGCGGGTCATATCGGGATTTGTGATAGTTATGGGCTTTCCGGCTTTGATCTGGTCGATAAAGAGCGGAATAACCGAACCGCGGCTGCACATTACGTTGCCGTAACGCGTGCAGGAGATCACCGTACCGCCGCGCTCGGCAGCTACGCGCGCGTTTGCCGTGACAACGTGCTCCATAAGCGCCTTTGAGATACCCATTGCGTTGATCGGGTACGCAGCCTTGTCGGTCGAAAGACACACAACGCGTTTTACTCCACAGTCTATCGCCGCGTGAAGCATATTGTCGGTACCCACAACATTGGTGCGAACAGCTTCCATCGGGAAGAACTCGCACGATGGGACCTGCTTTAGCGCCGCCGCGTGAAAAACATAATCCACGCCCCACATGGCGTCCTTGATCGACTGCGGAAAGCGAACGTTTCCTATATGGAATTTCACTTTGTTCGCATAATCGGGGAAGCGCGCCTGCAGATCGTGGCGCATATCGTCCTGCTTTTTTTCATCGCGCGAAAAAATGCGGATCTCGCCGATGTCCGTTGTCAAAAAATGCTTGAGCACGGTGTTGCCGAATGAACCCGTGCCGCCTGTTATCATTAATGTTGCTCCGTTGAATGCTGACATAATATAGTCCTTTCCTGATTGACAATATAAATAAATTATATCTTTTCAGCAATTATTTGTCAAGGTGATTTTGTTTATGACACCTTGCTTTTTCGTTGTTTCCGCGATAAAAGCCTTTTTTATTTTTTTCTTGAAATCACACCGTAAGAATGATATAATTTACACAAAGCAAAAAACGCATAACATATAGGAGTAAACAATGAATGTATATGATTTTGACGGAACGATTTTTTATTCAGACTGCTCGATCGGTTTCGGATTTTGGTGTATGAATCGCCATCCAAAGCTGTGGTTCACCTTTTTTCCGAAGGCTGTAAAATATGTTATTCAGCACAAAAGAGGCAAGGTCCCCAACTGCCTGATGCAGCGCAAGATCTTCAGCTACCTGACGATGATCGACGATTTTGATGTGCAGATCGAACGCTACTGGGACAAGTATGAAAAGAAAATATCGGCGTGGTATCTTGCTCAGAAAAAGGACGACGACCTGATTATCAGCGCGTCGCCGCTGTGTATTATCGAGCCGATCGCTAACCGTCTGGGCGTGCGCTGTATAGCGACGGAATATGACCGTGAATTCGGAGTTTTCACCAACAACCTGATGTACGCAAAGGAAAAGGCAAAGTATATCTTTGACCACGGATTTCCGAAAATCGACAACTTTTACTCCGACTCGCTTGCAGACACCCCGCTCGCATTATGCGCCGAAAAAGCCTATCTGGTGACTAATAACGCCACAACGCTGACAGACTGGCCGGAGCTTGACGAGGAAACCATGAAAAAGGTGAAAAAGAAAATCAATACCGGATGGAAGGTCCATCTCAGAGAGGATTGAGCCATGTATGTCATCATTTATGATTTTGGTACGAGCGAATTAAAAACCTGTCTTTTTGATATTGACTCGGATATCCGGATCATTTCAAGCGCGACCGCGCACTATCAGCTGTATATTCTTGAAAACGGCGGCGCCGAACAGGACACCGAGGAATGGTGGCAGGCGATATGTCAGACAACAAAGGAGTTGTTTGCGCAGACAGATATAAATCCCGAACAGGTATCGGGACTGGCTTTTTGCGCTCAGATGCAGGGTGTAGTTCTGGTGGACAAGAACGGCAATGCGCTCAGACCGGCGATGAGTTTTATGGATCAGCGCGGCGAAAAAGAATTCAAGGCTTGTATGGGCAAGGGACTGATCAAGGTATCGGGCTGCAACCTGTTCAAGCTGCTAAAGAATTTGCGCGTTAATTATGCCGGCTCAACAAGTGTAAAGGATCCCGTGTGGAAATACAAATGGGTCGAAAACAACGAACCTGAGATTTTTTCAAAGGTATATAAGTGGCTTGATGTCAGCGACTATCTGGTATCGCGCTGTACCGGAAAAATCAACAGGACGGCGGACTCCGCGTTTGCTACCTTCCTTTACGACACACGCAAGGGAAAGGAAGGCTGGAACAAAGGCCTTGTTAAGATGTATAAGGTGAATCCCGAGCACCTTGCGCCGATCATCAACAGTACGGATAATGTCGGCGGACTGACTCAAAAAGCCGCGAGTGAGCTCGGTTTAAAAGCGGGTACGCCTGTTTACGGAGGCGGCGGAGACACCACTTTTGTCAATATCGGAGCAGGCTGCACTAAGCCGGGCGATACACATATTTATGTAGGGACATCAGGCTGGGTATCGACTTTTCTCGATTATCAGACAGTCGACATCAACGCGATGATAACCGGCGTTATGTCTGCAAAACGCGGCTGCTTCAACTATTTTGCAGAGCTGGAAACAGCCGGAAAATGCTTTGAATGGGTAATGAAGCACCTTGCTCTGGACGAGATAAACATATATCTCAAAAAGACAAAGGTGACAGAGGATATCGAGAGTAAATACAAAAGCCTTTACGATTACCTTTCCGCCGAGGTAAGCAAGGTCCCGGCGGGAGCTAACGGCGTTATTTTTACCCCGTGGCTTCACGGCAACCGCTGTCCGTTTGAGGATTCCAACGCGGCAGGAATGTTTTTTAATATCAAGCTTGAAACAGGCAAGCGTGAACTGATCCGCGCGGTTTTGGAGGGCATATGCTATCACCTGCGCTGGATGCTTGAATGTGAAGCGAAAAAGGTAAAAACCTCTGACAAGCTGCGCTTTGTCGGCGGCGGCTCGCTCTCTCCTGTCACCTGCCAAATACTTGCCGATATTACCTGCCGAACGGTTGAAACCGTTGACAACACACAGGAGGTCGGCGCTATCGGTACCGCTTTGGTCGTTGCGGCAGGGATCAAAAAGACGGACGTGCTAAAGCTCTCGCAACAGCTTATTAAGCCCAACCGCGTCTATAAACCCGATCCCGAAAACAAAGAAGTATACGAACGCAATTACAGAGTATTCAAAAAGCTATACAAGGCTAACGCCTCAAATTTCAAGGACTTGAACGCCTGAAAACGGAGACAAAAAATGAAGAATCGCAAGGAAATAGCCAGAGGCATAAAATTCACGCTTTTCTCGGTTTCTGCCGGGATCATTGAATTTGCCGCGTTCGCGCTGCTGGACGGATTTACTCCATGGCCATACTGGCCTAAATATCTGATCGCGCTTGTCCTGTCTGTACTGTGGAATTTCACATTAAACAGACGGTACACCTTCCGTTCTGCCGGAAACGTGCCGATCGCAATGCTGAAAGTCGCCCTATTTTATGTGGTATTTACGCCGCTTTCGACCATCTTCGGCAACTTTCTGGCGGAAAACTGCGGCTGGAATGATATTCTTGTCACTGTTTTGAATATGGCTTGCAACCTGGTTTTGGAATATATCTACGACCGATTTTTTGTGTTTGGAAAGACGATAGATACAAGAAAAAAGCAATCGGAAGATAAAGAGCAATGACGACTGATAAAACGCACTCCCGCTTACCGTTGATCAAACGGCAAACGGGAGTTTTTTATTTATTCAGGTTTTAAGCTGCACCAAATGCGCGATTGAAGGAATCGTCTTGCTCTGCGCTGCCGTTGTGGAACTAAGCATTGCTCCTGTGGCAATAAAGAGGATATTTTTTAATCGCATAGATTCCATTTCTTTTATAATCTTTGAGCAGAGCACCGAAGCGCAGCAACCGCAGCCCGAACCGCCCGCGTGTACATCCTGAAGCTCGCGGTCATAGATTAGCAATCCGCAGTCCGAATGATTTTTGCGAATATCGTAACCTTCTTTTTTAAGCAGATCATTAAGCGACTTGCTCCCCACCTCGCCTAAATCACCTGTGAATATGCTGTCAAAATCCTCAGGCGCGCTGCCGGTATCCTTAAAAAACGCCGCAATGGTCTCCGCCGCTGCAGGTGCGATTGTCAAGGTGGAACCATAAAATTTGTAAAAAGCACAGTTTTAGTTCGAATATAGAATTATAATGTAACTTTATGCAGTTTCTGAATGAATATTCGCCGATTTACAGATTTTTGGTCCCACGGCATCAATTTTGGTCTTAACCGGACAACAGCCTATTCTCCTAAATCTCATTTTTGTCAGATTTCAAGCCAAACAGGCTGTTGTCATAGTTGAACCATACGGATGGATATTTATTCATTCTAT
>CACYQK010000034.1:0-16131 GCA_902776495.1 uncultured Ruminococcus sp. | reverse complement strand
AATTAACGAAATTTGGCTATACCGCGCCCTGTTGACGGTTGTACATTTTGACGAACCTGATTTTTAAGAGGCGTTTTTAGTGTCTCTGGAGAGCATAGCATACGACCAATTTGTATTTCTATCATCTGCATGCCTGCTATTAGATATATCAAAATTTCTTTTGTGCAGGTATACAATTTTTTGTTGTTCTGAATAGTTACAAACAATCAATTAATTAGGAGATAGTATGGACGTAAAAATCAGAAAAACGGAAATCAATCTTATAACGATCGGTACGGGCGTTATTGTTTTGGCCGCTTGGACCCTTGTTAAATTTTTAATAACGTACTTTTTCATCGGCTTAAACCTCGGCGACGATAGCTCAAGCAATAATATAGTAACATATGTGTTGATCTGGTCTTTTTCTATCATTAGTTTTCTTTTGAACGGCTATGTCGGTTTTTCGGCGCGGGCATTGGGCAACGGCAAAAACAAACATTCATTTTTTATTTTTGTCGCGGGATTAATCGTATTTTTCAGGATCGTCGTTGTAATCATTGAATTAATTGCTGCTTTTATCGGTCTCGGCGACTTTATCGATCTTATTATTTCTGCCTTTATTGATATAACAACAATAGTGTTTTTGGTTGAGCTGATCGTAAATTCGATCAGGCTCAAAAAGATGAGAAAAGCAGATTTGGCAAAGGAGGCGGACTATGAACTCTGATTTTCACTACTACGCGACCTATTGCGCCGCGATAATCGCGGGGTACGGTCACGAGGAAAGCCTTGACATTGCGTACTCCGACTGCTTTGCCGATATGTGCACCAAAACGCTGCTCTCAAAAATCAAAGGGCCTTCTGCCGCCGCCACGACCCAGCTCAACCTTGAGCTGATGGACGCGCGCACGGATATAGTAGGGCTTCAGGACATAACACGGATATGGTCGTCGTTCCACTTTTTGCCTAAGGATCTGAACGCCGAGCCTAAGCGCCGCTGTTCAAAGCGATACAAAAACAAGTACCGCCTGATTTGCGGCACAAACGGCGCACTGCTCGGCGATACGGTTAATCTGGCGAAGGACAAGAGCCTTCAGGCGGTCGGACTTGCTATGCATATTTTGTGCGACACATGGGCGCACAGAACATTTGCGGGTACTCCGTCGCTCGTTATCAACGGTCCGTACAACCGTTTTTATGAGATCCTGCCGGACGGAAGCGAGAGAAAGATAACCTTCCGCCACAGCGCTTCTCAACCCGACGATTTGGAGCAGAGCATATACACGAGCAGCCTGTCCTCCGGAAGCGAGATCTCGATAATGAATCTCGGCCACGGCAGAGCGGGACATCTGCCCGACTACAGCTTTATAAAATACAGATACCTGCCCGCGTGGGGCGATTACGAGGAGATAGTAAAGGATAATCCGTCCGATTACCGCCACGCATTTTGCCAGATGATCTACGCGCTCAAATTCCTGCGCGGAGAATATAACGAATTTGAGCTTGAAAAGTACGACTTTGATGCCATTAAAGATTTGGAAGACGAGATCGATACGATCCTGCGCAAGCGTCAGCTCAGTTCTGCGGATGATTGGAAAGCGTTGGGCGAAAAACTCTCGGGCAAAGAAATCGAAGCGTTTGACGCGGAAAAGTATCAACAGGAATATATAGACGCCGCCGAAGAGGACAAGGACGAGACGTTTTTGGGCAAATTTATCCTTGCGTCTCTCGCGCAGAAGAGTATGATCACAAACAAAATCTTCCGCTCGGGCAACAAGCTCGCGGGATATTCCATAGAATCCCGCAAGCGCGGTTTCCGCGGTATTAAGGATTACAAAAAACTGATAAAGGAGGAGCGGCAATGAGTTCTTTCTCACGAATAAAGAATATTATTACCGGCGTCTTGATGCTGCTGTTCGCGTTTTTAGTCATTCTGATTCCTAAACAGGCGATACCGCTCATTGCGTTGATCCTCGGTTTATCGCTGTATATCCGCGGATTCAGACTGCTGTTTTACTACTTTTCGATGGCGCGTCATATGGTCGGCGGAAAATCTGTGCTGTACCGTTCCATCATCACTTTGGATATAGCGATATTGATGACGTCGGCAATAGCGGCAATTGCGATGAGCCGCCAGATCGTCGTGATATATTTGCTGATCATTTACGCTTTCGCGGGATTTGTGGACGTATTACGGGCGCTTGAAGCGAAAAAGTACGGCGCACCATATTGGAAACCGAAATTTATTACCGGTGTTATAGAGGTATTGTTCGCTATCGCTCTGCTAATAATCGGAATGTTCATCGGCGATCCGGTCATCCTTGCTTACGGCTGCGCTATCAGCCTGATGTATAGCGCGGTGATAAAAATAATCGGCGCGTTCAGAAGGACCGCAGTAGTATATGTAACAACATAAAAGCTTTTAAATGAATAACAACGGCTGACTCTTTACTCTGCTTGAGTTTGAGTCAGCCGTTTAGTTTTAGTTTAGCATAATGTCTGCTGTTGCCGCGTTATGCTGTTTTTCTTTTGAACTCGGTGATCTTGCCCGCCGCGTACTTCTGGATCTGAGTCGCGTCGAGGATATCGACCGATCCGTCATTATTTACATCGCCAGCAATGAACTGCTCCGGTGTGAGCGTTGATTTGCCTGCCGCGTATTTCTGGACTATAGCAGCGTCGAGGATATCAACGATTTTATCGCCGTTCACATCGCCGATCAAAACATCTGGCTGCGGATCGGGCTGAGCGTCTTTCTTGACGTCTATTCCGAAGATATTCATTATGTTCTCATTGTCGGGATTAACATCGTGGTTATAGATTATAAAGCTGAGCAAGCCCTTGGGTGTGAGCGCCCGTACAAAATTGATCTCCCGAGCCCAACCGATCCTGTTGTCTACGATATTGTCGAGGACGATGGTCTCCTTAGTGCCGTCCGCGTTGGTGATCTTTACGACCATATCCTTGGCGGACGCGGAGAAGTTTTCTACCTCAACGCCAACTACCTCTTTGTCTATGCGCCTTGTCAGTCCGTTAACCGTACATGTCTTGCCGAGATAATCCACAACGTATTCTTCGTTGCCCTGAATATACCGTGAGTTGATCCTGCCAAGCTGACCGTCTAACGCGAACGCGATATGGAGGCCGTAGTAATCATCAAAACCGTAGATGATATTGCTGTCATCAAGCGTGATCGTCTTTGATGTTCCGTCGGTTTTGGTTATCTTGATCTGCGTTCCGCGCCAGTCGGGGCTGTAGTACTGCGAATAAACGGGATTTGTCGGGAGCTTGACTACCTCGACCGAAGCGGTCGTGTTCTCAACAACGGGAACGGTATATGTCGCTTCCGCACCCATATAGCTGAAGGTAACGGTGTTATTTCCGACCGTTTGAGCGCCGTTTGTCTTAATGATGTATCCGTAACCTCCGAACTTTCCGTTCTCGTCGAGGTCATCGGAGGTGTATGTCTTTGACGTGCCGTTCTTGAAATAAGCGGTAAAGCTAAGTCCCGAAATATCATCGGGCATAAAGTACTCGCCCTTGCCGAACATACTGTCGCCGAAAATATATACCCTTGTGGGAGCGTGATTGATAACGAGTCTTTCGAGCGGACTGGACTGAAGTGTAACCGGCATTGTAGCTTCTCTGCCCATATACCTTACGGTAATTATGTTTTCGCCGCCTACCGTCCAGTGTTTATCATACTGATTGCTAACAGCGTTTACGCCGTAACCGTCGACCGTATCATAAACATTCGCGGTCTTGGTAGTTCCGTCGGTGTAGTTGATCTGTACTACCGTATCCTCTATTCCGTCCGTGTAGTAATAGAAGAACTGCTCATCATCATCATTATACCTATAATAGCCATCGGTGTTTTCAATAAATACCTTTGAGGTCGGCTGTAAGATAGTAATGCTCTCTACCGGATTGGAAACGATAACGCCGGTGATCGTAGCCGTTGCACCCAAATATTCTATGGTGATCGGGTTTTCTCCGCCAACTGTCCACGGGGTATTATACTGGTCGGTGCTGACATTTACTTCGGCTCCGTTGACCTCTTCATATGGATGGACTATCCTTGTAGTGCCGTCCTTGTAATTAACGCGGATATTCGCTTTTCTTACGCCCGAACAATCATAGCGGAAGAATTCGCGGTCATAAGCGCCCGTATCGGGATTGTACGCTGTGCTGATGTTGCCGTCTACGTTTTCGATGACCGTCAGCGTAAAGCCGTCGAGCACCTCGATGCTCCTTACGGGGCTTTCGGTAAGGGTAGCGTAAATGGTCGTCGTAGCGCCCATAAAGTTCAAATCGATCCTGTTTTCGCCTCCGACCGTCCACGGCGTTGTGTACTGGTCCGTACTGTAGCTAAAATCCTCGCCGTCTACTATTTCACCGAATCTGACATCCTTGGTTGAGCCGTCCTTGTAGTGGATCCTGACAGGAACATTATACAAGCCGAGATCGCTGTAATAATAGAAGTCCTCATACTCTTTTGTATCTTTGTTATAGCGTTCATCCCAATATCCGTGGGTGTTCACGATTATGGGATCGACAGTGCCGAGTGCTTCGATGCTTTGAACGGGGCTCTCGGTGATCGTGGCGTAAAGATCAGTTGTCTTGCCGAGATATGATACTTTTATCACGTTGGCGCTGCCGACCGTCCACGGGGTTTTGTATTGGTCGTTGTCACAAATGAACGAGTAACCGTCGACCGTCTCCGACAGCTTGACGGTTTTGCTTGTGCCGTCCTTGTAATTGATCTTTGCCGTTACGTTGTCTGTATCCGGTGTATTATACACAAAGAATCTTACGGATTCGTCTGTATCGGGATCATACCTTGTATCCCAGCGTCCGTTTGTGTTTTCGACGATACTTGCGTCGAGGCCGTCAACGATCTCGATGCTGTCAACAGGGTTGTCGATAAACTCAAAGTCGAACGAATCGCTGTTTCCGCCTAAACTTACGGTAACGGTCGCGTCATCTTTCCAAATATTTACGCGCTCGCCGCGGACGACCCTTTCATCGCCGTATGCCCACTCGGTAACCTCTCCGTCTGACCAAACAGCTCTGAATTCGAGTCCGTCGTAGTTGTACTCGGTCGGGAATCCCTTTACATAGGTCGTTTGGTCGGGGAGCGAAGTGATCGTCAGGCTCGTAACGCCGACAACCTCTTCCGCGGAAACGGTAACGGGTCCTGTGACGTCATCGCTGTTGAAGCTTACGTCAAGATAATATGTCTTGCCTGCTTCAAGGTTCTCTCTCAAATCTGCTTTGCTGCTTGTTGATGATGTGATACTATTAAAGTCTTCATCGCGGAGTACCGTATTCGTCATCTTTTTGGCGTTTGTGGTAAAGCTGTAGCGGCCGTCGCTGTCGGGAATGAATTTATAAACCACTTCGCCGCCGCAGTAACCGATATCGGCTGTTTTTGTTTCGCCCGCCGCGAGAGTTTCGTAATCAACAACGTTAACGGTACAGGTAGCCGTTAAGCCTCTTTCGGACGTTGCGGTGATAGTCGCCGTGCCGACAGCTTTAAATTCTACGCTGCCGTATTCATCAATATCCGCGACGCTGCTGTTTGAAGTGCTCAAGCTGACCGATTCCCTGTAGCAGTTTTGAGGCTCAAACACCGCTTCAAGATCGATAAATGTGTTCGGGTATACCTTTATCGATGTGCCCTGTTTGATCGTCATACTCTCGGCAAACGGGACTTTGGTTGCCGTTAATGTAAAGCTTCCTGTTTTATTACCGAACAGGCGTGCCTTTAGGTAGTAGGTCTTGCCGCCGGTGAGCAAGGTGTCGATGCGGAAGTTGTTGTCTTTTCCGCCGTCATCGTCTTCTGTTATTAAATTAAACTTGGAATCGTAAAGCTCTCCGTATGTATCGATATCGGAAGTGGTTTGGAAAACATACGCGCCGTCCTCATCGGGAGTGATTTTATAAAACTCGTATCCGCCCGGTGAGGTGATATCGACATCTTTGACATCGCCCGCGCTCAGCGGCTCATAATCCTTAACGGTCACATCGACCGAAGCGGTCAGACCGCTTTCGGTTGTGGCGGTGATAGTGGCGGTGCCGACCTTTTTAAAGGTGACCGTTCCGTAATACGATACCTCCGCGATGCTGTCATCATCTGAGCTCCAGCTAACAGCTTCGCTGACAGCAAACTTAGGCTGAAGCTCCGCCTTTAAGGTCGTGCTGTATCCGACATATCCCTTGATATTGCCGGATGGGCTTATGGTAACGCTCTCCGCCTCGGGACATTTAATGAGATTAACGTCATATGAACCTGTGCGGTCTTCGGTATATCCGCAGACGAAGTAATATGTTGTGCCCCTGTCGAGTGTGCGGACGATTTCAATACTTCCGCCCCGGGTAGTGTAGATAGGACGCAGATCGCTGTAGCACAAAGCTCCGTACAGATTACTCTCATCATCGGATGTATAAAACGCGTATTGAGCTGTTTCTTCGGGCACGAATTTATAAATCTTCTGCTCGCCCGGCTCTGAAATATCAACGGTTTTGGTTTCGTTGGCTTGAATATTTTCCGTAGCCGTGACGCGTACGGTAACGGTATCGGTCAATCCGCTCGGGGTCGTTGCCGTTATTTCCGCTGTACCTCCCGAGATAAGGCTTACCTTGCCGTATTCGTTGACTGTGGCAACGTCCTCATTAGACGAGGTCCATGTCACATCTTCCACAAGAGAATCCTCGGGATCAAATTCGACGTCCAAATTTATTGAACCGCCGACGATTCCGGTAAGGTTTCCCGCGGTGATACTGATCGAATCTGCTGTGGGAACAGCCGAAACAAGAAGCTCAAAGCTGCCTTCGTTGCCGTAATCCAAAGTCGCCTGCATATAGTAAACTTTGTCTTTTTCAAGTTCATAGCGCAGTTTGAAGCCGTCACCGTTGCCTCCCCAGTTGCCCGAGGTAAGGATGTTCATATCCTCGTCCATGATCCTGCCGTATGTACTGCAGTCGCCCAAAGACTCAAAGAAATACTCGCCGTCAGCAGAGGGTATGAACTTGTAGGTCGCCTTTTCGTCATCGGAATACAGTGTGACCGGCTTTTTCTCGTTAAGTGTGATGGTATCGTAATCTTTGACCGTGACCGTGCAGGTCGCCGTCAGTCCGCTGTCGGTCTCGGCTGTGATAACAGCTTCGCCGATTTTATGCGTATACGCGGTGCCGTTATAGCCAAACGAGAGCACGTCTTCATCGCTGCTGCTCCATGTGATCTCCTCCGGCAAAGCGTTTGCGGGTGTGTAGGTCACCGTGAATTGTTTTGCTGTGTTCGGGTAGCATGAGTATGTCTCGCCTTGTGTGATCGCGATCGCGGTAGCGGCGGATCTTTTTACACAGGTAACGTCAAACGAACCTGTATCATCGCTCGAATAGAAAGCGGAGCTGATATAATATGTCTCGCCCGCGGTAAGCTCGCAGCTTATTTCGTAGTTATCGTCTTCTCCGCTCTGATCGTCGCTTTCAAGCGAGTACATAGTGGAATCATAAAGCGTTCCGACGGTGTCATAATTGCCCGAGGAATAGAATGTATACGTACATGTTTCGTCGGGTACGAATTTATAATATACCGCCGAACTCGGGGTCACGATATCAACTGTCTTTGTCTCGCCCGCTTCGATGGACTCGTAGCCTGTGACCGTGACTAAAATGCTCGCGGTAAGTCCGTTTTCGCTTGTCGCGGTGATCGTAGCCTCGCCCTCGGCAATAAGGTCGATCCTGCCGCTGTCGTCAACGCTGACGATATCTTCATCGGAGCTTTCCCACGTTACATCTTCCTCAGAGCAGCCATCGGGGGTGAATTTAACGCCGAGCACAAAGCTGTTGCCCTTTTGACCGCTGAGCTCATCGCCCTGAGTAATACTCATACCGGTGGCAGCGGCAGCCTTTGTGAGAGTCGCGTGGTAGGGCTCATCGGCATGGGCGTAGTTTGAGCCCGCGTTCAGATAATATGTATGTCCCGCAACGAGCCTGTAACGCACCGAAAAATCGTTTTGGCCGTAACTGTTGACCAGATCGTTTAGGTATCCGTCTTCTTCGATCTCTCCGATAACGCCGAAGGTCGAATACTGAGCGTCTGTTGATTTGAATTCATACACCGCTGTCTCTGACGGAGTGAATTTGTAAGCGACAAATCCGATCGAATCCTTCAAATCGACCGTCACGGGAGTATCGAGCGATATAGGCTCGTAGTCCTTAACTGTAACGCTGATGGAATCGGACAGTCCGCTGTCGCTTGTCGCGGTGACGGTAGCCTCGCCGGGAGCAACAAAGTTCAATCCGCCGTAATATGACGGTACGCTAACTATATCAGGATCGGAGCTTGACCATGTGATGCTCTCGTAAGCGCAGCCCTCGGGCAAAAGTATAGCGTTAATATTGCAGTAGCTTCCCGGGTATCTTGCGATAGAATCGCCGTAAGTGATCTCAACCGACTGAGCGGCAGGGGTTTCTTCAAGCTTTACCTGATATGTTTCTCCTCCGTCGCCGCTGTCATACAGCTTAGTCGCGAGATAATATGTCTCGCCCTTGGTAAACTTTTTTTGTATACTGAAATTTCCGCCGTTCTGGTAAGAATCGTCCATTTCATCACCGTCCGAGTCAAAGAACGCACCGTAGGTGTCGTAATCTCCGGTGGAAGAAAATGTGTAGTATTTCGTCTCGGGCGCAACAAACTTAAAACGCACATAGTCGTTATTCTCGTTTATCGTGACCGTCTTGGTCTCGCCGGGCGCGATCGTAGGTACAGCCGAAACGGTGACTTCGATAGTATCGCTCGCTCCGCTCGGGATCGACGCTGTAATTGTCGCCGTGCCTTGATTTCTGAGCGTGAGTGTTGCCCAATCGCTGTAGGAATTGCCTTCAATGGTCGCAACACTTTCGTCCGAGCTCGTCCAAGTCACGTCTTCGCGGGCAACATCCTCGGGAGAAAGAGTGTACGACAGGGTCGTTTTCGTTCCCTCGGGGCCCTCATAGCTTTCGATATCCTCATAATTATGAGTGATCGTCAGCGATTCTGCTGCGGCAAGCTTATCAACATGAAGCGAAACGTTGATCTTGCCATCGTCATCGTAATTATAGCTGTACAGCCACAATTTGAGGTAATAGGTCTTGTCAGCTTCCAGAGTATAATTGAAGCCGAAATTGCTACCTTCATTGTCATCGTTGTCGATAAGATAACTGATATCAGAATCGTACAACGCGGCTATTGTGTCGTGGTCGCCTGTGGAATAGAACGAATACATTCCGCCTTCGGCAGGAGAAATCTTGTAGAATATGTAATCGCTTTCTCCTTCCGTGAACACGGCGGTCGTTGTTCCCGGTATTTCAAGTACGGGATACTCATCGTCCTGACCGACCGGATTCGAGTCTGCTTCTGCCGCGAACGCCTGAGTAACGCTCAGCGGAATCATTCCGCAGACCATTACGACCGCCAGCAAAACAGCCAATGTCTTTTTTAACATATGTGTGCCTCCTTTGTTTTTGTCAAATCTTACTAAAGATTACCAAATCAATAAGATTTTATGTTACTATTGTAGCTTAAATGCACGGTAATTTCAATAAGTATTTAAAAAATTAATAGTATTTATTGATTTTTATTTGATTTACCCATAAAGAACCACAAAATATTGCTTATTATTCTCGATTAACATAATATTTTGTTTATAAAATGATACAATTATCTTAACTTAGCAAATATTGTCAAAACCGCGATATATTTGTCTTGCAGGAGCTGAGGCGCGTGTTCAAAAAATCACTCTGCGTTATTCTGGTTATTGTTACAACAACGATTTCTTCCGTTTGCTATGTTCGGGCAGACGGGGGTTATTCGCTGAGCGATTTAAAAAACTGTACCAACATTTACTCCTACAGCGGTAAAAATAACGCATATTTTTACGGTAACTCAAACCTTACGCTTTACTCATCAAAGGTCATCCCGAGCCGCGCGACCCGCTATGTCACGGTTTCGGGCTACATATGCGCGGTTTGCCACGACGAAAGCCACGCATATGCGCTGTATAAAACAAGCAACGATTCATTTGGCGTTGTCCGTATGAATATGAATAACGGTAAGTGCGATTACTGCGCTATCACCGATACCCGCTCGGCACAAAAATCTTCCTTTGCCGTTGCGGGGAACGAGATATTTATAATCTATACCGGGAACCCTTACCACTATGTCAAGAGCTATGATTTCAGCGGAAAGTATTTGCGCTCATACACCTTTCCAAAAGGTTCCGAAAGGCTTTTTTGCAACGGCGGCTGCGCCTATGTAAGAGCTTTTTCGGGGGAAGTGTTCAGGCTTTCGGGCGCAAGCAAAACAAAATGCGCCGCCACTGACGCGTACAAAGACTTTTCCGACGCGGGGATCGGTCACATTCTGCTAAACGATAAACGTCTGGTATCCCTTGGTAACGGAAAAATTCAATACCCTCGCTCCGATTTTGCTGCGATCACGAGCCAAAACAGCTTTTACCTCAGCGGTACAACGCTTCGCTTTAACGGCGGAGAAGCCGAGGCAAGCTCACCAAAGCTGATGTGCGCGGCAGGCTCGACCGCCGCCGTGCTCGGCAAGGACTTTTATTGCCAAATATTCAACGCGAAAAGCGCCGTCTCTCGCTCTCAAAGCACGCAAAGCTCGAAGTTGAATTTTTCGGGCAGTGTTATTGTCGGGATCGAGGTCGACACAACGGTCGCGAAAATCAAAGAAAAGTATCCCGAGATAAAAAAGATATTCAACCACGACGGCAAGGAGATGACCTCCGGAAGGCTAAAAACAGGCTATTCCGCGCTGACTCAGAGCGGCGAGCACAAGATCGCTATAAGGGGCGACGTCAACTCCAGCGGCACCCTTAACACCGCAGATACCGACGAGCTGATGAACGCCTTGTCAGGTTCAAAAAAGCTTTCCGACTGCTGCGCCAAGGCAGCGGACTATAACTATGACGGAGCGGTAAACACAAAGGACCTTGTGCTGATCGGCAAAAGAATAAAGTAAAACCTGAATTGATACATAACCAAATAACGGCCGCGGAAAACCGCGGCCGTTGATGCTTTTATTTCTTCTTTTTTCTTTTCTTTTTACTGTTTCTGTTTTTCCAACAGCTGATCCGCCAAAGCCTTACACTCCGGAGAAACGTCACAATTCAACAGCCCGCGAACAGCGTCGGCGATCTCGTCGGAAATATCAGGCTCCAGCTCAATAAGGCAGGCGAGCATTCGGCAAACGTGTTCATCTTCCTCACAGAACAGCTCATCATACACGCTGTCAAAACCGTCGATCATATTCTTGATCTCAATTTTTCCGTATGGAGCGGAATAACCGCTTTCTTCAAGGCTTTCTATTTCTTTAATGTCATCCTTATAAAACATAAAGTTGACGATTTGCAAGCAAGCCTCTTCTCTGCCGATTTCGTGCATACAAAACTCTTCGTTGAGGTATTCGGCGATCCCCTCGTACTCGTCACCGCTTTTGTCGGTTATCTTCACGCGTTTGCCGTCGTATTGTTTAAGTTCCATAATTTTAATCCTTTTTAATCCTGAATCGATTTTACCGTTACTTTATTATCTTCCGCGACCGTTACCTCATACACCTTGTCGCTTACTATGTCTTTCTGCGTAGTACAGCTTACGATCAAACGGGTTTTGCCCGGCTTTTTGCCTGTGATTGTATAAATCACCTTGTAGCCCGCGCCGTTTATTTTGTCGTGGTCGGATTTTTTGTACTCTTTTTCTTCGCTGATCTCGGCGATACTCGCGTCTTCGATCAATGCTTTATACTCCGGACCTCCGCCGTCGAAAGAATCAAATTCGAGCGTAGCGGTCTTGTCATCTGTATCCCCTTTAAAAACCGTGCACCCCGCAAGCATATACAATCCCGTCAAAAGCCCGATGACCAGCGCGATTATCAAAACTATTTGCAAAATATTAGCGTTTTTCATATCCGTCTCCGTCTTTCTCATATTTGTACATTTCTATTGTACACCCCTCCCAAGCGGGAGGGGATAATATGGTTGGATCTATGATAAAGCAGCTATGCTGTACTTATTTTATATCGCGCTTTTTGAAGGTGAAATATGTCAGCGTTACAAAAGCAACTGTGAAGATCAAGCCTACCAAAACAGCGTTGATAACCAGTGTGTTTGCACCTGCATTTACCGAACCCATCAGCGCGTCGGGAAGATAGTCGCCCAAAGCGAAGTCTTCAATTTTGAATAGGTAAGTAACGCCTGTGCTTATTCCCATATACGCCAAATTCAGCGCGCCTGTTGCGAAGATAACGCCTATGATAGTCGCCAAGGTCTTGTTTTTTATTCCTACCGCGAAGAACATAAGGATAGAACAGATCGCCATTGAAAGCAACCATTTGAGCAGCAGTGTTCCGACTCCCGCGAATATGTTGCCGTCGATAACAAGTGTTCCTGCCATTGCCACACCCAATACGGACGAAAGCGCTCCGAGGATAAAGAAAATAAGGTTGTGGATGCAAAGCACAATGAACTTTGATGCTACTATCTTACCTCTTGAACCCGCCTGACCGGCGAAGTTCTTGATATATCCGCCCGCAAAATCTTCGTAGAGAAAGCCTATCGCCGAGATAAACATCGGTATCATAAGCAGCCCGAAGCTAAACGGGGTACCGATTGCTTCCGACAGCATTGTGGTCGAAACCGAAGCGCCAAACGCTTTCATAATGATCGGTACTCCTGCCGAAAACGCCAAGCCAATTCCGAATGTAATCAGCGCGAGTATAATAAACATTTTTTTGGTTCTGAGTTTGTACCACTCCATTTTTACAAGCTTTGTCATTTTACTTTCCCTCCCGTAAGGCTGAGGTAATAATCCTCGAGCGAAATATTTGTAGTGTGGATCTCATTTACCGCAAATCCGGCGGTCACCAGTTTTTTGTTGATCTCCGCTGTTCTGTCCAAGCATTCGTTGATCCTGATCTTGTTTTCGTTGATCTCAACATTTTGAATGCCCATTGATTTTATAACTTCTGCCGCCTTGGCGTTGTCGTCCGTGTGAACGGTCACATACTGTCCGCAGCGGCTCATAAGTTCTTCGTTTGTAAATTCGTCGATCAGCTCGCCGTTGTTGATTATTCCGTAAGAGTCGGCAAGTTTTCCGAGCTCGTCAAGGATGTGGCTCGAGATCATGATAGTGATACCTTTTTCATCCCTGAGTTTTTCGAGCGTTTCTCTGACCTCTGCGATACCCTGCGGGTCAAGTCCGTTTATCGGCTCATCGAGCACTATAAGCTTCGGATCGCCTGTCAGCGCGAGCGCTATGCCGAGCCTCTGGCGCATACCAAGTGAAAACGAACCGGCGTGTTTATTGCCTGTATTATCAAGTCCGACTATCTTCAACAAATCGTTTACATATTCCTTTGAGTAGCAGCCCATCGCAATACATTTGATTTTGATATTGTCAAACGCTGTTCTGTTCGCGTAAATTCCCGGACTCTCTATCAGCACGCCGATTCCGCTGCTGTCATCGCTGTGGAACTGGTAGCTTCCGCTCGTGGGAGCCGACAGTCCGCTGATCATTCTCATAATCGTTGTTTTACCGGCGCCGTTTCTGCCTATCAAGCCGTAGATCTCTCCCTCACGGATATGAATATTGATGTTGCCCGCGGCGGTTTTTTCGCCGTATTTCTTTGTAAGATTATCTGTTGTTAAAATATAACTCATTTTCATTTTCTCCTTTCATTTTGGGCTGTTTTTCTCTGTTGTGGCTATAGTGTATCATACAGACTATAACAACACTATTACAAAACAAGCAGGTTTTTAAAAGATTTTTGATTTTTTTCGCGGGATGCTGTAAATAAAATCTTCAATATGCAACTTATACAAACACAGGATGATTATTTTGTCTAATTAACAACTGTTTTTTTGCCGCGAGTTATGATACAATATAATAGCGGTTATATATTATTTAAGAGGTGATTTTTAAATGAAAGGACATAAGATAAAACAAGCGATTTCTTTGCTTTTACTTGTACTGATAACGCTTTCTTTCGTCGCCTGCAGCTCAAATCGTACCACGATAAAAACCCCGAGCCAAACATCTTCCGCTCCGACCACATCGGCTAAACAAGAACCGAGCAGCACATCCAATGTTACTCAAACAGAAGCTAAAACCACGGAAGAAGAAAGCTCTGAAATATCTGAAAGCTCTCAGAAAGATGAAACGTCAGAAGAACAGGAAGACGAAAACAGCGACGAAGACTCTGCGTCCTCTTATGACTCATATGTCGGCACCTGGGCGAACAAAGACGACCTTATGAGCGGTGGACAATCTGTCAGGTTCACAAGATTTGAAGGCAATACGGCTTATTTTACTGTCACCGCCAACTCACAAAACGCCGCGCGCATCGCTATGACAGATGAGATTTCTGCTGAGGTCGTAGACGACCGAATCGATTTTACATATAAAGACAGTTTCTTTAATGAAGGCGAGGGAACTATCTTGCTTAATGGCGACACAATCCATTTGACAACTAATAACACCAAAATGTCAGACGGCGGTTACGGCATTTTCGCTGATACCGATATGCACAAAATAAGCGACTGAACCGGTTCGGAACAATAATTAATATCAATAATAAAAAACCTGCTCATTACTCCAGGTCAGAGTTTTGAGCAGGTTTTTGCTTTTATTTACCGTTTTTTATCATCGATAATCTACTCGGCGTTGATTATATTCAGCAGAGTTGTTCCGATATCGTCAACTTCATCTGTTTTATTTACCGTGACCGTGTTCGGAGCGTCTTCGGGCTTTTCGACTGTATCCGTTACCAAAACCGCCGTCGCGTTTACTCCGTAGCTCTCTGCAAACTTATTCAGCTCATCAACAGAGCCCTCAATCGCGCCGCATTTTACAAACAACATACGGAAGCCCTTTGTCACAACACAATCGGGTATGAGTTTTTCATCTGCTTTCCAATTGATCTCACTGCCGACAATAACGTCGTCAAACTCACCCGTTGCAACAAGGCAATGGTATGTGTATATCTCAAGGATCCTCTTCGCCGAAGTCATCAATCCCTTAACCGACGGGGTAGCATAGGTAAACGACACCTTGTTTTGCTCCGTCCGCAGGTTTGTGATATAGCTTTGCTTTGCAAACCAAGCCAAAAGCGAAATAAATGCTTCCGCGGATTCCTCGGGAAACTCAAGACCGCTTACCGCGAGTCGGTCAAAGCTGACGCACGCTTCTGTTTCTCCGTTGACCGAAACCCTGACAGCGTCGGGGAACATCAAAACATAAGGGTCGGCAAAAAGCTTATCAAAATGCTCCTTGTTGTCGTGCGGGTCAATTATCTTCACCTCGCAGGATTCGGGCGTTCTGACCGTTATTTTACTGCCGCTCAGCACAAGATCGATATCCTTTAACGCCCATATGATCCTTTGCACGCTTCGGCTGCACTCGATCGGAACAATATAATCATATGTTTGAGATTTCAGCGTGTTTGCCTGCGGCTTAGCGGCAAATCCGGCGATATGATCTCTTTTTATGCTGTCGGCTTTCAAAACACCGCAGAAGTTTTTCCACAATTCTTTGTCTTCGGAGTATTTATCCCACAAAACGCGATGGTCATCAAAAAACTCGGAACGGTTGCCGCGGCGGCTGACCAAACCTTTTAATGAGGCGATGTCGCTGACAGTGACAATCGACTCCTTTGAGAAAAAGTTCAAAAGCTCACAGCTTGTGTTGACAAAGCGCATATCGCGGTTATCAAAGCCGTAACTATTCAATTCTTGAATCGAACAAAGCAAATCACTGAGGCTGCTTTTGTTTTCTTCGACTGCAAAAAACCGCTTGCCCTGCGCTCGCTTTACAAGGTAGCTGCTCAGCTGCTCGGTCAACACTTGGGTGTCGGGCGCGTAAATCGTTTTTACGGTTCGGATCCTTCCGTTACCTATGCTTACGATTTTATCGCGATCCGCGCCGTCAAAGCCGTCAAAAAACGCGGTATATATAACGACAAAGTCAACCGCTGTTCTGAGGTTTTTCTTTTTCATATAACCGATAACGCCCGAAAGCGACCTGTACAGCTTTTCCATATCGCCCTGACAATCAGCTGAATAAAGGTAGATCACGCGCTCGGGGTTGAGCACA
>CACYQK010000033.1:0-12153 GCA_902776495.1 uncultured Ruminococcus sp. | reverse complement strand
CACGGCGCGCGGTACAATGCACGGATCGTGCCTGCCCTTAATTTCGAGCTCGGCGTTCTCGCCCTTTTGCAAATCGACCGTGTTCTGTTTTTGCGCGATGGAGGGAGTCGGCTTAATCGCCGCCCTGAAAATAATCGGCATACCGTCGGTGATACCGCCCAAAATTCCGCC
Organism: uncultured Ruminococcus sp.; assembly: GCA_902776495.1. Taxonomy (GTDB): domain Bacteria; phylum Bacillota; class Clostridia; order Oscillospirales; family Acutalibacteraceae; genus Ruminococcoides. The sequence continues at coordinate 11,982 of CACYQK010000033.1, read as the reverse complement.
GCAGTTGTTCGTTTCGGTCACGACCTCGCCGTCAACATAGCGGAACGGATCGTTGTTCTGAGAGCCTCGCATTTTAGCGGCTTCAAAGCCTGCGCCGAACTCAACGCCCTTGACCGCCGGAATTCCGAAAACCGCCTTGGCGATAACGCCTTCAACGCCGTCGAACATCGGCTCTCCAAAGCCGGCCTTAACGCCGGTCACGGCGCACTCAATCACTCCGCCTACGCTGTCGAGCGCGAGCCTTGCGCTCTCAACCTCATCGCGCATAGCCTGCTCGACGTCCGGATTAATCAGCGAAAACGAAGAATTACTGAGTCTGTCAACCAAATCGTCATCCACGTTGACAGGACCAAATTTATCATCACTAACGCTGCCTATACTCTGAATATGGGCGGCAATTTTTATGCCCTTTTTCTCCAAAATCTGCCCGCAAACCGCGCCTGCAAAAACAATCGGAGCGGTCAGCCTGCCCGAAAAATGTCCGCCGCCGCGGATGTCGTTATTTCCGCCGTACTTTACAAACGCCGCGTAGTCGCTGTGACCGGGGCGCGGAGTGGTCAGCAGGTTGCCGTAGTCGGATGAGCGCGTGTTGGTGTTCTCAATCACCGCACAGAGCGGCGCGCCTGTCAGCGTGCCGCCGAGCATACCCGAAATAATCTTCGGCAGGTCGCTCTCCTTTCGCGGAGTGGCGGTCTTGTCCCTGCCGGGAGCACGCCTCGCCATTTGAGCGTTCACGCGCTGTAAATCTATCTTTTCGCCTGCCGGCAAGCCGTCAATCACAACGCCGATACCGCCGCCGTGGCTCTCTCCGAACACGGAAATTTTAATTTTATCGCCAAAGGTTGAACTCATAATTTTGTCCTTTTCTTCTATATAATTTCTGCTTTGCCGCCCACTGAATTGTAGTCCTCAAAAAACTGCGGATAGCTCTTGTTAACGCTGAGCGCGTCGGTGCAGATAATTGGGTTCTGCGAGCCTGCCGCGCAAACCGCCGCCGACATCACAATCCTGTGGTCGTTAAAGCCCTTTGCCGTGCCTCCGATAAGCTTTTCACTTCCCGTGATTTCAAGTCCGTCGGGTAGCTCAACAGCGTTTCCGCCGAGCGAATTGATAAGCGCCGCGGTGGATTTAAGCCTGTCGCTCTCCTTTATTCTAAGCCTTTCGGCGTTGATAATCTTGGTCGTGCCCTCGGCAAACGAGGCGCAGACCGCCAGCGCCGGCACAAGGTCCGGTATCTGCGATGCGTTGATCTCAATCGCGCTGAGCTTGCTCTTTTTTACCGTCGCCGAATCCGCTTCCTGAATGACTTCCGCGCCGAATTCACGCAGAAGCTCGGCGATTTTTCTGTCGCCCTGCTTGGAGTCGGTGTTCAGGTTATTTACGGTGATCTCTCCGTTTATCGCGCCCGAAACAAGGAAAAACGCCGCCTGCGACCAGTCGCCGTCGGTTTTGTAATCGGACGGTATGTAGCGCTGGCTTCCCCTGACGTGCCAGCCCGTGTCGGTAACGTCTACCTCGATCCCGAACTTTTCCATTGTGCGGATCGTCATATTAATGTACCCCGCGCTCTGGATGGGAGAGGTCAGGATAATATCACTGTCGCCCCTGAGCAGCGGAAGCGCGAACAGCAAGCCCGAGATAAACTGCGAGCTTATGTTGCCGGGAACTTTAAACACTCCCGCTTTTAGCTTGCCGCCGATTTTGAGCGGCAAACCGTTATTGCTGTCAAGAGTAACACCCTTGTCCGGCAGGATATCGTTGTACAGCCCTATCGGGCGCGTAACAAGACTGCCGCTTCCGGTAAATTCTGCGTCAATACCGCCTGCCGCGGCAACGGGGATCAAAAACCTAAGCGTGCTGCCGCTTTCGATGCAGTCAAGCGTTGCGGACTTGTTCTTAAAAATGTCCGTTCCGTTAACGGTCAGAATGTCTTTGTCTATGCTTGTTTTTGCGCCCAGCGCCTCAACACAGCCGATCGTCGCTTTTATGTCGTTTGACAGAGCGACCGGTGTGATCGTGCACACACCGCCCGACAGTGCCGCGCAGATTATAGCGCGGTGAACATCGCTCTTTGACGGCGGCGCGGTGATCGTGCCGCTTGGGGTGTAGGGTGAATATTTTACGTTTGGCATAGTTATCCTCATAGTTTGTTTTGATATTGTAGGGGTAGACCTATGTGTCCGCCCTACGAAAAAATATAATTAGTTTTACTATGAAATAAAAGATTCAAGCTTATCAAACTCTATCTTTTCTGTAAAGCTTTCGCCGATTTTGCTCAGCAAAACAAGGTTTATGCTGTTGCCGGCGGATTTTTTATCGTTCTTAGCGGCGTCGGCGATCTGTGCAAAGCTTATGCTTGTAGTGGTCGGCAGATCGTATTTTTTACAAAGCGTGATTATCCTGTCGGATGTTCCGGGCTCTGTAATACCGTTCTTTTCACCCGCCTTCGCAATCAGTACCATACCGATCGCGACAGCCATTCCGTGGGTGATTTGGCTGAACCCGTTCAGCTTTTCTATCGCGTGGCCGAGCGTGTGGCCGAAATTAAGCAGCATACGCTCGCCTTTTTCGCGCTCGTCGCGGCTTACAACGTCGCGTTTTATTTTTACGCAGGTCTCGATCACGCTTTCTATATGATCGAGAACATCGTTTTTCTCCAAAAATTCAAACAGCTCCGCGTCCTTGATACAGCCGTATTTTATGACCTCGCCCATACCGTCAATGATAAAATCATCGGGCAGGGTCTTTAGCGCATCGGGGTCGATCAAAACCGCGATCGGCTGGTGAAATGCGCCGACAAGGTTCTTGCCCTGCGGCAGATCAACTCCGGTTTTGCCGCCTACGGATGAATCGACCTGAGCCAAAAGAGAGGTGGGTATCTGGATGAAATCTATCCCGCGCAGGTAAGTAGCCGCCGCAAAGCCTGCCATATCTCCGCAGACTCCGCCGCCCAGCGCGATGATAATATCCCTGCGCGTCATCGAGAAGTCCGCGAGAGAATCGTAAATATCCTTGATCGTGCCGAGGTGCTTGCTCCGCTCGCCTGCGTCAAAAATAAACGCGTTGACCTCAAATCCGGTCTTTTTAAGCGAAGAAACAACGGCGTCAAGGTACAGCGGCGCGACATTCGTGTCGCTTACAACGGTGATTTTTTGAGCGGAAGTCAGCTTTTTTGCGTACTCTCCGCAATCGCCGATTATCCCGCGCTCAATAAAAATATCGTATGGTTTGCCAGTGCTGACGTGTACGGTTTTCATCTTATTCTCCCAAATACTGCTTGATGTAGTGACCTTTCTCGAGCAGGTCTTCAAGCGTTTGCTTGTCCTCATTTTCTATAGCGTTTTTGATGCTTGTGATGTTGTTTATAAGTATATCGAGCTCCTGAGTGAGCGGTTCGCGATTCTCCAAAAACAGCTCTGTCCATAGCTTTGAATTGATGTTGGCAACGCGCGACACATCGCGGTAGCTTCCTGCCGAAAAGCCTACGTGATTCGGGCAGCACGGGCTGAGCACATAGGCGCACGCCAAAACGTGCGGAAGCTGAGAGGTGAACGCTATCATCCTGTCGTGCTCCTCGGGAGAGGTTACTTTTATCTGACCGAAGCCGATCGACAGCGCCAGATCGGCGAGCGTTTGAACGTATTCGGGGTCGGCTCCGCAGGGGGTTATGATAAAGCTCGCACACTCAAAAAGCTCCGCCTCGGATACCTCATAGCCGTTTTTCTCCTTGCCCGCCATTGGGTGGCTGCCGACAAAAATAAAACCGAATTCTTCCGAGAGCTTTTTAAGCTGTGGGCAGATAGCGCGCTTTATTCCCGACGAATCGGTCACAAGCGTTCCTTTTTTTATATATTGACCGTATTCCTTTATAAAATCAACGCACGCCTGCGGATACATACAAAGGAAGATAACATCCGCTTCATTAAGCGTTTCCTTTGTTCCGATAGAGTCGATCGAGCCGTCTTTGAGCGCCTGTTCGGCAACGGCGGGAGTGCGGTTGATTCCCATAACGGTGTGGTCGGTGTGCTTTTTTATCGCCTTGCAAAAGCTGCCGCCGATGATTCCTAAACCAATAACTGCGATTTTCATATTATTCCTCTTAAAAATTGATAGTACTATTTTACCATTTTCAGCCGATTTAATCAAGTGTGTTGTTTGTTGCTGAGCCGTACCGCGTCCATTACCGCAAATGCGGTTTTCAGCGGGGTGGACTGTCCCTTAACGGTGATGTCCGCCGCGGCTCTGTACAGCGGAAGCCGCTTTTCATAAAGCTCCTTCATCGCCTCGTCTTTGTCGGGTCGCTGCAGTAGCGGACGCTTTTTGTCGTTGCGGAGTCTGTACTTTATTGTTTCCAAGTCGACGTCGAGCAAAACGACAGTGTCGCTTTTCTTGAATACCTCAACGTTGCGCTCAAAGGTCAGCGCTCCGCCGCCGGATGCGATTATCAGATTTTTTTCTTTGCTGAGTTCAATGCAAGCCTCGTGCTCCATATCGCGGAAGCCCTGCTCTCCGTACTTTTCAAAGATCTCAGACACGCGCATACCCGCTTTTTCTTCAATATAATGATCCATATCGACATATTTTTTGCCGGTCTTGCGCGCGACATTATTGCCGACGGTTGATTTTCCGCAGCCCATAAAGCCGCATAAAACTATATTGTTCATATTTTTACCTGTTTAATAGTTCTTTTGACGCTTCAATACAGAGCTTGTCAATATCTTTTTCGTCAAAGCTTTTGCCGTGCCAGATCTCCTGAGCCACAGCAGCCTGCCAAACGAGCATCGACATTCCGCCGACCGCTTTTGAGCCGTTTGCCTTCGCGCGCTTTACCAAAGCGGTCTCGAGGGGGTTATAGATCGCGTCATAAACTGCCGCGCACCGTCCCACGGCGCACGGAACGATCGGTATATCGTCAACATTGGGGTACATTCCGACGGGCGTCGCGTTTATCAGCACGTCAACGTTGCCGACGATCTGGTTCATCAGCCCGAAGCTCACCTTTGCGTCAGGTATCTTTTTTGTGATGTCAAGGCACAAAAGCCCTGCCTTGCAAACGCTTTCGGGGCGCACGGCGAACTCGAATTCGATTCCTTTTTTTGCTATTTCATACGCCATTGTGCGTGCAACTCCGCCGCAGCCCAAGATCATTATTCTGCCCTTGAGCTCAATACCGGCCATTTCGAGCGCCTTCAAAAATCCGTCGGGGTCGGTGGTGTAGCCCTTGGATTTTCCGTTTTTTATCGCGACGGTGTTGACGCTGCCGTACATCTCCGCCTTTGGATCGATCTCGTCAAGGTACTTTATGATGTTCTGTTTGTGCGGTATCGTCACATTAAAGCCGTCCAGTTTAGAGAGGGTATTTTTAAAATCCTCTCCCAAATTCTCGGGCGCGACATCGATTTTTGTATAATCGGCGTCGATTTGCGCCAGTTCAAAAAGCCGCTTGTGAATAAACGGCGACATAGTGTGTCCTATCGGATGACCGATAACCGCAAAATGTTGTGTGTCCATAGCAATTCCTCCGTATATGTCGATGATTTTGTGAGAGCATATTACACAAAATCAGCTATTCATTTTTGGTTATAACGACATTTATTTATGCAAAACCTAAAAACTTTAAGAAATTTCCATTTTCGTATTGACAAAGACAGTAAATATCAATAATATTTAAGTAGCAAATTTATTTGCAACAAAACCATTGTAGCATAAAAATAGTGCTCTTGTCTACAACATAAGGAGTGCAATTTAACTTAGGGAGGAATTATAATGGTATTAGAAAAAGTAAAGGCTATCCTTGCAGAGCAGTTTGACGTAGAAGAGGATAAGATCACAGTTGACACAGATCTTCAGGAGGATCTCGGCGCAGATTCACTCGACGTAGTAGATCTTCTTATGTCTATTGAGGACGAGTTTGAGGTTGAGGTTCCCGACGAGGAAATCGAAAACATCAAGACAGTAGGCGCTCTCGTATCTTACATCGAGGCCAACTCATAATCAAATCGTAATTAAACTGAGGACGGTCAGCCGTCCTCTTTTTATTTTTGCAAAATATATTAACTCCGCTGTTTTGAGTTTATGCTTTCCGCCGGCACTTGAAAAGAGAACCGGGCTGTGATACAATATAATAAAGATTTAACTTTGAGGTGGGGTATGACATCACTTACAAAGGGCGCGATCAAACAGTCGTTTTTAAAGCTGCTCAATCAAAAGCCTCTGAGCAAAATAACCGTAAAAGAAATTGCGGAGGAATGCAAAATCAACCGCAATTCGTTTTATTATCACTACAGCGATATTCCGTCGCTTGTTGAAGAAATTTTAAACGAGCAGATTGACGAGATCGTATCCCTCGGTTCGGACGCTTCGATTTATGAGAGCATTTTAACCGGAATCGACTTTGCGCTCCAAAACAAAAAAGCTGCAATGCACATCTACAACTCCGTTAATAAGGAGATGTTTGAGCTGTATATAAACCGAGTGGCACAGCGCACAGTTGACGGATATATGGAGCTCGCCGCAAAAAAATACAATATCTGCGACAGGGATAGAGAGGTCGTTACAATGTACTATAAATCGCTTATTGTGGGATTTGTGTTCAATTGGCTCAGCAACGGGATGAGCAACGACCTGACCGGTGACCTAAAGCGGATTTGCAAGCTGTTTGAGGGCAATACCGAGCTTGTTTTGCAAAAGTGCGAAAAAAACAAATAGTAAATTGAGCTGTTGCGTAATAACGCAACGGCTTTTTTGTTATGCCGGGTATTTCACATGACATTATTTTTTATTCCCGAGTTAGACTAAAATAACACAATACATAAATAAAGCTTCTTATTTGTCGCAAATCATTAGACAAATTAAGATAAATGTCTAAAAACCAGGCACTTTATGGAATATGTCTATTTATCATTATTCTTAAAAGGAATAAAATTAATGATGGAATAATCTATTGAAAGGAGTGCGCTTGAATGAAATTCGGAAAAGCGGTTGTAAAATGCAGGATCGTTATTCTTATTGTTTCTGCGGTACTGCTTATTGCCGCGTTTTTTGGAATGATTAACACAAGGGTTAATTACGATATGCTCAACTATTTGCCCGACAGCCTTGATACTGTAAAGGGTCAACAATATATGCTTGAGGACTTTAACAAAGGCGCGTTTTCATTTTTAATTTTTGAAAATGTCGACAAAAAGGACATTGTAAAAACAGAGGATAAAATAAAAAAGGTAGACCACGTCGCAACGGTTTTGTGGTACGACGATTTGGCGGATGAGTCAATTCCGATGCAGATTTTGCCTGACAAGGTTTACGACGCCTTTAACAAGGGCGACGACACGCTTATGGCAGTGTTCTTCGACAGCTCAAGTTCCTCGGATGAGACCATGAACGCCATAACAGAAATCAGAAAAATCGCGGGCGATCAATGCCTTGTATCCGGCATTTCGGCAATGGTTACGGATCTGCGTGATTTGTGCGAGAGAGAGGAAGCGCTCTACGTCGCAATAGCCGTAATTTTGGCGGTAATAGCGATGATAATATTTTTGGACAACTGGATCATCCCGTTTATATTTTTGGCGAGTATCGGGGTCGCGATTATGTTCAACCTCGGATCAAATGTATTTATGGGGGAGATATCATACATAACCAAGGCTCTGTCGGCGGTGCTTCAGCTGGCGGTAACTATGGATTACTCAATATTCCTGTGGCACAGCTACGGCGAACAAAAGCAAAAGTATTCCGACAATAAAGAAGCTATGGCGGTCGCTATAAAAGAAACCGTAACCTCGGTGCTCGGAAGCTCGATCACGACCGTAGCCGGATTCATAGCGCTGTGCTTTATGACCTTTACGCTCGGCAAGGACTTGGGAATTGTAATGGCAAAGGGCGTGCTGCTCGGAGTTTTGGGCTGCGTAACGATCCTGCCCGCTATGATTTTGCTGCTCGACAAACCGCTTACAAAAACAATGCACCGCTCGCTGATCCCCTCAACCAAAAAGCTCGCGAAGGGGATCGTAAAGATTTTTCCGGTATTCTTGATTCTTTTTGCGGTGATCGCGTTTCCGGCTTACTACGGCTACTCACAGACGAACAATGAGGTTTACTACGATCTCTCGCGCAGCCTTCCGAAGGATATGTCAAACGTAGTTGCAAACACAAAGCTCAAGGAAGAGTTCGGAATGGGCAATACCCATATGGTGCTTGTAAATTCTCAGCTGGATTCCAAAACCAAGCGAAAAATGACAGAAGAGTTTAATAAGGTTGACGGAATCAAGCTCTCGCTCGGACTCGACAGCATTGTCGGCCCGATGATACCCGAGGAGATGGTTCCCGAATCGGTCAAGGGCGTTTTGAGAAGCGACCGCTGGGAGATGATAATCCTCAGCTCAGAATACAAAACCGCGACCGAAGAAATGGGCGAGCAGATTTCTCAGCTGAACGATATAATCAAAAAAAACGATCCCGACGGATTGCTTGTCGGCGAGGCGGCGTGTACAAACGATCTAATAAACATAACCTCGGTCGATTTTGCAACGGTAAACGCAATATCGATCATCGCGATATTCTTCATAATAATGATCGTGGAAAGGAGCATAAGTCTTCCGTTGATTTTGGTTGCGGTAATTGAGCTCGCAATATTCATCAACCTCGGGCTTCCGCATTATCTCGGTGAGAACTTACCGTTTATCGCGCCGATTTGTATAAGCACGATCCAGCTCGGCGCAACGGTTGATTATGCGATATTGATGACCACGCGCTACAAAAAGGAGCGGTCTCTCGGCAACGATAAAAAAACCGCTGTCGCTACCGCGCTCGAAACATCAATACCATCAATTATCGTCAGCGCTATGGGGCTGTTCGCTGCGACAGTCGGTGTGGCGATTTACTCCGATGTCGATATGATCGGCTCACTGTGCGCGCTTATGGCAAGGGGCGCTATAATCAGTATGTTCTGTGTAATACTGATTCTTCCGGCGATGTTTATGCTGTTTGACAAGTTCATCGGCGTAACAACGCTCGGGTTCAGACCAAAAAAGAAAAACTGAGAATTGATAAATAATTTACGGAGGTAAGTTTTATGAATAAAATTAAAAAGATAATGCCCAAGGCTTTATCGGCGCTTTTAAGCCTTATTATTATTTGCAGCAGCGTAGCGGTTGCGTCATACTCGGCGGGAGCGGAAAGCACCGGCGCCGCGGTTCAAAAGAACGAGCAAAAGGCAGAGAAAAAAACCGATGCAAAAGCAACCAAAGAAAAAGCAAAAAGCGGACTGAGCAAAAGCGAAACAGTCTATGTAATTGCCAAGGCGAACGGTGAACCCAAAAAGGTGATCGTCAGCAACTGGATCAAAAATCCCGGCAAGGCGCAGAAGATAGTGGACATAACAAACCTCAAAAATATCGAGAACCTCAAGGGCGACGAATCTTACAGTATAAACGAGAACAAGGCGCACGAATGGGACGCCAAGGGAAATGATATTTACTATCAGGGAGAGGGCACAACCGAGCTTCCCGTTGGGGTAAGCGTCAGCTACAAATTAAACGGCGCGCCGATCACTCCCGAACAGCTCGCGGGCAAAAGCGGAAAAGTCACAATGCACTTTGACTACACAAACCGCAAGTTTGAGACGGTAAAAATCAACGGCAAACCCGAAAAAATTTATGTTCCTTTTGTAATGCTCACCGGTATGCTTCTCGACAACGAAAAATTCAAAAATGTTGAGATCACAAACGGCAAGGTAATCAACGACGGAAACCATACATATGTTGCCGGATTTGCTATGCCCGGTCTGCAGGAGAGCCTCGGAATCAGCAAAAAAGATTTTGAGCTTCCTTCCTCCGTAGAAATCACCGCGGACGCAACAAATTTTGAGCTCAGCACAACACTGACTATAGCTACAAACGAGGTGTTCTCGGGCATTGATTCCTCAAAGGCGGAGGGCAAGGTGAACGAGCTCGAAAAATCCGTAAATCAGCTCGCCGACGCCGCTAAAAAGCTCTCTGACGGAACATCACAGCTTTATCTCGGCGTGGGAACTCTGCTCAATAAATCAGGCGAGCTCGTAGACGGAGTAAACCGCCTTAACCAAGGAGCTCAGCAGCTCGACAACGGTACATTATCACTCAAAAACGGAGCCTCAAAGCTCAGCGACGGAACCGAATCGCTCGACAGCGGAATCGGCAAGGCTGACAGCGGCGCAGGTGACCTTAATAACGGAGCCGGCGAGTTGTCGGACGGCGCTTATTCGCTCGACAGCGGTGTAGCTAAGCTTCAGGGATATATCGCTCAGCTCAAAGGCGGACTTGGAACGATCTCGTCCAACAGCACCAAGCTCAACGCCGGCGCTAAGCAAGTGTTTAATTCTCTTCTTGACGCGGCAAACAGTCAAATAGCCGCTTCGGGAGTTACAGCTCCGACCCTTACGATTGATAACTTTGATACAGTGCTTCAAAATTTGATTGACTCAATGAGCAAAGAAAACGCGGAAAAACTCGCGTACGATACTGCCTACAAAACAGTTTCTTCCACGGTAAACAGCCAGCGCGACGTGATTGCAGCTGCGGTTGAGGCGAACATCAGAAAACAGGTAACCGAGGGCGTGCTTGCCGCGGCAGGGCTTTCGATGTCTGCCGACGAATACGACTCGGCGGTTGCCGCGGGTTCGATCCCGGACGAAACAGTGGCGCAAATCAGCGCGCAGATCGGTGCTCAGATGAGCGGTATGCAGGGCACGATCGACTCAAAAACAGACGAAAAAATCGAGCAGATGATCAACGAAAATATGAACAGCGATCAGGTCAAGGCGCAAATCGCCGATGGCGTTGCAAAAGCAGACGCCGGCAGACAGTCGCTGATCGCGTTAAAGAAGCAGCTTGACAGCTATAATGAGTTCTATAATGGGGTTCTCAGCTACACTGCCGGTGTTGACCGGGCAAACACAGGCGCTCAGCAGATCTTAAGCGGAACCAACGACCTCAAAAACGGTTCAAGTTCTCTTGCGAACGGAGCTTACGCGCTCAAAAGCGGGACAAATGAGTTAAAGAACGGCACATCTCAGCTCAAAAGCGGTTCGGAGCAGCTCAAAGACGGAGCGAACGCGCTCGACAGCGGCGCGGGTGAACTGAAAAACGGCGCGGGTCAGCTCAGAGACGGACTCGGTCAGCTCAGCGGTTCGATGCCGTCTTTGATTGCCGGCGTTGACCAGCTCAACAACGGCGCAATGCAGCTCGATCAGGGTATGAAGAAGTTCAAAACCGACGGCATTGACAAGATCAAAAAGGCGATCGACAGCGACCTCAAGCCTGTCGCGCAAAGACTTAAAGAGATCAAGCGCGTTTCCGATAGCTACAATACTTACAGCGGAGCCGCAAAAGGCACCGACAGCAAGGTGAACTTCATCTTTAAGACCGACGGCATAAATACAAAAGACGACTCGGATTCGGAAGAATAAATAAGATATAATAGTTGATTTTAGATTATCATTTAGCAGCGGCGACCCTTGCGGTCGCCGTTTTTCCGTAAAGGCAAAGGCGCCTCATTTTTTGCAATGTCAAAAACAGTCATTAAACTCTCAACTCTAAGCTCTAATTATAATTGACAAAACTTTTATTTATAGTATAATAGAAATGTTACGATAAAAACTCATTTTGGAGGAATATATATGGCAGACAATAAAAAAATGGTCGAGGCTATAACAAGCCGCGACGAGGACTTTGCAAAGTGGTATACCGACATTGTAAAAAAAGCCGAGCTTGTAGATTATTCCGGCGTTAAGGGCTGTATGGTCATCCGTCCTTACGGTTACGCTATCTGGGAGAATATGCAGGCTGATATGGACAGGCGCTTTAAGGAGACGGGTCACGAGAACGTCTATATGCCTATGTTCATTCCCGAAAGCCTTTTGCAGAAGGAAAAGGATCACGTTGCGGGATTTGCTCCCGAATGTGCGTGGGTAACTGTCGGCGGTCAGGAAAAGCTCACCGAGCGCCT
>CACYQK010000032.1:0-12793 GCA_902776495.1 uncultured Ruminococcus sp. | reverse complement strand
GCCGTTTGACATTTCAAACAAATCTGAAGGGCTGTTTTTGTTGACTTTTTTGATTTTTGGAGTATAATAATAATCGTTAAGTGAACAGCTCGCTTGACTATCGGCAAATTCTTTTGCCTTACTCACAGTAACAATTGAATACAGAATGTCGATATGATGATCATTATTGCCAAATGGTAAAAGGCACAAATATCGGTTAACTCCTTAAAGAGTTGATCAAAGTTAAGGAGGAATTTTTTTGGCACCAATTCTTAACCTGCATAATATTGATGTCGTTCAGTTCCTCGCCGTGCTTGACACCTGCGAGGGCAACGTTTATCTCGTAACAAACGAAGGCGACAGACTCAACCTGAAAAGCAAGCTTTGCCAGCTTATCGGACTTACAAAGCTGATTAAAAACGGCAAAATCGCTGAGGCGAGTATCTATTGCGAAAATGTTTGTGACGAGAGCAAAATGTTCAGATTCAACTGCTTTGGTGACACAAGCTGCGCTGAGGTCGGTTGATCGAACAAAAAGTTTTGGAAAGTATATTGAAGAGTTTTGAATTTATAATCATCAACCAACAAACACACTATTTTCTTAATTTCACTAATCCCACGTTTTCAAAAGGCCGCTGACAAGCGGCCTTTTTCGGTTGTCCGGGAGTCCCGGCGGACAAAACGGGACGGATAAATCGGTTTATTTGGAAAACTCGAATTCCCGAAAACAAACAACAGCTACCATTCAAAAAGAATAGTAGCTGTTCTTTTCTCGTTTGAATCAACTTAACTCATAAATCTTTCAATTATTCCTTATCACTTTTTTTCACCGTTACCCAAACGTCAACCGACTGACTGCGGTTAAGCGCGTCGGTGATCGAGTATGTCACCTTGTACCTGCCGGGACGCGAGGTGACTACATTACCTGTTATCTGCATTTTTTCCGTAATATCGCTGCCGCAGGTATCAAGGGCTTTTACCCCCTGCTTCGGCGAGTAATCGGAATCTTCCTCGATCGTTATATCCTCCGCTCCGGTGAACGACGGAAGCTTGCTGTTATACGGATTGCCTTTTGTTCTGTCGGTCGGATCCCAGCCGAGACCCTTGCCGTTTATGCGAATAGCGGCAGGTCTGCCCAAAGGCTCGGGCTTGTCGCTGTCGTAAATCTTTACATGGGTTCCTATCGGGCAGTTTTCGTATATCCATTTTGTGTCCTCGACCGCAAGTCGGACGCATCCCATCGACGCCTCCTGGCCGAGCTTGTTGAATTCCTCGATCTCGAGCGTTGATTTTTTGCCCATATCGGCATACGGAACGCTGTGGAACAAAAAATCACCCGAGATACCGCTGATATACTGGCCGTAAACATTGTTGTACAGCGCATGCCACTCAGCCTTGAAGTATATATCAAAATCACCTGTGATAGTAGATTTTTTCATACCGCAGGAACAGAGCATAGCCCTCACGGGAACGGTGTAGTTGCCCTTTTTGTCGTAAGTATAGACCGTAACCGTGCTTTGAGCGCGGTTTACGTTGATCGAATAAAGATTTTTGCCGGTTTTGGTTTCCTCTTCGCCGTATCCTTCGTCGTAATCCTCGGCGTAGTCTTCGGCTGCTTCTGCTTCTTCTTTCTTTTTCTCTTCGATATTCTTTTTAAGGATATCCTCGTTTGCTGTGATCGCAGTCGTAAATTTATTCGTCTCAGGCTGCTCCGGAGCTTTTGTGACCGTGACCTCAAACTTGGCACTCTGTCCCGTGGACAGCTCTGCCGTAAGCATTGCTGTGCCCTCGGCAACAGCGTCGGCTCTTCCGCCGCTGTCAACGCTTACGATCCAGCTGTTAGAGCTTTTCCAGTTTGTTACATATTCCTCACATTCATCATCAAGAGAGAGTATCTGCGAGCTTCCCTGCGGAATACTTATATATTCTGTTGTAAGCTTAGCCTCGTCAACGGTAGCGGGCGCGTTATTACCTGCGCCGAAAAAGTCGGCAGTGAAAAACGCCGGTTTCCAATGATCGGGAGAATCCACAACAGCCGAACACACGATCATCGCCGCCAATACGATCACGCCGAACAGACATACCGCAAACGCAAAGGGTTTCTTCATATCTAACCTCTGTTTGTTGTATTGAATCGCTTTTAATTCTGTAAAGCAATTAATTTATTACAAGTTTTTAACCTTTTCAACCTATTTTATCATTTTTTTCGGAAAATAGCAAGAGATATTTAAAAATTTAAAAAAGTGTGTTAAAATAGCAACGTGACGTTGCATTCGTTCCGCCTATTATAACCTTATATTTTACAAACCTCTCATCAACGGCGGTGTCAAAACAATGCAATTTTTTACGATAGACAAATGGTGATTCTATGGCACATCCGATCAAACATTTTATTACAATTACAAATCACAGACATCAGGTCATTGCCCACTGCGCAAAGGCGGGTATCCTTTGGCAGGGCTTGCGGCACGATCTGTCAAAATACAGCCCGACCGAGTTTATTCCCGGCGCCAAGTTTTATCAAGGCGACCGCAGCCCCAACGAAAAGGAGCGCGAGCTATACGGCAGCTCGGTCGCGTGGATGCACCACAAGGGCAGAAACCGCCACCACTACGAGTACTGGAACGACTACAACCCCAAGACGAGGAGTATAGAAAACGTTGAAATGCCCGTAAAATACGTTGTAGAGATGTTCTGCGACCGCGTCGCTGCGAGCAAGATCTACAACAAGGGCAGCTATACCGACGAGCACCCCTACACATATTATCTTAGGATCAAGGGCAAAAACAGGATGCACCCCAACACCGAAGCGCTGCTGTGCTCGTGGCTTGAGATGCTCCGCGATGAGGGCGAGGAAAAGACCTTTGCCTACATCAAATCACTCGATAAAAAGGACAGACGATAATGGAAGAACAACGGATAGTCCACCCGATCCCGCCGCTGTATGACATCAACTCAAAAAGGCTGATCTTAGGGAGTTTTCCCTCGATAAAATCCCGCGAGGCTATGTTTTTTTACGGTCATCCGCAAAACAGATTTTGGAAGCTTTTGGCTATGATCTACAATGAGCCCGCGCCCGTTACAATCGAAGAAAAGTCAAAGCTAATACTCAGCCATAACCTCGCACTGTGGGATTCCATCCGCTCCTGCACCATCACAGGCTCGTCGGACAGCTCGGTAAAGGATGTAGTACCGAACGATTTGAGCGTGATACTGAGCAACAGCCGAGTTGAAAAGATTTTTTGCAACGGTGCGCTGTCGCACAAGATGTATATGAAATACATTTATCCGCAGACACTGATCGAAGCGGTCAAGTTGCCGTCCACCAGCCCCGCAAACGCCGCGTATTCGATAGAGCGGCTGTATGAACAGTGGAAAATCATATCTCAATAACAAAAAGGAGAGCCGAAGCTCTCCTTTAATTATTTTACTATGTTTAATCAGCTGTTGAGCGAATTATAAATCTTATCAAGGAGCATTCCGATCCACGGGATCTTGCTGAAAAGCGGAAGCTCTTTTTGCTTACCTGTAGCGGCATTAACAATACCGATGACGGCAAATACTCCGAGCGCCGTAAATCCCAACCAAAGAATAACAGCGAATACATTGTAAAGTGCGCTGGTTTGATAAACAGGATAATAAACTCCTACCCAACGTCCGGGTGCTGCCGCATTGATTATAGCTAGCAGGATCTGCAACAAAATAAAATATGCAACTGAAACAGCCCAAAGGGTCGCGCCCTGCTTTACATGGAATTTACAATACTCTGATCTTTTTTTAACAAAAAGCGGAACAAGAAACACCGGCGTGATCAGAATATAAGCAAGCCACGCGAGACCTCTTTCAGAACCGGGAACAACACCGGGCTGTACGGGTTGCTGATATGTCTGATAAGGCTGCTGCTGATAGCCGGTCTGCTGATAATTGTTCTGCTGATAACTGTTCTGTTGAAAACTGTTCTGTTGAAAATCATTCTGCTGATAGCCCTGAGCATAACCCTGCTGAGGAGCTGCCTGCTGTGCATCGTCTACGGGAGTACCGCAAGCGGGACAAAAAGCAGAATCGCTCGGAACCTGATTTCCGCAGTTTTTACAAAAAGCCATAATTGTTACCCCTTTATAGATAATAGTATTAGTTGTGATTATTGCATCACTACTATTAAAATTATAATGCATAATAATAAAAGTGTCAAGCAAATAAAAAATATTTGTAGTAAAAACCAAAAGAAAATACGCAATATTTTGTGTTGATTTATTTTGCCGATTATTTATCCTGTGTTTTGCGTATTTACATCACTGTATATTTATGCTATTATATGTCAGTAATATTCTTTGTATGAGGTAATAAAATGAACTACGGTCTTGTGCTTGAGGGCGGTGCGATGCGCGGACTTTTTTCCGCGGGAGTGATCGACGTCCTGATGGAGCATAATATTGAATTTGACTCGATCGTCGGGGTATCCGCGGGCGCGGCGTTCGGATGCAACTACAAGTCAAAGCAAATAGGCAGAGTAATCCGCTACAATATGCGCTACGCCGACGACAAACGCTTTTGCTCGGTAAGCTCGCTTATCAAAACAGGCGATATGTTCGGCGCAAAATTTTGCTACGACACTATCCCTAACGAGCTTGACGTTTTTGACAAGGAAACATATGAAAATAACCCCGTAAAGTTTTATGCCGTATGCACCGATACCGAAACCGGCGAGCCTGTATATCCCCTTCTCGAAAAGGCGGATGAGCTGAGCTTTAGGTGGATACGCGCCTCGGCTTCTATGCCGCTGGTGTCAAAGCCCGTTTTGATCGAGGGCAGGCACTATATAGACGGCGGGATCACTGACTCGATACCGCTTGAGTTTATGATAAAAAACGGCTGTGAAAGGAATGTTGTCGTCCTCACTCAACCGCGGGACTATACAAAGGAAAAGGCGTCTATGCTGCCGCTGATGAAGCTTTCACTCAGAAAATACCCGAAGACATTTGAGGCGATAAAGCGCAGGCACATTATGTATAACCGCGCCCGTGAGCTGGTGTTTGAGGAAGAACGCTCAGGCAGCGCGCTTATAATATGCCCCGACGAAAAACTGCCGATAGGCAGGATCGAGCACGATCCCGAGGTGATGAAAAAGGTCTATGACCTCGGCAGAAAAACCGCCGACAGCAAGCTTGAAGAACTCAAAGTATTTTTGGATATATAATAACGAACCGCCGCGAGAGGCTGTCTCTGCGGCGGTATTTTTATATCAATTCTTTTTTAACTTTACGGCAAAGACCGTTACGGCTGCCGTCAAAAGTACGACGGCATAGCCGATCACCCACCAAAGGTCGGGGAAGATTGCGGCAAAGTCGCCCGCGACCGCCGCCCTTGCAGCGTTGACAGCGTGAGAAAACGGGAGCAGATCGGCGACCGTCTTGAACGCTCCGCCGACCATTGCGGTATCGAACCAGATGTTTGAGCACCACGCGCTGAGATTCGTAAGCAGCGCTCCGCAGACACCGCCGACCGCCTTTTCGTTAAGAATCGAGCCGAAGAGCAGCCCTAAAGAGATGAACACTATAGCTATCGGCAAATTCACAAAAACGGCGACGATCAGGTTCACGCTGAACGGCAGTCCGAGGAACAAAGCGCAGATGTAGCAAACCGCCGTCTGAACAAGCGCCATCGGGATCATCGGCAGCGTGTAGCCCAGAATGAATTCCGAGGGTTTTAAAGGCGAGGTGAACAGCCTGAGCACAAAGCTGGTCGTTCTGTCCTTTGCGATCAGCATTGACGAGAACAGCGCCAAAAAGCTCAGTCCGAACACCGTGATACCCGGCGCGAGCTTTGAAATCATAAATATATCGGGACCGTAGCCCTCGGGAATGCCCTTGTTGATCGCCGACAAAAGCAGCAGCAGAACGATCGGAAAAGCGATTCCGAATATCAAGGTCAAAATATCCCTTGTGATCTCCTTTGTGTTGCGCGAAGCAAAAGTAAAAATCCTCATTTTGCCGCCTCCTCTGTGAGCCTGATAAACGCTTCCTCAAAATCGTCCGTGCCCGCCTTTGCTTTCAGCCCGGCGGCAGTGCCCTCGGTGAGCAAGACTCCGCGCGACATTATGCCGATACGGTCTGAGAGGCTCTCCGCCTCCTCTAGGTAATGAGTCGTCAGGATAATTGTCATTTTGCCCTTCAGCTTTTCGATAAGGCGCCATAGCTCGCGGCGTGCGAGGACATCAAGACCGAGCGTAGGCTCGTCCAAAAAGAGTATCTCCGGCTCGGTGATAAGCGCCATCGCGATACTCAGCCTGCGCTGCCAGCCTCCCGAGAGCGTGGCAGCCTTGCTCCTCTCGACCTCATCCATATTGAATTTTTCTATCATACCTTGCGCTTTTTCCTTAGCCTCTTTTTTATTCGAGCCGTAAATGCGGGCTATGAACTCGAGGTTTTCGCGCACGCTCAGCTTGGCGGCTACCGCCGTCTCCTGCGGCGATACGTTGATCAGCGCCTTTACCTTTGCGGATTCGCTGACAATGCTGTGTCCTATAAGCTCTGCGTCGCCCGAGGTAGGCTGAGTCAGGCAGGAGAGCATTTTTATCGTGGTGGATTTTCCCGCGCCGTTAACGCCCAAAAGCGCGTAAAGCTCGCCCTTGTGGACCGTCAAATTTAATTCCTTGACAGCGGTTTTTTCCTTGTATTTCTTAGTCAGCGCTTTGGTTTTTATCGCTTCCATTTTGTTACTCCTTTCCTACGAATCTGCCGATAGAAATTTTTGCCATCGCAATGCCGCCCTTCGCGGTGTCTCCCATAACCATAAGACGGTCGCCCGCCTTGATTTTAAAGACCTCTCTGGCGTGCTTGGGGATAACGACCTGTCCCCTGTCGCCTACCTTGACTATCCCGAAGATGTACCTGCCATCAGAGGTGTTGAGCGTTACGTCCTGCCCACCGAGCGGAGCACTGACAAGCATATCTATAGATATATCGTAATACTGAGCGATCTCGAGGCATTTTGTGATGTCGGGAGTGCTCTCGCCGCTCTCCCATTTTGAAACGCTCTGCCGCGACACGCCAAACCGCTCGGCGAATTCCTCCTGACTTATCCCCTCGCGTTTTCTGAGGTATTTGATGTTTTCGGCGATCATACTTTCACTCCTGTCAGATATGAAAAATCATACCGTTTCATATTTTACATTCACATTATATCACGGCACAAAGCGGTTTTCAACCAACCAATGCTTACAGTTTTTGTTAATAATAGTAGCATTTAGAAAAAGTGGCTGCCGACCTCAGTCAGCAGCCAAAACTATTCCTAATTATTTAAAATATGCCACTCCGCTCTCAAAGATTTTTTGGTCTTTTTCAAACGGTACGTTTTTATATAGGTTCTCGCCCTTACGCTCGCTGTGACCCATCTTGCCCAAGATCCTGCCGTCGGGCGAGGTGATACCCTCGATCGCGCAGACTGAACCGTTGATGTTATAGGCTATATCGCTGCTCGGGTTACCGTTGAGGTCAACATACTGGGTCGCGATCTGTCCGTTATCGGCAAGCTGCTTAACGGTCTCCAGATCAGCCATAAACCTGCCCTCGCCGTGCGATACGGGCACTGCGAAAACATCGCCCGCGTTAACGCCCGAGAACCACGGAGATTTGACCGAGGTGACGCGCGTATACGCCATATGCGAAATATGTCTGCCGACGGTATTAAAGGTCAGGGTCGGGTCTGTGGGCTTGAGCTCACGGATCTCGCCGTAGGGAACGAGTCCGAGCTTTATGAGCGCCTGGAAGCCGTTGCAGATACCGAGCATAAGTCCGTCGCGGTTTTTGAGAAGGTCATTGACCGCTTCTTTGATCCTCGGATTGCGGAAGGTCGTCGCGATGAACTTACCCGAGCCATCGGGTTCGTCACCGCCCGAGAAGCCGCCCGGGAGCATTATCATCTGCGACTCCTTGATGAGCTTTTCCATTCTGTCGATAGTCTCCTCAATGCCGCTCTGGGTGAGGTTCTTGACAATCAAAAGCTCCGGAACCGCGCCTGCCTTTTCAAATGCGCGGGCTGTGTCGACCTCGCAGTTCGTGCCCGGGAATACGGGGATGAATACCTTGGGCTTCGCGACTTTTATAGCGGGCGAAGAAACGTTGCGGGCATTGTAAAGCTCGGCGTTTACTTCGATTTCTGGACAGTCAGCCTGCATCGGGAATACCTTTTCGAGCGGAGCAGTCCACTTTTCAAGGATAGTATCAAGAGCAACGGACTTATTGCCCATTGTAATCTTCTTATCGTCGGTTACAGTACCTAAATCATAGCTCAAAACGCTGCCGTCAAGCTCTGCGCCGTCGGCGAGCTCGAGCACAAGCGAGCCCGAAAGCGGAGCGAAAAGCTCCTGATTTGTCAGCTCCTTGGTGAACTTAAAGCCGAAGCTGTTGCCGAGCGCCGCCTTGCAAACGCAGGCTGCCGCGCCGCCCTCTTTGACTACCGAAGCGGAGAGCACCTTGCCGCTTTGCATAAGCGCGTAGACCGCCTTGTACATCGCTACGAGCTTGTCCCACTCGGGCATCAAAGTCTCGTTATTTTCGGGAACGGGAACATAGATTACCTTTGAACCCGCCTTTTTGAATTCAGAAGAAATCGTCTTGCTCGCCTTTGTCATTGCGACCGCGAAGCTGACGAGCGTCGGCGGAACGTCGATATCCTCAAACGAACCGGACATACTGTCCTTGCCGCCGATAGAGGGCAGACCGAGCTTTAACTGAGCCTGCATTGCGCCGAGCAGAGCCGCCGCGGGCTTGCCCCAGCGCGAGGGAACATCGTTAAGTCTTTCAAAATACTCCTGGAATGTGAGCCTTGCTGTAAGCGGATCGGCGCCGATAGCGAGCAGCTTTGATGTGGACTCAACGACCGCATAAGCCGAGCCGTGGAACGGGCTCCAGCGTGAAACTCCGGGGATAAAGCCGTAGCTCATCGCGGTTGCGTCGTCGGTCTCTCCCTGCTCGAGCGGGATCTTTGCCGCCATAGCCTCCTGGGGCGTGAGCTGGGTCTTGCCGCCGAAGGGCATAATTACCGTAGCCGCGCCGATGGACGCGTCAAAACGCTCGGAAAGACCGATCTGCGAGCAGACCTCTAACCTTGCCATATTCTCGCCAATAGCCTCTTCAAACGGCATATCCTTGAGCTTTTCGGGGCAGGAGTTGCGGTAGCAGTCCTCAGCCTTGGGAGCGGTGATGAACGCCTTTGCCTCCTGAGTCACGCCGTTAGTGTTGAGAAAATCACGGCTCAGATCAACTATCTTGTCGCCGCGCCAGTTCATTGTGAGCCTCGGGCTCTCAGTGACAACAGCTACCGCCGTAGCCTCGAGGTTTTCTGTCTCGGCGTATTTTATGAATTTTTCAACATCGTTCTTGTCGAGCACGACCGCCATTCTCTCCTGACTTTCGGAGATAGCGAGCTCTGTGCCGTCAAGTCCGTCATACTTCTTTGTTACCTTGTCCAAATCGACTGCCAAACCGTCGGCGAGCTCGCCGATAGCTACGCACACGCCGCCCGCGCCGAAGTCGTTACAGCGCTTTATGAGCTTTGCTACATTACCGTTGCGGAAAAGACGCTGGATCTTACGCTCTGTGGGCGGATTACCTTTTTGTACCTCCGCTCCGCAGGTCTCGATAGAGCTTTCGGTATGCGCCTTTGAGGAGCCTGTCGCGCCGCCGCAGCCGTCGCGTCCCGTGCGTCCGCCGAGGAGCACGATGACGTCATCGGGAGCGGGAACCTCGCGGATAACGTTCTCCTTGGGAGAAGCGCCGATGACCGCGCCGATCTCCATACGCTTTGCGACATAGCCCTGATCGTAAAGCTCTACGACCTGACCTGTTGCGAGGCCGATCTGGTTTCCGTAGGAGCTGTAGCCGTTGGCTGCGCCCGTGGTGATCTTGCGCGAGGGGAGCTTGCCGTGCATTGTGTCCTTGAACGGGATAGTCGGGTCGCCCGAACCGGTCACGCGCATAGCCTGATAAACATAGGCGCGTCCGGACAGCGGATCGCGGATAGCTCCGCCGAGGCAGGTAGCCGCGCCGCCGAAGGGTTCGATCTCGGTGGGGTGGTTATGAGTTTCGTTCTTGAACTGAACGAGCCATTTTTCTGTTTTGCCGTCTATTGTGACGGGAACCTCGATAGAGCAGGCGTTGATCTCATCGCTCTCGTCAAGGTCGGGTATCATACCCTTCTTCTTTAGGGACTTCATTCCCATAAGAGCCATATCCATAAGGGAGACTATTCTGTCAGTGTCCTTGCCGTAAACCTCATCGCGTGTGGCGTAGTATTCCTTGAGCGCGTCCTCGATAACCGAACCGAGGGCGGCCTTTTCGATCTCGACCTCGCTGAGTCTGGTGAGGAAGGTCGTGTGACGGCAATGGTCTGACCAGTAGGTGTCGATAACGCGCAGCTCGGTAACACTCGGGTCACGGTGCTCGGTATCTCTAAAGTAATCACGGCAGAATTTGAGGTCTGCAAGCGTCATTGCAAAGCCCATTGAACCGTAGTACTCCGCCATCTCGTCATCGTTCCATTTGATAAAGCCCTCTACGCGCTTTACGTCCTCGGGTACAGGAGTTTCCATATCCAAGGTCTCGGGCTTTTCAAGCGACGCCAAGCGGCTCTCTACGGGGTTGATGAGGTAGTCCTCGATCTTCTTCTGATCGTCATCGCTGAGGTCGCCGTTGAGTGCGATGACCCTCGCGGTGAGCACCTTGCACCTCTCGCCCTGAGTGAGGAGCTGAACGCACTGCTCGGCGGAGTCGCCGCGCTGATCGTACTGACCCGGCAGGTACTCCATAGCAAAAACCCTCCAGCCGCTTTCTACGGGCAGGGTCTCCTCATAAATTACATCCGCGTTGGGCTCGGAGAGAACGATCGACTTAGCCTTGTCGTACTCATCCTTTGTGAGTCCCTCGATGTCGTAGCGGACGATGTAGCGCAGGTCGGTGACGTTGCGCATACCGAGGTTGTGGCGGATATCCCACAGGGTCTGCTTTGCGACAACATTGAAGCCCTCGCGTTTTTCAACAAAAATCCTGATTACGTCTGACATAAAATCAGCCTCCCAAAATAATCATAGTCAAAAATATTTTAGCACATAATAAGCGTGTTATTTTTCGGTTTTGGCAATATGTAAAACGTTTTCGCACCTTGTATAACAGGAAACGCAGCCCCCTCAGTCGCTAACGCGACAGCTCCCCCAAAGCTAAAGCGTTGGGGGAGCCTTTAAATGTATAGGCTATTCATTTATCAATTGCTCGTAAAACTCCTCAAAAGAGCCATGGTGGTACACCGAAATATCCTTATCTCTGCGATTGATCAGGCAGTCTGTGATAAGGTAGGTGTTAAAGCCGAGCCGCGAGGCGCACATATCCTCGTCGACGTCGTTTCCGATCATAAGGCTGTCCTCGGGAGAGATCCCGCAGAACGAGCATAAATCGGCGTAATAGTTGAGGTTCGGCTTGCAGGTCGAGCAGTTGTCATAGACAGTGATATACTCAAAATCGTTCGGGTCGAGCCCTGCCCACTCTATCCTGCGGTAGGTCGCCGCCTTGGGGAAGATCGGGTTGGTCGCCACGATCAGCCTGACTTTTTTGCTCTTTAGGTAATCAACAGTCTTTTTTGCATAGGGCGTTACACCCGTGCCCTGTTTTGCGTAGATGAACTCGTTGCGGTAAAAGTCGTCAAAATCGCGCGCGTAGACGCGCATATCGCGGTTGCAGACGGAGTTCATAGTCCGCCAAAAAACCTCGCAGTTCATACGCATACCGTCATTTTTCGCCATCATCTCGGCGCCGCTCCAGACCGCTTTTACAAGGGTTTTTGCGTCTATCCCGATCTCGGGAACAAAGCGCTTGCACAGAGCCTTCAAATAAAGCTCTGTGAATTTACCCATATCCATCGGCAGCAAAGTGCCGTCTAAATCAAAAAGATAGTTCTTGTACATTTCCACACCCTCTAATATATAATTATATATGAAAGTGATAATAATTGCAAGCGGAAATAATTTGTGATATAATGACAATATCAGGAATAATCAAGCATATCAGTGGTGATAATATGAAAATCGTGATTACAGACGCGCAGACCGTGTTTGATGAGATCGTCAACACCTCTCCGCTTTATAAGCTCGGCGAGGTAAAGGAGTACGGGCTGCTAAAACACGAGGATGTCGCCGAGGCTGTCAGAGACGCCGACATCATCCTCTGCAACAAGACCCTGCTCAACGCCGAGACGCTCAGGCTCGCGAAGAATTTAAAATACATCGGGCTTTTCGCGACCGGCTACAACAACATCGACATCGACTACTGCCGAGAGCACGGCATCGCAGTATGTAACGCGGGTTCGTATTCGACAAACGCTGTTGCCCAGCACACCTTTGCGCTGATTTTGGAGCACTTTAACAACACTTCACACTACAAAAAATATGTGGCCGACGGCAGATGGAAGCGCAGCAAGACTTTTTCACCCTTCGTTTATCCGCTCAACGAGCTCGCGGGAAAAACGCTTGGCATCGTCGGACTCGGGAACATTGGCAAGGCTGTTGCGAAAATCGCCAACGCTTTTGAGATGAACGTGATCGCGTACAACCGCAGCCCGAGGGATATTGAAGGAGTAAAGCAGGTCGATTTTGACATTCTGCTCAAAGAGAGCGACATCGTGACAGTCCACTGTCCGCTCAATGACGAGAGCGAGAATATGTTTGACAAGGACGCGTTTGAGAAGATGAAAAGCAGCGCCTTGTTTGTCAACACCGCGCGCGGCGGGGTTATGAATGAGCAGGACTTGTTTGACGCGCTCAAAA